>NZ_CP114903.1:6053568-6366961 GCF_027497255.1 Micromonospora sp. WMMD882
CCGGGACGCCCCGGCGGAGGTCCAGGTACGGCTGGCGAATCGCTGGGTCGGTCTCGTGGCACCGTACGGCGGCGTATGGTGGCAGAAAGTGGCAGATCTTCTCATAAAACCGTCCGGTGATCATCCGAACGGATGACCCGGGCTCCTTCTTCCGTCCCGGGGCTGGCGTTGGGGGGGTGCTTCATGCCGGCTGTCCGGGTACCGTCCATCCTCGGGTCCAACGCACCGTAGGCGTCCGGATCCGCTGGGGAGTGAGGTGCACGAGCGATGCCGTGGTGGTCATGGCGCCCCGGTCACGCCAGTGGTGGCGAACCGGACAGTCGAAGTGGGATCACAGTGGAAGGCACCGTCCGAGTCGGACCACCGGCGCCACGCGAGCCGGGAGACGACTGTCTCGCCGCCGCCGACCGGCCGGTGCGCAACAAGGAGATGTCGGCGGCCGTCGCGCCGGTCACGCTCGGCCGGGTCTGCGAGGCGCTCGACCTGCTCGACGTCCGCTATCTCGCCGACGGTGACGGCAACCTGCTGGCCATGTGGGAGCGGCACGCGGTGCTGGTCACGCTGGAGGGGCCGGAGGACGAGATCCTGGTGATGCGGGCCCGTCCGCACGCCACCGTGCCGCCGGACTGGGCCGACCGGGCCTACCGGGTGGTCAACGAGTGGAACCACACCCGCCGGTTCTGCAAGGCGTACATCGGTGACCCGACCGAACGCGGTCAGTTGCCGATCTACGCGGAGCTCCAGGTGCCGCTGGGCGCGGGGGTGCACGACGCGCTGCTGGTCGAGGTGCTCGACTGCGGCGCGGCGGTCGCGACGAACTTCGTCGACTGGCTGCACGACGAGGGCGCCCTGCTCTGAGGCGTGACCCGCGCCGAGGGCGCGGGAGACGGCGCGTGGCGATGCCGGCCGGAGACACGTTCCGGCCGGCCGCCGCCGGGTCACCCGGCGGCCCGTCCGCGCCGAGACGCCGGGCGCTCAGCGTACGGCCGGATCCTCCATCGCGTTCACCATGAAGTACGCGGCCCGTTCGAGGTAGTCCCACAGCGCCGTCGCCAGGTCCGGCGGCAGGTCGAGCGTGTCCACCGCTTGACGCATGTGCCGCAGCCAGGCGTCCCGCTCGGCCGCGCCGATCCGGAACGGGGCGTGCCGCATCCGCAGCCGGGGGTGGCCACGTTGCGTGGAGTAGGTGTTCGGGCCGCCCCAGTACTGCATCAGGAACAGGGTCAGCCGCTCCGCCGCCGGGCCGAGATCCTCCTCGGGATACATCGGGCGCAACAGCGGGTCGGTGGCGACCCCGGCGTAGAACTCGTCCACCAGCCGGCGGAAGGCGGGCTCGCCGCCGATCGCCGCGAAGAGGGTCGTCGGCGGCTGCGTCCGGTCGGAATCGCCTGCGGAAGTCACCGTTCCATCCTGCCAGGTGCCCGTGGGCGTGGTCGGCGCGGCGGCTGCCCCCGCAGTGCGGGCTCGGTCACAGCGTGGCGGTGCCCCCGCCGGACCACCGCCCGCCCAGCGGCCCCTCGCCCCGGGTCTGCGGCTCCTCGCCTCGCGACTGCGCCCCGGGACCCTGCGGGACCGGCTCGGCGGCGGGTCGGGCCGGCGCGGCAGCCTCGGCCGCCGGTTCCGGCGGGGCGGTGGTGGCCGCTTCCGGTGGGGTGGCTGCCCCGGTGACGGGCTCCGCTGGCGTGACCCCGGTGGCGGGCTCCGCTGGCGTGACCCCGGTGGCGGGCTCCGCTGGCGTGACCCCGGTGGCGGGCTCCGCTGGCGTGGCCGCGGCGGGGGCGGTCGGGGGCGGGGTCGTGGCGGCGCCGACCCGGGCGGCGGCGATGACCGCGTCGAAGGCCGCCGGGCGCGGCCACCGGCTCACCACGACCAGCATCAGCAGCACCCCGGCGGCGCTCCACAGCCCGACCACCTTCGGAATGGAGAAGCGGTCGGCGAGCAGCCCGGTGACGATCACGGCGAGCCCCTGGATCACCTGCATGCCGGTGGCCATCACCCCGAACGCGCGGGCCCGGTAGCCGTCCGGGAGGGCCCGGACGAACAACCCGTTGGCGACCGGCAGCAGCCCGGCGACCGCGAAGCCGCAGACCGCGACGAGTCCGGCCACCACGGCCGGTGGGGGGTCGAGCAGGGCGGGCACCAGCACCAACGGCGCCAGGACGGCGAACGGACGGATCAGCGCCACCCGGCGGGCCGGTCGGACCGCGCGTCCGATGATCAGCCCGCCGAGGATGAAGCCGACCGGAGCGGCGGCCATGATCATCGCCTGGGTGGTGGCGGCGTCGACCCGGCCGGCGGAACGCTCGCCGGCCCAGGCGCCGGCCAGCCCCTCGGGCACGATCGAGAAGAGCATCGAGCAGAACACCAGCACCGCGATCGCCCGCAGGACGGGGGTGCCGAAGACCATCCGGAACCCGGCCGCGGTCTCCTGCAGCAGTGATCCGCGTGCCTCGGGGGCCAGCACCCGGGCGTGGTCCCGGACGCCGAACCGCACGATCAACGCGGACAGCCCGAAGCTGGCCGCGTTGACCAGCAGCGCCGTGGTCGGGTTCGCCGTGGCGATCATCGCGCCGAGCAGGTACCCGACCACCTGCGCGGCCTGCCCCACGCTGCTGTTCAGGGAGAGACCGAGCACCAGTCTGTCGCCGGTCAGGATCACCGGCATCAACGCGGAGCGCGCGGCCTGGCTCGGCGGGTTGGCCAGGGTGGTGGCGAAGAGCAGACCGAGGATCGCCCAGACCGGCAGGTGCGGCACGGCCACCAGGGCGACCAGCACCATCCGGAACAGGTCGGAGTTCACCATCACCGACCGGTAGCGGCAGCGGTCGGCCACCGTGGACAGCAGCGGCCCGCCGATCAGCCAGGGCAGGTAGCTCACCGCGAACGCGGCAGCGGAGAGCGCCACCGACTGGGTCTCCCGGTAGACCAGCACGGTCACCGCCGCCTTGGCGATGTAGTCGCCGATCCAGGACAGGGTGGTGGCCGTCAGGACGGCCCGGTACTCGCGCTGGGCGAACACTTCACCGAAGGTGGCCGGACCTTCGTGGAGGGGTCGCTCGTCGGACACCGTGGCCTCCATCGTTCCCGACGGTCGGCCGCTCGTGGCGGCCCGGCCGGGAATCGTCGTCAGATCTACGGAGCAGCGAGGACGTGATCACGCTCCGGAGGAGCTCGTTCCCGGATTCTGCCCGATCGTCTGAAGGCTGGCTAGGGTGAACGGATAGATCGTCGCATCTCCGACTGAACGAACGGACGATACCCGAGGGGCCGCGCGGATCGCGACCCCTCGGTGGACGGTCAGCCCGGGTGGGCCGGTACGGCCGCAGCTCAGGTGGCGGTGCCCGACCTCCCGGTGGGGGCGGTGGTCGGCCCGGCCGTCGGGCCCGGGGCGGGAACGCCGGCCGGTACGCCGGGGAAGAAACGTGCCGCCGCGATCTTCGCGGTGATGCCGGAGTTCTCCAGCGCCTCGGCCAACCGGCGACGCAGCTCCCGACCGACGGCGAACTGCCCGTCGGCGCTCGTCTTGACCACCGTACGGATCACCGCGCCGTCGATGGTCACCTGCTCGACGCCGAGCACCTCCGGCGGCTCCACGATCTCGGGGGCCAGGTCCGGGTCGAGGGCCACCGAGGCCGCCGCGGTACGCAGCACCGCGCTGGCCTCCTCGGTGCTGGCGAACCCGATCGGCAGGTCGACCACGACCAGCGCCCAACCCTGGCTCTTGTTGCCCACCCGGACGATCTCGCCGTTGCGGATGTACCAGAGCACCCCCCGGCCGTCGCGGACCGTGGTGACCCGCAGCCCGACCGACTCGACCACCCCGGTCGCCTCGCCGACGTCGACCGTGTCGCCCACGCCGTACTGGTCCTCCAGCAGCATGAACAGGCCGGCGATCAGATCCTTCACCAGGCTCTGCGCGCCGAAGCCCAGCGCCACCCCGACGATGCCGGCGCTGGCCAGCAGGGGAGCGAGGTCGAAGCTGAACTCCCGCAGGATCATCAGCAGGGCGATGCCGAAGACGAAGGCGGTGACCATGCTGCGCAGCACCGAGCCGATCGCCTGGGCCCGCTGCCGGCGACGCTCGGGCACGAACTCGCCGGGGCCGGTGGTCGCGCTGGGGATCCGCTCGCGCAGCGGCTTGAGCATGGTGGGCACCGAGGAGTCGCTGGTGGTGCGGACCAGTCGCTTGATCGCCCGGTGCAGCAGGAACCGGGCGACGACGGCGAGCAGCAGGATCAGCGCGATCCGCAGCGGCTTGAGCAGGATCCAGTAGCTGCCCTCGGCGAACCACGTGGAGCCGGTGATCTCGTAGACGTTGGCGCAGAGCGCGTCGGCACGGCAGTCGGTGCTGAGCTCGGGCTCGGGGCTGGCCACGCCGGGCAGGGCGAGCGGCGTCGGGTCGGCGGCGGTCACGTCTGTCTTCGTACCGCACCCGGCTGCGGGCCCGCCGCCCGACCCACCCCGTCGGTCCCGGCCCCGGTCCTCGGTCGCCCGACCCCGACCTTGGGCGTCCCGACCGGTGGAGCTACGAACGAGTTGACCGGTGCGCATTGCTTGATCAACAAGTCCGAAAACGGCCATCCTCGCACAGCCGGAAAAAGCTTCGGGAGGGGGCCCGGATTAGTACGTGCAATCCGGGGTCCGATCAGGGACGATTGGCGCACGGAACGTCGGTGATCCCTCCGGCGTCGACCGCGGTCAGTGCCGTGCTGCCCGGGGTCGGCCGCGATCGGGCTCGACGGAAGCACCGGGAGGGTGAGCACGATGCCTGACATACGACCCGTGACTGGCTCCGGCGCGTTGGTCCTCAACGCCACCTACGAGCCGTTGTGTGTCGTGTCGGTGCGTCGGGCCGCGATCCTGGTCCTCACCTCCAAGGCGGTCTGCGTGGCCGATGGTGACGGTGTTCTGCACAGCGCGTTCGACGCCCTGCCGGTGCCGTCGGTGGTCCGGCTGACCCGGTTCGTCCGGGTGCCGTACCGCACCCACGTCGGCCTGTCCCGGCGGGCGATCTTCGCCCGGGACGGCGGGCGCTGCGCGTACTGCCGGGGGCCGGCGGAGACCATCGACCACGTGTTCCCGCGCAGCCGGGGTGGCCGGCACGCCTGGGAGAACGTCGTGGCCGCCTGCGCCCGCTGCAACCACACCAAGGGCGACAAGACCCCGGCCGAGCTGGGTTGGCGGCTGCACGCGCTGCCGGCCGCCCCGAGGGGCACCGCGTGGCGCGTGCTCGGTCACCGGGCCCCCGACCCCCGCTGGGCGGACTGGCTCGACCTGCGGGAGAGCGAGGCGGTGGCCTGAGTCGGCCGGGGTGGCCCGAACGGCGGGCGCCCGGGCCGGCCGCCGGTCCCGGCTCACGGCTCACGGGCCTGCACCAGCGAGGCGAAAACCACCACGTTGTCGGCGTACCCGGTGGGGCCGCCCACCCACCGGCCGCCGCACGTGATCAACCGCAGGTTCGGGCGGCTGAAGTCGCCGTAGACCTCGTCCACCGGCAGGCGCTCCTTGGCGAACCGTTCCACCGCGTTCACCTCGAAGACCGCCACCGACCGGTCGGCCCGGTCCACCTCGATCCGGTCGCCGGCCCGGAGCCGTCTCAGGTCGTGGAAGACAGCCGGCCCGGTCGAGGTGTCGACGTGTCCGACGATCACCGCGGGTCCGTACTGGCCCGGGGTGGGGCCCTGGTCGTACCAGGCGGCCTCGTGGGCGCGCCGCTCGTCCGGCACGCCGATCGTGCCGTCCGGGGCGAGGCCGACGTGGTGCACCGGGGCCCGCAGGTCGATCGCCTGGATGTCCAGCTCGACCGGCGTGCTGGCGGGCATCACCGGGAACTTGCGGGGCGGTGGGCGCAGCCCTGCGGTGAACCGCTCCGGCAGCAGACTCGTGCCGGTGACGTGCTCCACCCCGAGCATCGCCATGATCAGCGCCATCAGCGTGGCGACCACCAGCACCGGCGCCCCCGGGCCGGAGCGGGTCAGCCGTCGGGCCGGCCACCGGCGCGACGGGCCCGGCCGCTCGTCCCGGCCCCGCACCCCCGCTCCGGGCCACGTCGCTCCGGGCGGTGGCGCTCCCGTTCCGGACTGCGTCGCTCCGGACGGTGGCGCTCCCGTCGCTCCGGCCGTGGGTTGCGGCGTTCCCGGTGGCGGCGTCGGGGTCCGGGTCGGGTCGACCTGGGCATGCCGGACGGCAGGGTCGAGGAGCTGCACGCCGGCCCGGCTCGCCTCCCCGGCGACCTTCCGGATCAGCCCCAGGCCGCGTCCCGCTCGCCGGCCCAGCAGCGCCAGACGCTGACGCATGCCCGGTCAGGGGCTCCCGGGCCGACCGTGGCGGGTGCCGAACACACCCAGCCCGGCCGCGACGGCGGCGACCACCAAGCCGCCGACCACCAGCAGCGCCCCGGTGCTCCGACCGCCGGCGGCGCCACCGCCACCGGTGGCCGGGCCCTTGGTCGGCTGCGTCATGTTCAACACGGTCAGCACCGTCGTGGCCCGGTTGCCGTTCGCGCACCGCAGGTCCACCGGGTAGTCACCCGGCTGGGTGCTGTCCGGGACGGTCACCGCGCCGGTCAGGAAGCCGCTGTCGGCCCGACCGGCGTTGCTGCCGTTGTCGCCCGGCCCGTTGTCGGGGCGTCCGTTGTCGGGGCGTCCGTTGTGGGGGCGCAGGACCACCCGGCCGAAGGCGTCCGAGGTGACCTCCGCCTGGCGGTTGTTGTCGTTGTCACAACTCGCGCGGATGTTCACCCGGTTCCCGGCCTGAACCGTGCTCGGGTTGACCTCGACGAATACGTTGTCGCCGGCGCGGGCCGGCGCCCCCGCGGCGAGGACGAACGCCCCGAGCAGCGCGAGCATGACCGCCACCGCCGAAGCGGCGCGGCCGGATCCGTGAGCCCGCATGATCCTCCCCTTCCCGGCACCGGCGGTGTGCTGGGCGCCCGCCCTGCATTCCCGCTGCCCGGCCGGCAAACCCGGGCGGCCGTCAGGACGGGGGGAACGGGGTGACCGGCCGCCAACCCAGCGGCGTGGAGAGGACCATGGTGCTGGACGGCTGGCCGTACGGGGCGAGCCGGTCGATCAGCGCCTCGAACGCGTCGATCGAGCCGGCCGCCACCTTCAACATGCTGCACGCGTCCCCGGTGATCCGGTGGATCTCCAGGATCTCCGGCCAGTGGGCGACCGTCGGGTCGTGCAGGATGCACCGGCTGCCGTAGCAGGACATCCTGATCAGGGCCAGGACGCTGCGTCCGGCCCGGGCGAGGTCGACGTGGGCGTGGTAGCCGGTGATCACCCCCGACTCCTCCAGCCGGCGGACCCGCTCGGCGACGGCGGGTGGGGAGAGGTGCACCCGGCGGGAGAGCTCACTGAACGACAGTCGCGCGTCGGCCTGCAACTCGCGTAGCAGCGCCCAGTCCATGTCGTCCACGCTTGGCTTTCCTTTCCTGAGGCGATTGCGCTGTTCGACCTTCGGCGTGACAGGCGGCGGAGGGGAAGGACCGTTGCTCCGGCATTCCGTCGGAGGATCCGACCGCGGGATCATGAGGTTATCGGCTCATGGAGGGAGACACAGGTGGAGAAGACGGACCTGCGGGCGCCCACCCTGACCGCCACGGTGCGCCCGGCCACCCCACGGCAGCGGGTGGCGCGAGCGGCACGCAACGGTGGTCGCCCGACGCTGGAGTTCACCGAGCGGGTGCCCTACGACACGTACGTGCACGCCAGCACGCTGCACACCCTGCAACAGCCGCTCAGCGGCGACCCGGGTGAGATGTCCTTCCTGATGGTCAGCCAGATCATGGAGCTGTACTTCGGGCTGACCTGTCACGAGCTGCGTGAGGCCCGCCGGCTGCTGCGCGCCGACCGGGTGTGGGACGCGCTCGCCCCGTTGCGCCGTACCGCCCTGCACCTGGAGGGGCTCAACGCCGCCTGGCGGGGCCTGCGGTGGATGACCCCGGCGGACTTCAACCGGTTCCGTGACCTGCTGGGTGAGGGCTCCGGTTTCCAGTCGGCCATGTACCGGCAGTTGGAGTTCCTGCTCGGCCTGCGCGACCCGGCGCTGATCCGCCCGTTCCGCCGGCAGACCGAGACGTACGCGCAGCTCCAGGCCGCCCTGGCCGCGCCGAGCCTGTGGGACGAGGTGACCGCCCTGCTCGCCCGGCACGGCTTCGACCTGCCGGCCGAGCTGCTGGACCGGGACGTGCGCGAGTCGCACGAGTCACATCCCACGGTCGAGGCGGCCTGGGTGGAGATCTACGCCGACACCGGGCCGGACAACCACCTCCGGCTGCTCGGCGAGGCGCTCACGGCGGTGGCCGAGGAGTTCGGCGACTGGCGGTACCAGCACCTCAAGGCGGTACAGCGGACGATGGGGGCCAAGGTGGGCAGCGGCGGCTCGGCCGGGCTCGCCTGGCTGCGCCGGAGCATGGACCGGGTGGTCTTCCCCGAACTCTGGTCGGCCCGCACGGCGATGTGACGCGCCCGCACGGCGATGTGACGCGCCCGCACGGCGATGTGACGCGCCCGCACGGCGATGTGACGCGCCCGCACGGCGATGTGACGCGCCCGCACGGCCGCGCGGCGCGGTGACGTGTCCGCCACGAGGTGGCCACCCGGCGAGCTGCCGGACCATGGCCTCAGCTAACGTGAACAGCGACGGGGTCGATCTGGGCGACGCCTTGACGTCCGAACGGTCCGGTCGGCCTGGTCTCTCTTTCCGCCTGGGGGCGTTGGGATTGTCTGTTACCGAGACGTTGCTGATCTTTGTCGGCATCCCGGCGGCGGCGACGCTGGTGATCGCCGGGTTGGCTCTCGCCGGTGGTGGCCGTGGTGGGCAGGGCGGCGCGAAGCGCTACCGGCCGGGCCGGCCCTTCGACTTCACGCCGGTCTGGTTCCTCGCCCGCCCGGAGCAGTTGGCCGACTCGGCCGGCACCGCCCTGGCCGCGGGCGCGCAGGCCCCGGCGCTGACCAGCCGCAAGCAGGAGCAGGCCGGCATCGAAGCGCCGGCCGGGGGAACCGGAGGCGCAAGTGACCGTTGGTGAGCAGCAGACCGAGGCGGGCAACCCGCCCGAGGTGCTGGACGGCCCCTTCTCCACCCGGCAGCTCCTGCGCATCGACGAGGCGCTGCGCCTCGCCGACCAGGGCACCGGCCTGGTCTTCTCGGTCTTCGTCGGTGGTCTCGACGAGCCGACCCGTGAGCACGCCGAGCGGCTGCACCGTCAGCTCGCCGAGCCGGAGCGTTCCGTGCTGATCGCCGTGTCGCCGAACCAGCGCCAGTTGGAGATCGTCACCGGCCGGCAGGCCCGCAAGCGGATCCCCGACACGTACACCAAGCTCGCCGCGCTGTCCATGGTCGCGGCGTTCGGCGGCGGCGACCTGGCCGGCGGGATCATCATCGGTCTCGACCAGCTCGCCAGCCACGCCGGCAAGGGCTGACACCGACCCGTAACGCGACACCCGGCCCCCGCGAACGGCGGGGCCGGGTGTCGCGTCGTACGCGCGGCCGGTCGGCTCAGCGCGGCCAGGCGGACGGGTCGAGGGTCATCGGCCACGGCTCGGTCACCTGGACCGGGTCGTCCGGGCCGACCGTGCCGGATCCGGCCGGTGGGGTCACGTGCAGGCTGCCGTCGATGATCTCGTAGCGGTTCCCGTCCGCCGGCAGGTCGAGCAGGTCCCGCTCGCGCCAGCCCTGCTCGGGCGGATGCCACTCGTAGGTCGGCTGTGCCATCTGGTCCACCTCCGTCCGTAACGGTAACGACCGGGGTCGGCGCAGGTCACCACCCACGCCGCCCCGGTCACGTCGCCACAAGGGTCAGGCGCTGCGGGCGTCCCGGGCGCGGGCCTTCAACGCCCGGACCACGCCGTCACGGCCCTCGGCCACCAGGCGGCGCAACGGGGCCGGGTGCCCCTCGCCGGCCAGCCAGGCGTCGGTGGCCGCCACGGTGTCCTCCTCCACCAGGAACGCCGGGTACGCGAGCTGGGTGAACTCCTGCGCGGGCTCGCTGTCCCGGGTGGCCCACACCTGCGCCACCGAAGCGAAGTACCGCTCCCGGTACGGTGCGGTCAGCTCCACCTGCGCCGGGTGCGAGAAACCCTGGAGCAGGGCCCGGTGCCGCCAGTTCGGCAGCGCCTCGGCCCCGGTGAGCTGCGCCCACACCGCGGCCTTGTTCTCCGGCGTCGGCACCAGCGCGTACGCGTACGCGGCCTCCCGTTCCCCGCTGGCGGTCTTGTCCCGGGTCAGCTCGGCGTCGATCTCGGCGGCGCCGGCCCGGTCGTTGGCGACCAGGGCGTGCAGCAGCGTCCAGCGCAGCTCGGTGTCGATGGTCAGCCCCGCCGGCACGTCCGTGTCGTCCAGCCAGCTCCGCAGGCAGGCCAGGTCCTCCGCGGACCGGGCCGCCGACGCGTACGCCCGGGCCCAGGCCAACTGGAGGCCGCTGCCCGGCTCGGCGGTGCGCAACGCCGCCTTCGCCGCCCGGGACAGCTCCGCCCAGCCGGTCGGCGCCCACTCCGGGTCGGCGTAGAACGTCAACGCGCTGGCCGCCTGGCGCAGCGTCGGGGTGACCAGGTTGACGTCGACCTCGGCCGGCAGCCCGGCGGCCACCAGGGCCACGTAGTCCCGGGTGGACAGCTCGGCGTCCCGGACCATGTCCCACGCGGCGGTCCAGCACAGCGCCCGGGCCAGCGACGACTCGAACCCGGCGATGTGCTGCACCACGGTCGACAGGGAGGCCGCGTCGAGCCGCAGCTTCGCGTACGTGAGGTCGTCGTCGTTGAGCAGCAGCACGTCCGCCGCGCGGGCGCCGTGCAGCGCGGTCAGCTCGGTGCGCTCACCGGCCACGTCGACCTCGATCCGCTCCCGCCGGACCAGCCGGCCGTCGGTCAGGTCGTAGAGACCCACCCCGAGCCGGTGGGTCCGCAGCGTCGGGTGCCCGGCCGGGGCCTCCTGGGTCACCACCACCTGCTCGTACGTGCCGTCCGCGCCCACGGTCACCTCCGGGCGCAACGTGTTGACCTGGGCGGTCTCCAGCCACTGGGCGGCGAACTTGCGCAGCTCGCGCCCGGAGGCGGCCTCCAGTTCGGAGAGCAGGTCGTCGAAGGTGGCGTTGCCCCAGGCGTGCTTGGCGAAGTAGGCGCGCAGCCCGGCCAGGAACGGCTCCAGCCCGACGTACGCGACGAGCTGCTTGAGCACGCTCGCGCCCTTGGCGTACGTGATGCCGTCGAAGTTGACCTCGACGGCCGCGAGGTCCGGCATCTCGGTGTAGACGGGGTGGGTGGAGGAGAGCTGGTCCTGCCGGTAGCCCCAGTTCTTCCGGACGGCCAGGAAGGTCGTCCAGGCGTCGGTGAACCGGGTGGCGTGGGTGTTGCACCAGTGGCTGGCCCACTCGGCGAACGACTCGTTCAGCCACAGGTCGTTCCACCAGCGCATGGTGACCAGGTCGCCGAACCACATGTGCGCCATCTCGTGCAGGATCGTGTTGGCGCGCTGCTCGTACTCGTAGTCGGTGACCTGGGAGCGGAAGATGTAGTGCGACTCGGCGTGCGTGACGCAGCCGAAGTTCTCCATCGCGCCGGCGTTGAAGTCGGGCACCCAGAGCTGGTCGTACTTGGGCAGCGGGTACCGCACCCCGAAGTGCTCGTGGAAGAAGTCGAAGCCCTGCTTGGTGATCAGGAACAGGTCGTCCGAGTCGAGGTACCGCGCCATCGAGGCCCGGACGAAGGCGCCCAGGTCGATGCCGTCGTGGCTGTCCCGCACCTCGTGGTACGGCCCGGCGCAGAGCGCGGTGATGTAGGTGCTCATCCGCGCCGACTCGGTGAAGTGGACGGTCTTGTGCCCCTCGTCGACGGGCTCCTCCCGCTCCACCGGCATGTTGGACACCACCCGCCAGTGCGCCGGCACGGTGGCGTGCCAGGTGTAGACGCTCTTCAGGTCGGGCTGGTCGAAGCAGGCGAACACCTTCTGCGCGTCGGCCGTCTCGAACTGGCTGTAGAGGTAGGTCTCCCCGTCGACCGGGTCGACCGTGCGGTGCAGGCCCTGGCCGCTGTTGGAGTACCCGAAGTCGGCGTCCACGACCAGCGTGTTCTCGGCGGCCAGGCCGGGGATCACCAGGCCCTTCTCGGCGGACCACTCGCGCAGGTCCAGCGGCGCGCCGTTGAGCGTCGCCGACCGGACCGACTCGGCGGCGACCTCGATGAAGGTGCTCGCGCCCGGCTCGGCGCAGCGGAACCGGACCTCGGTCACCGAGTTGAAGGTGTGACCGTCGGCCGGTCGCACCGCCGACGACAGGTCGAGCCTGATGTCGTACCCGGTCACGTCGATCAGTCGGGCCCGTTCGGTCGCCTCGACCTGCGTCAGGTTACGCACTCCCGGCACTGTGTGTCTCCCACTCTCTGACGGCGTCCTTGCCAGCTTGCCCGTCCCGCGCGGGAACCGACAGCGGAATTGAGTCTTCCATGCAGCTCGGCCCTCCGGTGGCCGAGGTCACGGCGGGTTCCTGCTGCCAGGCCGCCGCGGTCGGTACGAGGATCGGGGGGAAGCGCCGCGCCGCCGGCGTGGCCGGTCCGAAGGGATGCACCGTGACCGAACGCGTCACCGTCGACATGTGGTTCGACCCGATCTGCCCGTGGGCGTGGGTCACCTCCCGCTGGCTGCTGGAGGTCGAGCAGGTCCGTCCGGTGGACATCCGTTTCCACGTGATGAGCCTGGCGGTGCTCAACGAGGGGCGGGACCTGCCCGAGGAGTACCAGGAGATCATGCGCAGCGCGTGGGGGCCGGTGCGGGTCTGTGTCGCCGCCGAGCAGCGGCACGGCCCGGAGGTGCTCCGCAAGCTCTACACCGCGTTCGGCAACCGGTTCCACCTCGGGCAGGAGCGTGACCCGGGCACCGTCGCCGCGGCGCTGGCCGACGCCGGCCTGGACCCGGCGCTCGCCGAGGCGGCCACCGACAGCGGGTACGACACCGCGCTGAAGGCCAGCCACCACGCCGGCATGGACCCGGTCGGTTACGACGTCGGCACCCCGGTCGTGCACGCGCCGGGCCCGGACGGCGACCGGGTCGCGTTCTTCGGCCCGGTGGTGACCCCGGCCCCGAAGGGCGAGGCCGCCGGCCGGCTCTGGGACGGGGTGCTGCTGGTCGCCGGCACGCCCGGCTTCTTCGAGCTGAAGCGTTCCCGCGACGTGGCGCCCAGCTTCTCCTGACCGGCGGGGAGGGGACCCGCGATCCGGCCGGGGCGTCGGCTGGGGTCCCCTCCTTTCACCTGGTGGACCCGGTAGCGTCAGCGGGCATGACGGTCGTGCATCCGATCGCCCGGGCCTGGATCACCACTGGCGGCACCGGCGCGCAGAACTACGACGAGTTCGCCGACGACGCGGAGATCACCGCGATCATCGGGGCGAACCCGCACAGTGCCCTCGGCATCGAGATGCCGCACCGGGCGCCGGAGAGTCTGGGCAGGTCGTTCCTTGACGCCCTGCCGGCCGCGGCGGCGCGGCTGGCCGAGGCGAAGGCCGACGGCAGCTACACCCCGGCCGAGCAGGTGGTGGTGCTGTACCGGATCAGCGCGCCGGGCGAGGAGTCCGCGTACGGCATGTTCGCCATGGTCGACACCGACCAGATCTCCACCAGTCGGGACGAGCCGGGTCTGGTCATCCGCAACGAGGACGTCTTCATCGCCAAGGTCCGGGAGCGGGTCGCGCTGGCCGAGACCCTCGGCCATCTGCTGTCGCCGGTGCTGCTGTTGCAGACCGGCGCCGGCGAGGAGCTGCACGCCCGGCTGGCCGCCGCCACCGAGGCGGCCGGCACGCCCGCCGCCACCGACACCGACCAGGCCGGGCGCACCCACGCGATCTGGCTGCTCGGCCCCGGCCCGGAGCAGGACGAGCTGACCGCCCTCGCCGGCGGTGGCGAGCTGGTGGTGGCCGACGGCAACCACCGCAGCCTGGCCGCGCAGACGGGCGGCTTCCCGCGTTTCCTGGCGGTGGTCACCACACCCCGGTCGGTCGCCATCCAGCCGTACAACCGGCTGGTCGGTGAGCTGACCAGCACGCCCGACGAGCTGCTCGACCGGCTCCGCGCGGCCGGCGCGCAACTGCGCCCGATCGACGGCCCGGTCGAGGTGCCGGCGGCCGGTGGCACCGTCCATCTCCGGCTCGCCGGCCGGGGGTACGCGGTCACGCTGCCGCACGACGGGTCGGCCGGACGCCTGGAGAACCTCGACCACGCGCTGGTCGAGCGGCTGCTACTGCGCGACGCGCTCGGCCTCGACCCGGGCGACAAGCGGATCACCTACGTCG
Organism: Micromonospora sp. WMMD882; assembly: GCF_027497255.1. Classification (NCBI taxonomy): domain Bacteria; kingdom Bacillati; phylum Actinomycetota; class Actinomycetes; order Micromonosporales; family Micromonosporaceae; genus Micromonospora; species Micromonospora sp. WMMD882. The sequence goes on from NZ_CP114903.1 coordinate 6,067,848, forward strand.
GCGGGGACTACCCGGCGAGCTGGCTGACCGGTGAGGTGGACGCCGGCCGGGCGGAGCTGGCCGTCCTCGTCGCCCCGGTGACCGTGGACGACTTCGTCGCGGTCAACCTGGCCCGGGAGAAGATGCCCCGCAAGAGCACCTGGTTCACCCCGAAGGCCCGGGCCGGCCTGGTGGTGGCGGAGCTGCCGCGCTGACCCGTCGCGCCGTCGTGCCGACCGGCGTCGGGCTGCCCGGCGGGGCCCGGGTCGGCCCGTCGACGCCCCCGCCGGTGTGACCAACCGGCTCCGCGGCGCCGCCCTGGGCGACGCCGCGGATCGGGGCCTGTCAGACTGCGCGGTATGCGCGTCTACCTGGGATCCGATCACGCCGGTTTCGAGTTGAAGGTGCACCTGGCCAGCTACCTGGCCAAACAGGGCTACGAGCTGGTCGACGTCGGACCGCACGTCTTCGACCCCGACGACGACTACCCGGCGTTCTGCCTGCACACCGGGGACCGGGTGGTGCGGGATCCGGGCAGTCTCGGCATCGTCATCGGCGGCTCCGGCAACGGCGAGCAGATCGCCGCCAACAAGGTCCCCGGGGTGCGGGCCGCGCTGGCCTGGAACGTCGACACGGCCCAGCTCGCCCGGCAGCACAACGACGCCAACGTGGTGGCCGTCGGCGCCCGGCAGCACACCCTGGACGAGGCGACGGCGATCGTCGAGGCGTTCCTCACCACCGCGTTCTCCGGCAACGACCGGCACGCCCGGCGGATCGGCCAGGTGGCCGCGTACGAGACCGGCGGCAAGCTGCCCGACCTGCCCTGAGACACCCCGCCGGCGACGGGGCGTGCCCCGTCGCCGCGCTCACCGGTGGGGGCGGGGCAGCTCCTCCCGGGGCACCCAGTTGCGCCGGACCAGCACCAGTCGGGTCTCGGCCTCGGCGAGGTCCGCCCCGGTCGGCTGGCTGGCGTCACGGGCCCGCAGCGCAGCGGTGACGCTCACCTGGGAGGTCCCGGAGCCGACCAGCCCGCGCAGGCCACGGTCGCCGCCACTGTCGCGCTCCTCCGGGCCGCCCCGGCGGACCGCGGCGGCCGGGGCGTCGGGCGCCCCGCCGGTGGCCGTGGCGGCGCCCGCCCGGGGCCGCTCCGGGCCGGGGGACGGGTGTCGCAGCCGCCGTCGCCGTCGCTCGGTCTCCGCCATCAGCCGACCGTACCGCAGGGGACGGGCGCGCGGCGGACATGAGGGGCCTGGCTACCCTCGGAAGGGACGGACCGTTCCGCGGGGCCGGCGTCAGGGAGGAAACGAGATGGCAGACCAGACACAGCCGTGGGCGGAACGGACCGTCGAGGTGCCGAAGGACTCCCACCCGGTTCCACCCCAGCGGGACGGCTTCCAGCGGGGCGTCGCGTCGGTGGGTCGGCCACGCGCCGGGCGTACCGAGGCGTTCCCGACCGTGGAGCACGACGAGCACCTGCACGGGGGTGAGCCGACCGGCTGGTTCTCCGCGGGGCCCAACCGTCCGCTGAGCTGGTATCTCGCCCAGTGGCGCAACGGGGCCGAGTGGAGCGCCGCAGGCGCGCTGTTCGCGTTCGTCTGCTGGGGCGTGTGGGCGATCTCCGCCCGGGGGGACCTCACCTCCCCGGTGGTCACGTTCCTGCTGACGCTCCTGGTCGCGGCCGGGCTGTTCGCGTTGTCCCGGCTGCTCGGGCGGCTGGTGTGGGAGCGCCAGCTACGTCGGGTGCGGCGCAGCGCCCGGGGCGCGCACGCGGTGACCGCAGTCTTCCTGGCCGGGGTCGGGATCGCCTACCTGCAGCAGACCGAGTGGGTGGTGTCCGCCTGGAACTGGATCACCGGCGGCTGAGCCCGCCCGCCGCGACGCTCACCGCCGCCGGCGGCGGGGCAGCGTGACGCCCGGGGGACGGCTTCCGGCCGTCCGCCCGGGCGTCGGCGTCGCGGGTCCGCCGCGACCGTGGTCGGCCTCCACCAGGCCGACCGGGCTTACCCGGCCGACCGCGGTTCATCCCCGCCGGTAGGCGACCGGGCGGCCCGGCTCAGTGCTTTCCGCCGTGCCCCTCGGCGTCCGCCCGGGGCGAGGCGACCCGCGCGGCCGGGTCCTCCACGCCGGGTTCGCCTCCGTCGGGGGCGACCGCCCCGTCGTAGTTGTAGACCGTGGTGTCGTCGTCGTGCTGCTTCGTGGTGCGTACGTACCGGTGGATCAGCCCGTCGAGCTCCAGCTCCACCAGGGCCGCGCCGCCCGCGTCGTGGGCGCTGCCGTCCCGGGGGCCACCGACCAGCCATGCGTCCGTCTTCGTCTCCATGGCGCGTCCGGTACCCGGGCGGCGGTACGCGGAAACCGCCGCCCGGGCCGGTCGGACGGTCAGCCGGCGGGGGCGGTGCAGGGCGCTCCCGCGCAGGTGTCGACCAGCTCGCCCGAGTCGAGGAAGCGCGCGATCATCGCCCGGATCTGCGGCGAGTTGGCCGGATGCCCGTGCGGGTCGAGGCCGTCCCGCGGCGGGACGTTGCCGGCCGGCGGGGCGGGCGAGCCGCTGTCCACCGGGACGAGCACACTGCCCGCGTACGGCAGGGCCGGAACCGCCGGAATGCCCCAGAACGGCACGACGTCCGGGCTGCGGCCGGCGGCCAGGGCCGGGGTGCGCAGCCGGGCCCCGATGGTGCGGGCCTGCGCTTCGGTGGCGACGTTGGCCACCTGGTGGTCGCCGAACGCCTCGATCATGATCACCCGCTTGGCCGGGGTGCCGGGCAGCGGGTCGGCGGTGAGGTGGCGCAGGTATCCGTTGGCCTCGCCGCGGTCCCAGAGCATCTGGGCCAGCGCCAGGCAGAGCTGCCTGTCGATCGGGTCCGGGTACGCGGTGTGGAACACCGGGTGGAACTCGTCGAAGTCCACGCTGCGGTCCAGCAGGGTGGAGTAGTTGGCCGCCGGCACGCCCAGCGAGCAGCGGGTGAAGTCGGTGGCGACCGCGCAGAGCGCCCCGCCGAGGATCCCGCCCTGGCTGTTGCCGAGGTAGACGAGCTGACCGTCGCCGGCCCGGCTCAGCGGCCCGGTGGCGTCCCGGAACGCGTCGAGGCCGGTGACGCCGCCGCGGGTGTGGATCAGCGCCCGACCGAGCCAGAGGAAGTTCAGGAAGCCCTGCTGGGTCCGGTCCGGGATGGAGCCGAACTGCGAGAAGTCGGCCAGGGAGCGGACGACGTTCGGGATGTCCCCGCTGGCCATGCCGATCCACGCGGTGGCGCAGAGCATGGTGTTCGACTCGCGGGCGTACTGCTTGAGCTTGCGGGAGTCGATCTCGGTGGGCGAGCCGAGCAGGCCGTGGCCGTACAGGGCGGGGCGGGCCGGGGTGGCGGCGGTCGCCGAGTGGGGGATGTTGCAGTGGAACTTCGCCACCTGGGTGTTCAGGTCGCGTTGCTCGGGCAGCCCGTCGGGGCCGTAGCGCAGTCGGGCCCCGGGCGGGCCGAACAGCGTGTCCAGGTAGCTGGGCACCCGTACCGTCCCGGTGACCTGGCGGCGGATGTCCGGGTCCTGGTCGGGGCCGTGGTCGGTGACGGTGTCCACGGTCACCGCCGGCGCCCGGGCGCCCAGCCGGTCGAACGCCTCGTCGCGCAGGTGCCGGATCCGTTCGGTGAGACTGCGTTCGCTGGCCACGGTGAAGTCCCAGGCCAGGTGGAGGCTGGCCGGGTCGACGCCGACGGCGGCCAGCGCGCCGACCGCCCGCTGCGCGTACTCCCACCGGCGGCGTAGCGCGGGGTCGGCCGGGGGAGCGGGAGCCCGGAGCGTGACGAACAGCTCCGAGGCGGGGATCGGCGCGCCGGTCGCGGTGCGCAGGTGGCGCAGGCCGACCGCGTACCGGGTGTTCTCGTCGAGGTTGCGGGCGGGCCGGATGACCAACGCCTGCCGGTCCGGGGCGCCGGCCGCGTTGGCGTCGAGCTCGGCCCAGTACGGGTGCCGTTCGCCGGTGCGGGTGTTGACCAGCACGATCGGCGCGTCCGGGGCGAGCGAGCGCCCGATGTCGGTGGACGGGGCGAGCCCGGTGACCGTCGGGTCCAGCCCGGGCACCCGGGTGAGCAGCATCGCGCCGGGGGAGAATCCGTCGTTGCGGTTCCAGTCGGTGGGGTCGATGCCGACGCCGAAAACGTTCTTCGGCATGACGGAGCGGTCCAGGGCGACCCGGATTCCGGTGTCGGTGGTCGGGTCGGCCACCGTGTGGAGGTCACTCGGGAACGGCAGCAGACAGGCGGCCGGGTCGACCGGGTCGCAGCCCTCGGCGGACTGCGCGTCCGGCGCGGCGGCGGGTCCGGCCGCTGTGGTGGGCCCGGCCGCGGCGGCGGGAGCGGGCCCGGCGGCGGTGGGTACGGCGAGCAGCAGGGCGAGGAACGCCGACCGCAGCACGCGACGAGCTTCTGGTGGGTGCACGGATGCCTCCGGGAGGGGTTGCCGGTGGGTTACGGACAGCACACACCTTGTAAAGATCAAGGTCAATGTGAAACACAAATGTAGTTCGCGTCGAGCGGGAAGGTTGGGGCGGATGGATCGTGGTATGACGGATTCGGAATACATGCAGTCTATTGCCTAGCGTCGATTTCTAAACGTAGGCTCCCGGCATCGTCGTTCCGGCGTCGCCCCACGAGGCGCGCCGGTCAGGTCCGGGAGGCCCCCCCATGGCACGTTGGCGCAGTTTCCTCCGCCGTACGGCCACCGCGTTGGCAGCGGTGACCGTCGGCTCGTTCGTGGTGGCCGCCCCGGCCGTCGCCCAGCCCCAGGCCGACGTGACCCCGTACGTGGTGGGTGGCACCCGGGCGGCCCAGGGCGAGTTCCCGTGGATGGTGCGGCTCTCGATGGGCTGCGGCGGCTCGCTCTACAGCCCGACCCTGGTGCTGACCGCCGCCCACTGCGTCGGCCGGACCGGCTCGAACACCAGCATCACCGCCACTCTCGGCACGGTCGACCTCCAGTCGTCGAGCCGGATCACGGTCCGGTCGAACTACGTCTACCGGGCCCCCGGCTACAACGGCTCGGGCAAGGACTGGGCGCTGATCCGGCTGGCCACCCCGGTCACCTCGCTGCCCAACCTGAAGATCGCCACCAGCACCGCGTACGACAGCGGCACGTTCACGGTGGCCGGCTGGGGCGCCGCGCGGGAGGGTGGCGCGCAGCAGCGGTACCTGCTCAAGGCCCAGGTGCCGTTCGTCAGCGACGCCACCTGCAACGCCAACTACGGTGGCGACCTCATCCCGGCCGAGGAGATCTGCGCCGGGTACGCCAGCGGCGGCACCGACACCTGCCAGGGTGACTCGGGCGGCCCGATGTTCCGCCGGGACGCCGCCAACGCCTGGATCCAGGTCGGCATCGTGAGTTGGGGCAACGGCTGCGCCCGCCCCAACTACCCGGGCGTCTACACCCAGGTGAGCTACTTCGCCTCGGCGATCGCCTCGGCCGCGGCCAGCCTCGGCGGCTGACGGACCGTCGGCGCGGGACGTCCGCGCCGGCCCGCCCCACGCCGGTGACCCGGTCGACGGAATTGCGTCGACCGGGTCGCCGGCGCGCCCGGTCCCGCATCTGCCGGATGACCTGGACATTCCATCTCCGGCAATGCCGTCACGGAAAGTTACATATTCCAATGCTTCAATTACTGCTCTAGTGTCCCTGCGCAGCGGTCGGTGATGTCGATCGATCACGGTCGACGTCGACGTCCGCGCCACCGACGGGCGGGACGTGGGGGGACGGCATGAGAACCGGGGACACCGGCTCGGCGATACCGGTCCATTCGGCAGCCGGCCTCAGCTACCGCTACACGGCCGCCCGGGCGGGGATCCGGGACGACGGGGACCGCGCCGCCGCCGCGGCGCTGGCCGCCGTCGAGCTGGTCGACCGCCTCGGCCGGGAGCTGCCCGTCCGGGTGCTCTCCGGCACGGCGGCCCTGGACCTGTCGGACTGGCCGACGGCCCTGCGCCACCTGCCCGGCGACCGGGCCCGCGCCGCCGTCCGCCACCACGCCACCCCGCTCGCCGCCACCGCGCCCGTGTCCGTGTCCGTGTCCGTCGCGCCGGCCGTCACCGTGCCCGCCGCCGCCGTCGCGCCGGTGTCCGTCGTGCCGGCCGTCACCGTGCCCGCCGCCGCCGTCGCGCCCGTGTCCGTTGCGCCCGTGTCCGTTGCGCCCGTGTCCGTCGCGCCCGTGTCCGTCGCGCCCGTGTCCGTCGCGCCGGTGTCCGTCGCGCCCGCGCTGGCCGCGCCGGCCGGGGGCGTCGACGCGGGGACCGCCGACGGCGAGCCGGGCGGGGCCGGGCCGTTGGTCGTGCTGCTCGACGAGGAGCCCGCCCCGGAGCTGGCCACCGTGCCGGTCCTGGTCAGCGCGACGGCCACCCCCGACGGGGTCTCCGTGGTGGTCCGGTGCGCCCCGGCCGACCCGTGGTCGGTGAGCGTGCCGGCGGTGGCCGAGGTGTTCGCCGAGGTGTTCGCCGCGCTGCTGGCCGACCCGCTGCTGCCGTCCGGCCGGGCCTCGGCGGTCGGCCCGGCCACCCGGGCGCTGACCCTCGGCCGGCTGGCCGGGCGGCCGGTCGACGACGCGCCGTTCGAGGCGATCCCGACGCTGATCGAGCGGTGCGTCGACCGGGGCCCCGACCGGCCCGCCGTGTCGTTCCGGGACCGCCGGCTCACCTACCGGCAGCTCGACGAGCTGGCCAACGGCTTCGCCGCGACCCTCGCCGACCGGGGCGTGACCCGGGGCGACGTGGTGCCCGTGCTGCTCGCCGACGGACTCGAACTGCCGGTGGCGTACCTGGCCGCGATGAAGCTCGGCGCGGCGTTCGTACCCCTCGACCCGGGCTGGCCGGCCGACCGGCTGCGCGCCGCCCTGACGGTGCTGCGCCCCCGCCTGGTCGTGGTCGGCGCCGGGCCGGCGGACCCGACCGGTCCCGACGGGTTCCCGGCGGAACCGGTGTCGCTGGACCGGATCCGACCCACCCCGGCACGGCCCGCCGTGCCCATCGCGCCGGCGGACCTGATCTACGGGATCTTCACCTCGGGCACCACCGGCACCCCGAAATGCGCGATGAACCGGCACGACGGCCTGGCCAACCGGTTCCGGTTCATGACCCGCTGGTTCCAGGCCACCGGGGACGAGGTGGTGTTGCAGAACAGCCGGCACACCTTCGACTCCTCGGTGTGGCAGTTGTTCTGGCCGCTGACCACGGGCGGCCGGGTGGTGGTGCCGGAACAGGGCGGCTTCCTGGACGTGGCGCGCACCGTCGACGTCATCGCCGCCGAACGGGTCACCATCACCGACTTCGTGCCCAGCATCCTCGGTCTGCTGGTGGCCATGGTGGACCGGGACCCCGACGCCCGCCGCGGGATCGCCACCCTGCGGCACCTGATCGTCGGCGGCGAGGAGATCGACCCGTCCACCGTGCACCGCCTCGGTGAGCTGCTGCCGGCGATCGCGGTCACCAACGGGTACGGGCCGACCGAGACGTCCATCGGCATGATCTTCCACCCGGTCGTCCCGGCCGACGGCGACACCATCCCGATCGGCCGACCGATCGACAACTGCTTCGCGGCGGTGGTGGACGCCGACCTGCGTCCGCTGCCGCCCGGCGCGGTCGGCGAGATCGTCGTCGGCGGCGTCTGCCTCGGCGCGGGCTACCGGGACGCGCCGGGCCGCACCGCCGAGGTGTTCGTCCCGAACCCGCTGCCCGAGATCCCCGGCCGGCGGTTGTACCGCACCGGCGACCTCGGCCGGCTCGACCCGGACGGCCGGCTGCACTTCGTCGGGCGGCGCGACTTCCAGTTGAAGGTCAACGGGGTCCGTATCGAGGCCGGCGAGATCGAGACCGCGGCGACCCGGCTGGCCGGCGTGAGGCAGGCCAAGGTGATCGTCGCCCGGGACGGCGGCAGCCGCTCGCTGGCCCTGTTCGTCGCCGCCGACCACGCGCTGCCCGAGCCGGTCCTGCGCGAGCACCTGCGCCAACTGCTGCCCCGCACCAGCGTCCCCCGGCACCTGGTCGTCCTGGACGCCCTGCCGCTGACCCGCAACGGCAAGGTGGACCGGCGGGCGTTGCAGGCCCGGCTCGACCGGACGCTGCGCGACCGGGCCGCCCGGCTCGCCGACGACCGGGGCGGCGACACCCTGCCGGCGACGGTGCTGGCCGTGTTCCGGGCCGTCCTCGGTGACCCGGACCTGACCCCGGACACCGACTTCCTGGCCGTCGGCGGTGACTCGTTGCAGGCCGTCGCGGTCACCACCGCGCTCGCCGCCGAACACGGCGTCCCGCTCGGCGTGCAGGACCTCTTCGAGCAGCCGACCCCGGACCGGCTCGCCGCGCTGCTCGCCCGGCGGCGACGGGCGCCCGTCGAACCGGAGGCGGAGCTGGTCGAACGGGACGCCCGGCTCCCCGCCGACCTGGTCGTCCGGGCCGCCGACCCGCGCCGTGAGCTGCGCGCCGTGCTGGTCACCGGGGCCACCGGCTTCGTCGGTAGCCGGCTGGTGCACGAGCTGCTCACCGGCACCGACCTGCGGGTGCACTGCCTCACCCGGGCAGCCGACGACACCGAGGCCACCGGCCGGGTGGTCCGCGCCCTGGCCGACCGGGGCCTGTGGACGCCGGGGCTGGCCGACCGGCTCACCGGGCACGCGGCCGACCTGGCCCGCCCCGCCCTCGGCCTGGCCGAGCGCGCCTGGACGCGCCTGGCCGACGACTGCGACCTGGTGCTCAACGTGGGCGCGCTGGTCAACTTCCTCTTCGACTACCGGGCCCACCGGGCGGCCAACGTACGCGGCGCGGCCGAGCTGCTCGCCCTGGCGACGCAGGGCCGCCCGAAGCCGCTGCACCACGTCTCCACCCTCGGCGTGCTGGACACCGAGGCGGCCCGGCACCGTCTGCCCCTGTCCGAGACGTACGACCCGGCGGTCGCGGTGCCGCCGCGCAGCGGCTACAGCCGCTCCAAGTGGGTGGCCGAGCGGTACCTGACCGCCGCCCGCCGCCGGGGCGCGACGGTCACCCTGCTCCGGCTCGGCGAGGTGCTGCCCGCCGCCGACAACGGCACGCCCAACCGGCACGCCCTCACCCATCTGCTGCTGGCCGCCTGCCACCGGCTCGGCATGCGCCCCGACGCGCCCGTGCGGTCCGACTGGACGCCGGTCGACTGGGCCGCCCGGCGGATCGTCGCCACCGTCACCGACCGCAGCGCCTGGGGCCGCCCGATGCACCTGCTGCACCCGACCAGCGTCGACTTCACCGAGCTGCCGGCCGGCGGCGACCGGGTGCCCCGGGTCAGTTGCGCCCAGTTCCTCGCCGCGCTGCGGGACGCGGTCACCGACGGCGACCGGGACGCCGCCGCGCTGCTCGCGCTCTTCCCGACCCGCCTCGGCACGGACGAGGAGCAACTCCGGGCGGTCTTCGGCACGCTGCTCACCGACAACCCCCGGCTGTTCCGGCGGGACGGCTGCGAGCGGCTCGAACGACGGCACGGCCTCACCGACGGGGACCTGACCCCGTCGATCGACGCCTACCGCGGCTGGCTGGCCGCGCAGGAACGGCACGGCGGCGACCGGACGCCGCTGCCGGCCGGGTGAACCGAAGGGACAGTGCATGCGCTATCGCAGGTTGGGTCGGCTCGGCTGGCAGGTCAGCGAGGTCGGCTACGGGATGTGGGGGATCGGCGGCGGCCCCGGCGGCTTCACCGGCTGGGACTACGACGTCGCCCCGCGCTGCCTGGACGAGGCGGTCGAACGGGGATGCAACTTCTTCGACACCGCCTGGGTCTACGGCCGGGGCGTCAGCGAGCAGCTCCTCGGCGGCCTGGTACGCCGCCACCCCGACCGGCGGCTGTACCTGGCCACGAAGATCCCGCCGAAGAACCGGGAGTGGCCGCCCCGCCCGACCGACACCCTCGACGACGTCTTCCCGGCCGAGCACATCCGCGAGTACACCCGGCACAGCCTGGCGAACCTGGGCGTGGACCGGATCGACCTGCTGCAGTTCCACGTCTGGGAGGACCGCTGGGCCGACGACGGACGCTGGCAGGAGACGATCGCCGAGCTGAAACGGGAGGGCCTGGTCGACGGGGTCGGCATCAGCGTCAACCGCTGGGAGCCGACCAACTGCCTGGCCGCCCTGGACACCGGCCTGATCGACGTCGTCCAGGTCATCTACAACATCTTCGACCAGGCCCCCGAGGACGAGCTGTTCCACCGGACCCGGCGCGACGACATCGGCGTCATCGCCCGCGTCCCGTTCGACGAGGGGACCCTCACCGGCACCCTCACCGCCGAGAGCACCTGGCCGCCGGAGGACTGGCGCAGCACCTACTTCGGCCCGGAGAACCTCCTGCCCAGCGTGGCCCGCGCCGAGAAGCTGGCCGTCGACGTGCCGGCCGGCACCACCATGGCCGAGCTGGCGCTGCGCTTCATCCTGCACCACCCGGCGGTGGGCACCGTGATCCCCGGCATGCGTCGCCCCGAGCACGTCCGGGCCAACCTGGCGGTCAGCGACGGGCAGCCGCTCGACCCGGAGCTGCTCGACCGGCTGCGCGGGCACCGCTGGGACCGCCGACCGACCTCGTGGTCCCAGTGACCCGGCCCGCCCGGACGACGCCCCGGGTGGCGGCCTGCGCCCCACCGCCCGGGGCGGTCGTCCGCACCGGGCCGCGCCGTCCCGTCCCGCCCGTGCCCCCCTCCCGGCCCGCCCGACGGGGCTGCCCGGCGGCGCCGGCATGACGCTGATCGCCATGTGGGCGCACCCCCGCGCCGTCTCCACGGCCTTCCTCCGCATGATGATCGCCCGGGGGGACGTCACCGTGGTGCACGAGCCGCTGGTGACCCTGGTCGACACCGGGCGGGTGGAGCTGCCCACCGCCGACGGCGGCGTCCGCGTCGTGACCGGCCCGGACGAGGTCACCGCCCACCTGGTCGCGTTGGGCCGGGACCGTCACGTGTTCGTCAAGGACACCCTGGAGTACCGGTACGGGCACCTGTTCGCCGCGCCCGAGCGGATCGCCGACGTGACGCACACCTTCCTGGTCCGGCAGCCGGCCCGGACGATCAACTCGCACTACGCGGTCAAGCCCACCGTGCAGTGCCACGAGATCGGCTACGAGCACCAGTGGGAGCTGTTCGAGCTGGTCCGGGCCACCGCCCGCCGGCCACCGGTGGTGCTCTCCGCCGAGGCGCTGCTCGCCGACCCGCCACGGGCGGTGGCGGCGTGGTGCGCGGCGGTCGGCCTGCCGTACCGGCCGGAGGCGCTGACCTGGGCCCCCGAGGACCGCGCGGAATGGGCGCGGACCCGGATCTGGCACCTCGACGTGGCCGGCACCTCGCGGTTCCGGCCGGTCGACAAGGAGTTCGCGGTGACCGTCGAGAACGACCCGGTCCTGCGCGCGTACCACGACCACCACCAGCCCTTCTACCAACGCCTCATCCAGCACGCCATTCCGGTCGAGGAGCAGACATGACCACCGTCGCCGCGCCGCCCGTGACCCGCTCGCCCGGCGAGGAGTTCGCCGCCGCGTACGCCGCCGACCCGACCGGCGCCGAGGTCCGGTTCGACTTCACCATCACCGACGCCTTCCAACCCACCAAGGAACGGCCCCGGGTCACCGTCCGCAACCTGTTCCGGAAACGGCCGGTCGGCACGGATCCGGTCCGGTTCTGGTGCGAGCGCCGGCCGGACGCCGCCGAGGCGGCCCGGGTGCACGAGTCGGGGCTGCGCCGGGAGGCCGCCTTCCGGTTCGGCATGGCCCAGGCCGGGGTGCACCCGGTCCGGGCCTGGGTGCAGCTCCCCGCCGAGCTGGCCGAGGACCCGGAGGGGCTGGCGGTCTTCGTCGACTACCGGCTGCTGGTGCGGCTGGCCACCGCCGAGAACCAGGCGCTGACCATCGGCGAGCACGGCCTGCTGGCACACCCGGAGATCGCGAAGCTGCCGTACCGGCACGACTGGCTCAGCGGCCTGCTCGCCGCCTGCGACGAGATCGAACAGACCGGGGCCACCCCGCATGCGATGATCGTCAATCCCCGGGACTACTACACCCACCTGCTCGGTCGGGACGCCCTGCTGGCGGACCTGACCCGCAACGGGGTGCAGATCAGCCGTACCCGGATGGTGGCGCCGGGGGAGGCGGTGGTGGGTGACTTCGCGATGGCCGCGCGGCTGCTCGACGCCGGCCGCTCGGCGATCCGGGTGGCCGAGCCGCCGCCCGGGACGTTCGCCACCCCCGGGCCGGCCGTCTGCGCGGAGATCCACGAGGGACTGGCCATCCACCTGCCCACCCACTTCTTCCACGTCGTGCCCGCCTGACCCACCCCACGCCGTCGTACCCGCAGAATCGAGGAACGCCCATGACCGCGACCACCGTCGGCGGCCGGTTGAGGTTCTACCGGCCGTACCTGCCGCTGTTCGGGGCGATCCTGTCCGCGCTGCTCGGGGCCGGGGCGTCGCTGGCCGTGCTGCCGTTTCTCGTCCTCGACGACCTGGGCGGCAGCCGGTTCGAGGTGGGGCTGGTGATCGCCGCCCTGGCGGTGGCCGCGGTGATCTCCCGGCCGATCGCCGGCCGGATCGGCGACCGGCACGGCTACCGGACGGTGATGCTCGCCGGGGCCGGGCTGTGCGTCCTGGCCGGGGCCGGCTACCTGGTCGCCGGGAACGTGCCGGCGCTGGTCGCGGTCCGGCTCGTGCACGGGGCCGGCGAGGGCGCCGTCTACACCGCCGGGGCGGCCTGGCTGGTGGCGCTCGCCCCGCCCGAGCGGCGCGGTCGCATCGTCGGCCTCTACGGCATCCACATGTGGCTCGGGCTCACCGTCGGCGCGCTGCTCGGCACGGTGCTGTTGCGCGCCACCGGCGGGTACCCGGCGGTGTGGGTCTTCGCGGCGCTCACCGCGCTGGTCGGGGTGGCGCTGGTGGCCACCCGCCGCCGGCCGGAGCAACCCGCCGCGGTCGGCCGGGCCGCGCTCCTGCCGGGCAGCGCGGTCGCCCCGGGCGTCGCGCTGACGCTCGCCGGTTTCGGGTACGCGGGCCTCGCCGCCTTCGCCGCGCTGCACCTCGACGCCCGGGGGGTGGACAACGGCATCGCCGCGTTCAACGCGTTCGGCTTCACCTACGTCGGGGTGCGCCTGTTCGTCGGCGGCCTGCCGGACCGGCTCGGTCCCGCCCGGGTGGCGCTCTGGTCGGCGGTGGTGGAGGCGGTCGGGCTGCTGCTGGTGGCGGTGGCCACCAACCTGTGGGTGGCCGTGCTGGGCGGTCTGGTCGTCGGGGCCGGGCTGTCGCTGCTCTTCCCGGCCCTCGCCCTGATGGTGATCAACCGGACCGATCCGGCGCACCAGGGCGCGGCGCTCGGGGCGTTCACCTCGTTCTGGGATCTCGGGCTGGTGCTGGGCGGCCCGCTGGCCGGTCTGGTGGCCGGCGTCGCCGGCTACCCGGCCGTCTTCTGGGCCACCCTGGCCGCCGCGCTGGTCTCCGCCGCCATCTCCGCCTCGCCCCGGTTCGCCGGCGTCCCCCGCCCGGCCGCCTGACCCGGGGCCCGGCGTCCCGCCCACTGCCGATCCGGGTCGGTCGGGCCCTGCTCACTGCCGGCCCGGGCGGGTGGCTCTGGTCATTCCCGGCCCGGCCGGGTGGGGCCTGTTCCCTCCCGGCCAGGGTTGGTGGCTCTGTTCACTGCCAGCCCGGCCGGGTGGGGCCTGTTCCCTCTTCCCGGTCCGGGGCGGCGGGTCGGCGCGGCGCGCTGCTCACGTCCGGCGTCGGTCGGTGGGGGCCGGGGCGGAGAGGGCGGCCCGGCCCGGGGCGTACGGGGCCGGGTCCACCGGCGGTTCGACGCCGGCGGCCAGGGCGGCCAGCAGCGCGCCCGCGGCGGGGGCGGTCTGCACGCCGTAGCCGCTCAGCCCGGCCAGCCAGAGGAAACCGGGCGCGGACGGATCCGGCCCGATCACCGGCACGTCGTCCGGGGCGGCGGTGCGCAGCCCGGCCCAGGCGTGCCGGATCCGGCGGACGGTCACCGTGGTCGCCGCCTCCAGCCGGGCCGCGCCGAGCGCGACGTCTAGGTCGTCGGGGCGTACGTCGCCGGGCGGGGTGGGCGTGGCGTCGACCGGGGAGACCAGCAGGTGACCGGACTCCGGTTTGACGTAGAAGGTGCCGGCCACGTCGCCGACCAGGGGCCACCGGGCCGGGTCCACGCCCGGCGGCGCGTCCACCAGGAACGCCGTCCGACGCAGCGGCGTCAACCCCGACGGGGCCACCCCGGCGGAGACGGCGACCTGGTCGGCCCACGCGCCGGCCGCGTTCACCACCACCCGGGCGGTGAGCTCACCGGCGTCGGTGTCGGCCCGCCACCGTCCCCGTTCCCGGCGCAGCGACCGGACCCGGGTCAGCCGCGCCACGGTGCCGCCGGCGTCCCGGATCCCGCGCAGGTACCCCTGGTGCAGGGCGGCCACGTCGACGTCCCGGGCCGCCGGCTTCACCATCGCCCGACGGGCCCAGCCCGGCCGTACGATCGGGCAGATGTCGGGGATCCCGGCGGGGTCGATCTCCCGGGCCGGTGGGTCCACCTCGGCGCCGGCCCGCAGCTCGGCCTCGAACTCGGCCTCGTCGCCGGGCGGGCAGAGGGACAGTACGCCGCGCGGGGTGAGCAGCGGATGCTCGGCGAAGCCGGCCGGCGGCCCGAGGAGGAATTCCCGGCTGGCCCGGGTCAGGGCGCGCACCTGTGGGCCGCCGTAGTACTCGGAGAACAGGGCCGCGGAGCGGCCGGTCGAGTGGTGGCCGGGCACCTGCTCCATCTCGACCAGCAGCACCCGGCCGTACCGGGCGAGGTGGTGCCCGGCGCTGGCCCCGGCGATCCCGCCACCCACCACCATATAGTCAATCGTCACTGTCTCAGGGTAGAGGGACGGGCTCCTCCCCACCGCCTCGTGGCGGGGAGGAGCCCGTCCCGACCCCGGTCAGGGGCCGCAGTACAGTAGCCGGTTGGGGGTGCCGGAGGGCACGCCCGTCACGACGTTGGTGGTGGCCCGCCCGGTCAGGTAGCCCGACACCTGCGCCGGGGTCCAGGTCGGGTTGGCCGACAGGGCGAGCGCGGCGCAACCCGCCACGTGCGCCGAGGCCGTCGAGCCGCCGCTGATCGTGGCGACCGCGGTGTTGCCGGTGTACCAGGTGGAGACGATGTTGGCGCCCGGGGCGAACAGGTCGATGCAACTGCCGTAGTTGCCGCTGGGCAGCCGGGCGTCGGTCGCCGACGTGCCCACCACGGTCAACGCCCCCGGCACCCGGCCCGGCGAGAAGTTGCAGGCGCTCCCGTTGGAGCTGCCCCCGGTGGTCACGTACGTGAAGCCCCGGTTGATCGAGTTGGTCACCGCGGCGTCCAGGGCGGTGTTGGCCGACCCGCCGATGGCCAGCTCCACCACCCCCGGACGGACGCCGTTCGCGGTGATCCAGTCGATCCCGGCGATCACCGTGGCGAGGGTGCCGCTGCCGGCGCAGGACAGCACCCGCACCGGATGGATCCGCGTCTCCTTGGCGACCCCGTGGCTGGTGCCGCCGATGGTGCCGGCCAGATGGGTGCCGTGGCCGTTGCAGTCGTCCGCCGGCAGCGCGCCGTCGACCAGGTCGACGCCGCCGCCGACCCGGCCGCCGAAGTCCACATGGGTGGCCCGGACGCCGGTGTCCACCACGTAGACGTGCACGTTGTGCGCGGTGTTCGGGTAGGCGTACCGGGCGTCGAGCGGCAGGTTCCGCTGGTCGATCCGGTCCAGCCCCCACGACGGCGGGTTGAGCTGGGTGCCGGGTCCGACCAGCGCGGTGACCCGGTTCTGCTCCACGTACGCCACCGCCGGGTCGGCGGCCAGTCGGCGGGCCGCGCGTTCCGGCAGGCGTACCTCGAATCCGGTCAGGGCGCTGCCGTAGACGTGGCCGACCGCGCCGCCGTAGCGGGCGCGCAGCCGGTCCGCGACCCGACCGACCTCGGCGGCGGCGTCCACCCCGGGGGACCGGCGGACGTCGCGGTCGTGCAGCACCACGAGATAGCTGCCCGGTACGCTGTCCGCCGCCCCGGCGTGCCGGATGACGCCCCCGGCGGCGTCGCCGGTCGTGGCGGCGGCCTGGGCGCCGGGCAGCAGCGCCGTGGCCAGGGCGGTCGCCACGGCGAGCACGAGCGTCCGGGACCGGACGGGTGATCTGGTCATCGTTTCTCCTCACGGACGGGACCGGCCCCGGGGCGGTTTCGCCTCGGGGCCGGTGGGACGACGTTCGGTCAGAAGGTGGGCGCCAGGTAGAGCAGCCGGTTCGGGGAACCGGTGCCCGGGTTGGTGATCACGTTGGTGGTGGCCTGGTTGACCAGGTACGCGTGCACCTGGGCCGGGGTGTAGCTCGGGTAGACCTGGAGCACCCGGGCGGCCGCGCCGGCGACGTGCGGGGAGGCCATCGAGGTGCCGCTGATCGTGTTGGTGGCGGTGTTGCTGGTGTACCAGGCGGACAGCACGCTCACGCCCGGGGCGAACAGGTCGGTGCAGGTGCCGTAGTTGGAGAACGAGGCGCGGGCGTCGTTGCTCTGCGAGGCGTTGACGGTCAGCGCGGTGGTCACCGCGGCCGGCGAGGTGTTGCAGGCGTTGGCGGTCGAGTTGCCGGAGGCCACCGCGTAGGTGACGCCGTCGGCGATCGAGTTGGCCACGGCGGTGTTCAGCGAGCTGTTGAGGGCGCCGCCGAGGCTCATGTTCGCCACCGCCGGCTGGCCCGCCTGGTGGTTGGAGGTCACCCAGTTGATGCCGGCGATGACCTGCGCCCAGGTGCCGCTGCCGGAGCAGTTGAGCACCCGCACGGCGACCAGGGTGACGTTCTTGGCCACGCCGTACGTGGTGCCGCCGACGGTGCCGGCGACGTGGGTGCCGTGGCCGTTGCAGTCGGCGGCCGGCAGCGCGTTGTCGACCGCGTCGTAGCCGTCGATCGCCTGGCCGCCGAAGTCGTTGTGGGTGGTCCGGATGCCGGTGTCGATGATGTACGCCTTCACCCCGGTGCCGACGCTGTTGTAGGTGTAGCTGGCGCTCAGCGGGAGGTTGCGCTGGTCGATGCGGTCCAGGCCCCACGGCGGGTTGTTCTGGGTGGCCTGGATCGACACCTCGTGGTTCTGCTCGACGTAGTCGACCGAGGGGTGGGCGGCGAGCCGCTTCGCGGCCTGCTCCGACAGCTTCACCTCGAAGCCGTTGAGGGCGTCGCCGTAGACGTGGCCGATCCGGCCGCCGAACCGCTCGGCGAGCGAGCTGGCGGCGCTCTTCACGGCGGCCTGCCGGGTGCCGGCGCGACCGCCGACGCTGCTGTCCTTGAGTACCACGATGTAGCTGTCGGCCACGGCCGTCGCGCCACCGGCGCCGCGGATCTCACCGACGGACGGGGCTGCGGTCGCCGGAGCGGCGGCCATGGCGGTGACCATGGCGGCGCTGGCGAGCACGCCGACCGCGGCGAGGGTGCGCCGGTGAGTGCGGGGGAGTGTCATCTCCCGGTCCTCCTACTGTGGTGGCCGCCCGACCGTCTCGTGACCCGATCGGGAGGCGCTGGACGATGGGAGAATCCTAGCCGTGATATTTACATCTCTGGATTTCTCTGATGTTCACGATATGAGAATGATATTGATGAAGTTGAAACTCTTGGAGTTGTCTGTCCGGCTGTCGGCGGGGTAGAAACGAGGATTGCCCTCGCACCGTCGGCCCGGCGCCCGCCGACGCGTGGCCCGCAGGAGCAGGTCAACGCGCAGGCGCGCGCGTCAGCTTCCGTGGCCGAGCCGCCGGCTGCGGTCTAGAGTGGGACTCTCCCCCCCCGGCCGAGGAGGGTGTGATGGCGACACTGTGGCAACTCGTGGGCGAGCACATCCCGAACGACCACTCCCGGCAGGTGCACTCCCGGTACTACCTGGAGGAGGAACTGCGGGCGCCGGACGCGCCGACGCTGATGGTCGACCTCGGCTGCGGCGACGGGGCGTCGGCCCCCCTGGCGCGCGGCCTCAAGCCGGACGTCCGCTGGGTCGGCGTCGACATCATGCAGTCCGCCAACGCCCGGAAAATCGACACCGACCAGGTCGTCCTCTACGACGGCGTACGACTGCCGTTCGCCGACGACTCACTGCCGTTGATCTACTCCAACCAGGTGCTGGAGCACGTCCGGCACCCGGAGCCGCTGCTGCGGGAGGTACGGCGGGTGCTGCGACCCGGCGGCGTCTTCATCGGCAGCACCTCCCAGCTCGAGCCGTACCACGCCTGGAGCCTGTGGAACTACACCATCTACGGCTTCAAGGTGATCGTCGAGGACGCCGGCCTGGAGCTGGAGGAGGTCCGGCCGGGCATCGACGGGATCGCGCTGGTGCGGCGACAGTGGTTCGGCCGGCGACCCGAGCACGGCGCCTGGTTCCAGAAGTCACCGCTGAACGAGGAGATCGACGGCTGGGGAGTCGACACCCGCCGCCGGGCCAACCAGATCAACCTACGCAAGCTGCAGTTCTGCGGTCAGTTCTCGTTCCGGGTCGTCAAGCCCGGCGGCCCGCCCCGGAACCGGCCGCCCCGGGCCGAGCCGGAGCGGAAACCGCCCGCGCCCACCCGCCCGACCCCGACCCCGACGCCCGCCCGGTCGCCCCGGCTGCCGTTCCTGCGCGGCCCGCTCCGTCGCGTGCTGCGCCGCCTGGTCCGTCGCGCGCCGCGCCGCCGGGTCCGCGCCGTCCGCTCGTCCTGAAGGGACGGAACGGACGGCGCGGCTTCTGAACGACGCGGCCCTCCGGCGCGCGGAGCCGGTCGCCAGCGGGGCTGTCCGGGCGGGGGTACCGGTCAGAAGTTGACGTCCACGCCGGCCGCCCTGCAGGCGGCGGTGATGTCCGCGCCGGCCTTCTCGAACGCCGGGTTGTCGGCGGCGGCCGCCGGGTCCGCTTCCGACGCCGCCTTGGCGGCCTCCACGCCGAACTGCTTCAGGGCGGTGGCCACCGGGCTGTCGCCGCCCGTGGCGGCCAGACCGGTCACCGCCTTCTCCAGGTCGGTCAGGATCTTCTGGAACACGGCCGGTGTCGGCTCGCTGCCGGAGCTCACCGCCTTGACCAGCTCCGCCTTCATCTCGTCGCCGGCCTTCTTCGCCGACTCGCAGAGGTCCTTGTCGCTGGCGCCGGCCGTCGACGCGGACGGCGCCGAGGACGCGGTGGTGGCCGCCGAGGACGGGGCGGAGGAGGTCGTGGACGAGGACCCGGCCGGGTCGGCGGCGTCCTCCCCGCCGCAGGCGGCGAGGGTGGTCAGGACGGCGCACATGACGATCGCGGAAGTGACGCGTGCAAGATTCACGAGCGGGCACGCTAGCGGACGGCCGCCCTCCGCCCAACTCCGATCCGTCCGCCGACCAGCCGGGATGTGCGCCGTACACTCCTGGCCTCGTGGAATCCGAACCGGCCGCCCGCCGGACTTCGCGTCGCGTCGCGTCCGTCGTCGTGGCCGTGCTGACTGTCCCGGCGCTCGCCCTGGCGGCCTGCGGCCGGACCGACCCGCCCACCCCGTCGGCCGCGCCGGCCGCCTCGGCCGGGTCGCCTGCGCCGCACGCGCCCGCCGGGTCGCCTGCGCCGCACGCGCCCGCCGGGTCGCCTGCGCCGCTCGCGTCGCCGGTCGCCCGTGTCGGCGGCGTCGGCAGCGCCTGCGAGCTGCCGGTCACCTTCGGGCTCGCGGCGTCCTGGCAGCCCGAGGCCGTCGCCCCCATGGCCCCGGACGACCCGTGGGCCGCGCTCGCTCGTCGCGGACCGCTCACCATGGCCTGCGAGATCGACGCCAAGCCCGCCGGCGCCATCGGCTTCCTCCGGGTCTGGACCGGCGGCGAGGCCGAGCCGCGGGCCAGCCTGCGAGCCTTCATCGGTACGCAGGCACAGGATCCCGCCTACACCGAGCTGCGCGTGGACGGCCGTCCCGCCGTGGAGGTCACCTACCGTACGAGCAGCCAGCTCGACGACGCGCTTAAGCCGGAACGGGCGTTCGCCGTGCGGACCGGGCGGGGCGTCGTCGCGGTCTCCCTGGACAGCCCCGACCACGAGGAGCACGAGGAGATGCTGCCCGCCTACGAGCTCGCCAGGCGCACCCTCGTGGTGACCCGGTGACCGCCGCCGCCTGATCCAGTCCGCCGCCACCTGATCCGCCCCGCCGGCCGCGTTCCGACCCGCCGCCCGGTCGACGCTACGCCGGGGTCCGACGGCCGATCGCGGTCGTCGATCCGTCGCCGCCCGACCGGAAAGGGGTTGCCGGGCAACCCGGAGCTGCGGCAACCTGCGGAGGTGACCGAGACGCGGGTGCTCACCGAGCACGACTGGCCGCTGTGGCGAAGCCTGCGGCTCGCCGCGTTGACCGAGGCCCCCCACGCCTTCGGCGCCCGCCTGGCCGACTGGCAGGGCGACGGCGACCGCCCGGAACGCTGGCGCGGCCGGCTGGCCATCCCCGGCTCGTGCAACGTCGTCGCGTCGCACGACGGACAGCCCGTCGGCATGGCCAGCGGAATCCCGACCGACCAGCACGACGTCGTCGAGCTGATCTCCATGTACGTGGCCCCGTCGGGGCGGGGCCGGGGCGTCGGCGACCAGCTCCTGCGGGCGGTCGAGCAATGGGCCCGGCAGGTGGGCGCGCGGACGCTACGGCTGGCGGTGGCGGAGGGCAACGAACCCGCCCGGGCCCTGTACCGACGCCACGGCTTCCACGAGACCGGCGAACTCGGCGGGCTCATGCCCGACGGACTCCGCCGCGAACACATCCTGGCCAAGCGCCTTACCGCTCAGGGCGTGTGCGATCCTCCCGGAGCCGACGGAGCCGACGGAGCCGACGGAGCCGACGGAGCCGACGGGACGGAGTGGACGACGGGCGCCGGAGTCGTCCCTCGTCACGGACGACCGACGCCCGCCAGCCGGTCTGAGCGGCCCTCCGCCGGGCCAGGCGGGGACACCTGAGCCGGCCCGACCCCGGCGATGTCACCGGCAGACGGTGCCCAGCGACACGACCAGACAGCACGCGCCGACGACGACCAGGACGAGCGCGGTAGCCGCCCGGACCGCCCAGGCGCGGTGGCGTCGGGTGACCGGAAGGATCTGCTCGACCGCCACGGCGCTGACCCAGCCGAACGCCAGCAACGGCAGATACAGGTCCCAGGCCGGGTCCGCGAAGGCGCTGGCGTTGCCGGAGCCCCCGTAGTTCGGGCAGTCCCTCTGCTGGACGATCGGCTCCAGCGCCGATATCACGACCACGAGAGCCAGGCCGCCCACCACCAGGGACCAGAAGCCGGCCAGGAACGGTGGACGCCCGCGATCGTCGTTCACGCCGGCCACTGTATGCGCATACCCGAGCGCCCGAGGACCGCCGAGCGGGGCGAGTTCCCTGCTGTCGACCTGGATGGGGTCGCCGGGTTGGGGCGACCGCCAGGGTGACACGAGCCGGGGGTGAGAGATCCGTGGTACGTGGGCCGTCCAAGATCGAAGATCCGCTATCAATGTGATCGGAGTTAAGGCCTTGAACTGCTGTTTGTGTGGAGCGGGCGACGGGAATCGAACCCGCACCGTCAGTTTGGAAGACTGAAGCTCTGCCATTGAGCTACGCCCGCGTACGCCCCGCCGCGACGGGACGCGCCGACAGCCTACCGTGTGCCCGCTGGCGTCGCGCAGCCACATACCAGCGCCCTTCCGACGCCAACGGAGGAACGCCGGGCGCCTGCTCCGGCGACCCGACGTCGACGCGCGGGGATCGTTCCGCCGGCCACCCCGATCCGACCGACCGTACGCCGGACGGTGGGCGCCGCAGAGGTTGCGTCCACAGGAGTGGTGTACGACTTGCCCGTGTTGGGCGTGTTGCGTAGATGAGAGACGGCCATCGCGTCGATCCTTCAAGACGACCAAGTCAGAGAAGGAAGAGAGAACGCGATGGCCGCTTCAGAGAGTGTGAACCCTGTTGACCTGCTGCGCGAGCAGATCGCGGGCGCGTCGCCGGACGTGTTGCAGGCGATGATCAAGACGTTCGCGCAGGCGGTGATGTCCGCCGAAGCCGACGCGATCTGCGGTGCCGGGTACGGGCAGCGCAGCGACGAGCGGGTCAACTCCCGCAACGGCTACCGGCAGCGCGAGTGGGACACCCGGGCCGGGACGATCGACCTGGCGATCCCGAAGCTGCGCCAGGTCAGCTACTTCCCGGACTGGCTGCTGACCCATCGTCGGCGGGCCGAGCAGGCCCTGATCTCGGTCGTGGCGACCTCGTATCTGCTGGGGGTGTCGACCCGGCGGGTGGAGAGGCTGGTCGAGCAGCTCGGCGTCCGGCAGCTGTCGAAGTCGCAGGTCTCGGAGATGGCCGCCCACCTCGACGCGCAGGTCGAGGCGTTCCGCAACCGGCCCCTCGACTCCGGGCATTACACGTTCGTGTGGATGGACGCGCTGACGATGAAGGTCCGCGAACACGGACGGACCGTCAACGTCCACGCCCTGATCGCCGTCGGCGTCAACGCCGACGGCCAACGCGAAGTGTTGGGCCTGGACGTCGCCTCCGACGAGGACGGCGCCGGCTGGCTGGCGTTCCTGCGGTCGCTGACCGCCCGCGGCCTGACCGGTGTCCGCCTGGTCATCTCCGACGCCCACGCCGGCTTGGTGCAGGCCATTGGGGCGGCCCTGCCCGGGGCCTCCTGGCAGCGGTGCAGGACCCACTACCTGCGGAACCTGCTGACGAAGGTCCCGAAGTCAGCGCAGCCGTGGATCGCCACCCTCGTCCGGACGATCTTCGACCAGCCCGACACCGACGCCGTCCACGCCCAGTACACGCGGGTCGTCGCCACGATCGAGGCGAAGTTCCCGGCCGCCGCCGAGCACCTCGACACGGCCCGCGACGACCTGCTCGCCTTCACCGGGTTCCCGCGCGAGATCTGGCGTCAGATCTGGTCCAACAACCCGCAGGAACGCTTGAACAAAGAGATCCGTCGGCGCACCGACGTCGTCGGGATCTTCCCGAACCGGCCCGCGATCATCCGCCTCGTCGGTGCCGTCCTGGCCGAGCAGACCGACGAGTGGACCGAAGGACGCCGCTACATGGGCCTGGAACTCCTCGCCAAAGCCCGCCTGATCACCGTCGACACCGACCAACACGACACCGACCAGCCCGACCCCACCCCGATCGCCGCATAACATCAGACCGGATCCCGCGATGGCCGTCTCCTACACCACTCGCGCGGACGTGACCCGCGCAGACGGGGCAGCTCGACAGGGCGCCCGACCAACCTGCCCGGGTCCTCCTCGCCGCCCACCTCGTTCGGCCGCCCCACCGGCCGCCCCGCCCCCCACGGCGGACCGCGTCCGACCGCCCCACCCCCACGGCGGACCGCGTCCGACTCCCGCCGACCCCAACCGGGCGTCCGCCGACGCCGTTCGGCCGACTGCCGGGCGCGGCTTCGCAGAAACGGGGCCGTCCGGGGGAGTGGATACCCCTACTTCCGCGAAGTGGGTGCGCGGAGGGACGCCCGGCCGGCCGGTTTGTCGGAATCTGGGGGTGGGCGCGCCGCCCGGAGACGCCTGCCGGGCGCGGACGGCATACACTTCTGTCGCCACGGGGTGTGGCGCAGCTTGGTAGCGCACTCGCTTTGGGAGCGAGGGGCCGTGGGTTCAAATCCCGCCACCCCGACTGTCGTCGCGGCCGGTCCGCCGGGGCGTCGCCGCACCGGTGCCCGAGCGGCCGCGAGCCGCAACGGGGCCCGAGCGGCCGAGCCGCAACGGGTGCCCAAGCGGCCGAGCCGCAGCGGTGCCTGGGCGGCTGCCGGAGCGTCCGGCCGGCTCGCCTACACTCGATGGGCTGAAGCATCGCCCCAGCCAGACCGATCAAACCGAGATCCGTTCAAGGAGTACGCCTGTGAAGAGCACCGTCGAGACTCTGAGCCCGACGCGCGTGCGGCTCGCCATCGAGGTGCCGTTCGTCGAGCTCGAGCCGAGCCTCAAGAAGGCGTACCGGGAGATCGGCCAGCAGGTCCAGGTGCCCGGCTTCCGTCGGGGCAAGGTCCCGGCCGCCGTGATCGACCAGCGGGTCGGTCGGGGCACCGTCCTCAACGAGGCGGTGCAGGAGGCCATCCCGCAGAAGCTCCTGGACGCCGTCCGTGAGCACGACCTGAAGACCCTCGGCCGCCCCGAGGTCGAGATCACCGAGTTCAACGACGGTGACAGCCTCAACTTCACCGCCGAGGTGGACGTCCGTCCGGAGATCACCCTGCCGGACCCGGCCACCATCGAGGTGACCGTCGACGAGCTTCAGATCGACGACAGTGAGATCGACGAGCAGGTCGGCAGCCTCCGTGACCGGTTCGCCACCCTCAAGACCGTCGAGCGGGCCGCCGCCAACGGCGACTTCGTCCAGATCGACCTGAACGCCACCGTCGACGGCGAGGACGTGCCGGGCGGCTCCGCGACCAACCTCTCCCACGAGGTCGGCAGCCAGCAGCTCCTGCCCGGCCTGGACGAGGCCCTGGTCGGCCTCTCCGCCGGCGAGAGCGCCACCTTCACCACCCAGCTCGTCGGCGGCGACTTCGCCGGCCGGGAGGCCGAGGTGACGGTGACCGTCCGCACGGTCAAGGAGAAGGAGCTGCCGGAGCTGAACGACGAGTTCGCGCAGATGGCGAGCGAGTTCGACACGATCGACGAGCTCCGGGGCGACGTCCGGGAGCGGATCACCCGGGGCAAGCGGGTCGAGCAGATCTACGCGGCCCGGGACAAGGCCCTGGAGCAGCTCGTCGCCGCGGCCGAGGTGCCGGCGCCGGAGGGCGTGGTCCGCGAGGAGATCGCCAGCCGCAAGCAGGCGATGATCGACCAGCTCGAGCGGATCGGCGCCTCGCTGGAGGAGTACCTCGCGGCCGAGGAGAAGACCGAGGAGCAGATCGACGAGGAGCTGACCACCTCGGCGACCGAGGGCGTCAAGATCCAGCTCCTGCTGGACACTCTGGCCGACGCCGAGGACGTCCAGGTCTCCGACGACGAGTTCGGTCACGAGATCGTCCACCGGGCGCAGCGTGCCGGGATGCCCCCGCAGCAGTACTACGACCAGCTCGTCCGCTCCGGCGCGGCCGCCGCGGTCTTCGGCGACGTGCGGCGCGGCAAGGCGCTGGCCTCGGTGATGGAGCGCATCACGATCAAGGACGCGGCCGGCGAGGTGGTCACCCTGGACGCGCTCAAGGCGGAGGCCGAGGAGACGCACCAGCACGACCACGAGCACTGATCGCGGGTTCGGCCGCCGTCCGCCACTACCGGCGTTCGGCGGCCGAAACCCTTTTCCGGGTACGGGTCCGAGGGGCTGCGCTGATAGCGAACAGTGCCCCGACCGGGACTCTGCCGCCCGACGCAGCGGTTAGTGTCGGGTACGACGGTACGGAGAGCGAAGGGCTGCCATGACCGACATGCACATCCCAGCGAAGCCGCTCCGGGCGCTCGACGCCCGAGGTGGCGACACCATTGGCAACCTCGACGACTCGGTCTACAACCGGTTGCTCAAGGAGCGCATCATCTTCCTGGGCAGTGAGGTGAACGACCAGGTGGCCAACCGCATCTGCGCGCAGCTCCTGCTGCTCGCGGCGGAGGACCCGGACCGGGACATCTTCCTCTGGATCAACTCGCCGGGTGGCTCGGTCTACTCCGGCATGGCGATCTACGACACCATGCAGTACATCGACAACGACGTGTCCACGGTGGCGATGGGCATGGCGGCCTCCATGGGTCAGCTCCTGCTCTGCGCCGGCACGAAGGGCAAGCGGTACGCCCTGCCGCACGCGCGGATCATGATGCACCAGCCGTCCGGCGGCATGGGCGGCACCGCGTCCGACATCGCCATCCAGGCCGAGCAGATGCTCTACACCAAGCGCATGTTCCAGGAGC
Source organism: Micromonospora sp. WMMD882 (assembly GCF_027497255.1). Lineage (NCBI taxonomy): Bacteria > Bacillati > Actinomycetota > Actinomycetes > Micromonosporales > Micromonosporaceae > Micromonospora > Micromonospora sp. WMMD882. Next base: position 6,093,690 of record NZ_CP114903.1, read on the forward strand.
GCGTGGCGCACCACACCGGCCAGAGCCAGGCCCAGATCGAGGCGGACTCGGACCGGGACCGCTGGTTCACCGCCAAGGAGGCCATGGACTACGGCTTCATCGACAAGGTGATCACCGGAGCCGCCCAGGTTCCGGAAGGCGCCGGGACCCTGAGCTGATCGAGGAGCTGACGATGACCGACCTGAGCCTGCCGCCGCAGTTCGCGCCGGTGCACAACCGCTACGTCCTGCCGTCGTTCGTCGAGCGCACGTCGTACGGGGTGAAGGAGTCCAACCCGTACAACAAGCTCTTCGAGGACCGGATCATCTTCCTCGGCGTCCAGGTGGACGATGCGTCGGCGAACGACGTGATGGCGCAGTTGCTGACCCTCGAGGGCACCGACCCGGACCGCGACATCATCATGTACATCAACTCGCCCGGTGGCTCGTTCACCGCCATGACGGCGATCTACGACACCATGCAGTACGTCCGGCCGGACATCCAGACCGTGTGTCTCGGGCAGGCCGCCAGCGCCGCCTCGGTGCTGCTCGCGGCCGGTACGCCGGGCAAGCGGATGGCGCTGCCGAACTCGCGGATCATCATGCACCAGCCGGCCACCGAGGGCGGCTACGGTCAGGGCTCGGACATCGAGATCCAGGCCCGCGAGATCATGCGGATGCGTACGCAGCTCGAGGAGATGTACTCGAAGCACTGCAACCAGCCGGTCGAGAAGGTCCGCAAGGACATCGACCGAGACAAGATCCTGACGGCCGAGGAGGCCCGCGAGTACGGCGTGGTCGACACCATCCTCACCAGCCGGAAGAAGGGTCTGCTGGCCGCCAACGCCGCCAGTTGACACGCGCCGGTCAGCGGCCGGTCCGGGGTCTGTTCCCGGCCGGCCGCTGACACGCCCCGCATTGGGGGTCGGAGAAACCTCCGCCAGCGGGTAACGTCGGGTCCGTACCGCTCCACCGGGTCGGACCGGCGGGGGTGCAGTGAAGGACACGGGGATCAGCGTCCTCAAGCCAGGGCCGGCGCACCGGCCGATGAGTGCAGGGAGAACGTAGGTGGCACGGATCGGTGACGGCGGCGACCTACTCAAGTGCTCCTTCTGCGGCAAGTCGCAGAAGCAGGTCAAGAAACTCATCGCGGGCCCCGGGGTCTACATCTGCGACGAGTGCATCGATCTCTGTAACGAGATCATCGAGGAGGAGCTGGCCGAGTCCGGCGAGGTGAAGTGGGAAGAGCTTCCCAAGCCGATGGAGATCTGCCAGTTCCTCGACAACTACGTGGTGGGGCAGGACCAGGCCAAGAAGGCGCTCGCGGTCGCGGTCTACAACCACTACAAGCGGATCCAGGCCGAGGCGGCCGGCGCGCCGGGCTCCGGCAGCGACGCGGTCGAGCTGGCCAAGTCCAACATCCTGCTCATCGGGCCGACCGGTTGCGGCAAGACGCACCTGGCCCAGACCCTGGCCCGGATGCTGAACGTCCCCTTCGCGATCGCCGACGCCACGGCGCTGACCGAGGCCGGCTACGTCGGCGAGGACGTCGAGAACATCCTCCTCAAGCTGATCCAGGCCGCGGACTACGACATCAAGCGGGCCGAGACGGGCATCATCTACATCGACGAGGTCGACAAGATCGCCCGTAAGTCGGAGAATCCGTCGATCACCCGGGACGTCTCCGGTGAGGGCGTCCAGCAGGCCCTGCTGAAGATCCTGGAGGGCACGGTCGCCAACGTCCCGCCGCAGGGCGGCCGGAAGCACCCGCACCAGGAGTTCATCCAGATCGACACCACCAACGTGCTGTTCATCTGTGGTGGCGCGTTCGCCGGCCTCGATCAGATCATCGAGGCGCGCACCGGCCAGGGTGGCACCGGCTTCGGGGCCCGGCTGCGTGCCGTCTCCGAGCGGTCGACCGACGACATCTTCGGTCAGGTCATGCCGGAGGACATGCTCAAGTTCGGTCTGATCCCCGAGTTCATCGGCCGGCTGCCCGTCATCACCAACGTCCGCAGCCTCGACCGGCAGGCTCTGGTCCAGATTCTCACCGAGCCGCGTAACGCCCTGGTCCGGCAGTACCAACGCCTCTTCGAGCTGGACGGTGTCGAGCTGGAGTTCGAGGAGCCGGCGCTGGAGGCCATCGCCGACCAGGCCATGCTGCGTGGCACCGGGGCCCGTGGGTTGCGCGCCATCATGGAGGAGGTCCTGCTCTCCGTGATGTACGAGGTGCCGAGCAACCCTGACGCCGCCCGGGTCCTGATCACCCGCGAGGTGGTCCTGGAGAACGTCAACCCGACGATCGTGCCCCGCGAGTTCACCGGCCGGCGGGCGGCCCGACGGGACCGCGAGGAGAAGTCCGCCTGAGCGCCGTGGGCCCCTTCGTGGGCTCATCCGGATTCGCGGGCCAGCGCGAGCCCCAGCGACGACCCTAGGGTGGTGCGTATGCGCGTCGCCGTGTGTCAACTGAACTCCCGGGCGGACCGGGCCGCGAACCTGGCGGCTGCCGAACGCCTGCTGGTACGCGCCGCCGAGGCCGGGGCCGATCTCGCGCTACTGCCGGAGTACGTCGACTATCTCGGCCCGGCCAGCGGCGTGCCCGCCCCGGAGCCGGTCGACGGCGAGTTCGGCAGCTTCTTCGCCGAGCTCGCCCGTCGGCTGGGCATGTGGGTGATCGCCGGGTCCTTCCACGAGCGTGGGCCGGACGAGCGGCGCACCTACAACACCTCACTGGTGTTCGACCGGTCCGGCGCGCTCGCCGCCACCTACCGCAAGATCCATCTGTACGACGTGGAGATTCCGGGGCGGGTCTCGTATCTGGAGTCCGCCGCGGTGGCGCCGGGCGCCGAGCCGGTGGTGCTCTCGGTCGAGGGCCTTCGGGTCGGCCTCTCCATCTGTTACGACCTGCGCTTTCCCGAGCTGTACCGACGGTTGGCGACCGAGGGCGGCGCCGAGCTGCTCGTGGTGCCGGCGGCGTTCATGCTGCACACCGGTCGGGACCACTGGGAGGTGCTGCTGCGCGCCCGCGCCATCGAGAACCAGTGTTTCGTGGCGGCGGCCGGGCAGACCGGCGACCACGATCCGGGCCGTACCTGTTTCGGGCGCAGCATGGTGGTCGACCCTTGGGGGACGGTCCTCAACCAGCTTCCGGACGGCAGCGGCCTCACCGTAACCGACCTCGACCTGGAGCGGCTCCGGACGATCCGGGCCGAGTTGCCGAGTCTGGCGAACCGTCGGCTCTGAACGGTCGGTCGGACCGTTCGGGCCGGCGTCGGCAGTGACCGCGGCAGGGTTCAGGGTTGCTGGAGCAGTACGCCGATGACGGCCAGGCCGGCGATGGCGGCGGCCGTGACCAGCAGCGCCGTGGTCATCCGGGACGGACCTCGACGGGCCAGCATCCGCACCGAGGCCACCAGCGCGAAGAGCACGAAGAGCCCGATCACCACCTGCCAGAACGGCAGGAGGAGGCCCAGGAGCGCGTCTTCGGCGAGCACTGTCGCCGGGGACCGTGGTAGGTCAGCCATGTCAGACACTCTGGCACGTGGGACCACCCCGTGTCGGTACTCCATCGGAGCGAAGCAACCCGGCGGCCGACCGGAACAGGCGTGAAAAACAGTGATGAACGTCGATTTGCGTCTCGGAGGCCAGACGCGTAACTTTCTCTCTGCAAGCGGGAGGCCGGGGCAAACCGGCCGAAGCGGGCATCAGGTTCGCGGCGGAGACGCCAAGCGGAGCTGGCCGGGCGGTGCGAAGTTCCCCGAAAGATGGGGTTGCAATCGCGAAGCCGACCGGGTAAAGTACCGAAGCCGGCAGGAGCCGGGCGGAGCGCCGCAGAGCGGCGATCGGCCGGTCTGCGGGAACCCACGACGGAAACGACCACCGATTGCGGTGTGCGTCGACGTGGGCCCGGCAACCAAGCGGAAATGATCTCGCTGAGAGAGTTGACGCCGAGGTGCCGGTAAGGTAGGTTCGAGCGGTTGCCCCGGATGGGTCTCCACGGTGGTGGGGGTTGCTGATGGTGTGTGGTTGTTCTTTGAGAACTCAACAGGGTGCTTGATAAGCCAGTGCCAATTAGTTTACCCCGTGCTGGCGCAGACCTTTGTGGTTTGTGTTGGTGGGGATTCCTTTGGCAACACTTTTTGTTGCCGGGATGGATTTTTCGACAGGTTTTTGTTGGAGAGTTTGATCCTGGCTCAGGACGAACGCTGGCGGCGTGCTTAACACATGCAAGTCGAGCGGAAAGGCCCTTCGGGGTACTCGAGCGGCGAACGGGTGAGTAACACGTGAGCAACCTGCCCCAGGCTTTGGGATAACCCTCGGAAACGGGGGCTAATACCGAATATGACCTTCGGTCGCATGATTGTTGGTGGAAAGTTTTTCGGCTTGGGATGGGCTCGCGGCCTATCAGCTTGTTGGTGGGGTGATGGCCTACCAAGGCGACGACGGGTAGCCGGCCTGAGAGGGCGACCGGCCACACTGGGACTGAGACACGGCCCAGACTCCTACGGGAGGCAGCAGTGGGGAATATTGCACAATGGGCGGAAGCCTGATGCAGCGACGCCGCGTGAGGGATGACGGCCTTCGGGTTGTAAACCTCTTTCAGCAGGGACGAAGCGCAAGTGACGGTACCTGCAGAAGAAGCACCGGCCAACTACGTGCCAGCAGCCGCGGTAAGACGTAGGGTGCGAGCGTTGTCCGGATTTATTGGGCGTAAAGAGCTCGTAGGCGGCTTGTCGCGTCGACTGTGAAAACCCGCGGCTCAACTGCGGGCCTGCAGTCGATACGGGCAGGCTAGAGTTCGGTAGGGGAGACTGGAATTCCTGGTGTAGCGGTGAAATGCGCAGATATCAGGAGGAACACCGGTGGCGAAGGCGGGTCTCTGGGCCGATACTGACGCTGAGGAGCGAAAGCGTGGGGAGCGAACAGGATTAGATACCCTGGTAGTCCACGCTGTAAACGTTGGGCGCTAGGTGTGGGGGGCCTCTCCGGTTTCCTGTGCCGCAGCTAACGCATTAAGCGCCCCGCCTGGGGAGTACGGCCGCAAGGCTAAAACTCAAAGGAATTGACGGGGGCCCGCACAAGCGGCGGAGCATGCGGATTAATTCGATGCAACGCGAAGAACCTTACCTGGGTTTGACATGGCCGCAAAACCTCCAGAGATGGGGGGTCCTTCGGGGGCGGTCACAGGTGGTGCATGGCTGTCGTCAGCTCGTGTCGTGAGATGTTGGGTTAAGTCCCGCAACGAGCGCAACCCTCGTTCGATGTTGCCAGCGCGTTATGGCGGGGACTCATCGAAGACTGCCGGGGTCAACTCGGAGGAAGGTGGGGATGACGTCAAGTCATCATGCCCCTTATGTCCAGGGCTTCACGCATGCTACAATGGCCGGTACAATGGGCTGCGATACCGTGAGGTGGAGCGAATCCCAAAAAGCCGGTCTCAGTTCGGATCGGGGTCTGCAACTCGACCCCGTGAAGTCGGAGTCGCTAGTAATCGCAGATCAGCAACGCTGCGGTGAATACGTTCCCGGGCCTTGTACACACCGCCCGTCACGTCACGAAAGTCGGCAACACCCGAAGCCGGTGGCCCAACCCTTGTGGAGGGAGCCGTCGAAGGTGGGGCTGGCGATTGGGACGAAGTCGTAACAAGGTAGCCGTACCGGAAGGTGCGGCTGGATCACCTCCTTTCTAAGGAGCACCATCCGGCGAAAGCTGGTATGGGGCCCGCGGCCTGCGAATGTTGGGTCGGGGTGCTCGAATGGCGGAGACACTGGTGAGTTTTTGCTGGGCAACGGCCTGAGATTCTAGTACAGCTGCCTTGTGGGGTGGTGGGAACGGGTTGATGGTGCGGCTTGGTGGGAATGTAGGGCACCCTGTTGGGTCCTGAAGGAACAACCCTGTGTGGTGGGTTTCTTCTGGATGTGACTGCCAGGCATGGCCTGGTTTCTCATACCGTCGGCGGTTGTCGGGTCTGGTGGGAGACTGTGGGTTGTGGGTTGGTCGTTTGTTGAGAATTGCACAGTGGACGCGAGCATCTTTGTGGTCAAGTTGTCAAGGGCGAACGGTGGATGCCTTGGCACCAGGAGCCGATGAAGGACGTGGGAGGCCGCGATAGGCCTGGGGGAGCTGTCAACCAAGCTGTGATCCCAGGGTGTCCGAATGGGGAAACCTGGCATCAGTCATGTGATGTCACCTGCACCTGAACACATAGGGTGTATGGGGGGAACGCGGGGAAGTGAAACATCTCAGTACCCGTAGGAAGAGAAAACAATTTAGTGATTCCGTGAGTAGTGGCGAGCGAAAGCGGATTTAGGCTAAACCGGTTGCGTGTGATACCTGTCAGGGGTTGCGTGGTCGGGGTTGTGGGACCCTGCTCAACATGCTGACACGTGTTGGAGAAGTTACAAAGTCAGTGGCTAGTCGAACAGTCTGGGAAGGCTGACCGTAGACGGTGATAGTCCGGTAGGTGAAAGTTGCTGACCTTCTGTGGGTGTTCCCGAGTAGCGGCGGACTCCTGAAATCTGCCGTGAATCTGCCAGGACCACCTGGTAAGCCTGAATACTTCCTGGTGACCGATAGCGGACGAGTACCGTGAGGGAATGGTGAAAAGTACCCCGGGAGGGGAGTGAAATAGTACCTGAAACCGTTCGCCTACAATCCGTCGGAGCCTTGCGGGGTGACGGCGTGCCTTTTGAAGAATGAGCCTGCGAGTTAGTGGCATGTGGCGAGGTTAACCCGTGTGGGGGAGCCGTAGCGAAAGCGAGTCTGAATAGGGCGTTTTAGTCGCATGCTCTAGACCCGAAGCGGAGTGATCTAGCCATGGGCAGGCTGAAGCGCGGGTAAGACCGTGTGGAGGGCCGAACCCACCAACGTTGAAAAGTTGGGGGATGACCTGTGGTTAGGGGTGAAAGGCCAATCAAACTCCGTGATAGCTGGTTCTCCCCGAAATGCATTTAGGTGCAGCGTCGTGTGTTTCTTGCCGGAGGTAGAGCACTGGATGGTCTAGGGGGCCCACAAGCTTACCGAAATCAGCCAAACTCCGAATGCCGGTAAGTGAGAGCGCGGCAGTGAGACTGCGGGGGATAAGCTTCGTAGTCGAGAGGGAAACAGCCCAGATCACCAGCTAAGGCCCCTAAGCGTGTGCTAAGTGGAAAAGGATGTGGGGTCGCATAGACAACCAGGAGGTTGGCTTAGAAGCAGCCACCCTTTAAAGAGTGCGTAATAGCTCACTGGTCAAGTGGTTCCGCGCCGACAATGTAGCGGGGCTCAAGCACACCGCCGAAGCTGTGGCATTCACATGGTACTTCGCGGCGCCTTGATGTGCCGTGCAGGTGTGTGGATGGGTAGGGGAGCGTCGTGCCGGGGGTGAAGCGACGGGGTGACCTAGTCGTGGACGCGGCACGAGTGAGAATGCAGGCATGAGTAGCGAATGAAGGGTGAGAAACCCTTCCGCCGGATGACCAAGGGTTCCAGGGCCAGGCTAATCCGCCCTGGGTGAGTCGGGACCTAAGGCGAGGCCGAGAGGCGTAGTCGATGGACAACGGGTTGATATTCCCGTACCCGCGAAGGAGCGCCCGTGATGAACCTCGTTGTGCTAACCATCCGAGCTGCAGGTGGTCTTCGGATCATGTGTGGTGAGCGTGGGAACCTGGCGGGTAGTAGTCAAGCGATGGGGTGACGCAGGAAGGTAGCTGAGCCCGGCCGGTGGTTGTGCCGGGGTAAGCGTGTAGGCCGTGCCATAGGCAAATCCGTGGCGCACAGGGCTGAGACGTGATGCCGAGCCGATTCAGGTGAAGTCAGTGATCCTATGCTGCCGAGAAAAGCCTCTAGCGAGTTCCGAGCGGCCCGTACCCCAAACCGACACAGGTGGTCAGGTAGAGAATACCGAGGCGATCGGGTGAACTGTGGTTAAGGAACTCGGCAAATTGCCCCCGTAACTTAGGGAGAAGGGGGGCCGGAGACGTGAAGCCCCGCGCGGGTGGAGCGTTGTATGGCCGCAGAGAGCAGGGGGAAGCGACTGTTTACTAAAAACACAGGTCCATGCGAAGAAGTAATTCGATGTATATGGACTGACGCCTGCCCGGTGCTGGAACGTTAAGGGGACCTGTTAGCTCTTCGGGGCGAAGCGGAGAACTTAAGCGCCAGTAAACGGCGGTGGTAACTATAACCATCCTAAGGTAGCGAAATTCCTTGTCGGGTAAGTTCCGACCTGCACGAATGGCGTAACGACTTCCCCACTGTCTCAACCACAGGCCCGGCGAAATTGCAGTACGAGTAAAGATGCTCGTTACGCGCGGCAGGACGGAAAGACCCCGGGACCTTTACTATAGCTTGACATTGGTATCCGAATTAGCTTGTGTAGGATAGGTGGGAGCCGGTGAAGTCCATACGCCAGTATGGGTGGAGGCAATCTTGAAATACCACTCTGGTTGATTTGGGTATCTAACTTCGGACCGTTATCCGGTTCAGGGACAGTGTCTGGTGGGTAGTTTAACTGGGGCGGTTGCCTCCTAAAGGGTAACGGAGGCGCCCAAAGGTTCCCTCAGCCTGGTTGGCAATCAGGTGTTGAGTGCAAGTGCACAAGGGAGCTTGACTGTGAGACTGACAGGTCGAGCAGGGACGAAAGTCGGGACTAGTGATCCGGCACTTGCGTGTGGAAGCGGTGTCGCTCAACGGATAAAAGGTACCCCGGGGATAACAGGCTGATCTTCCCCAAGAGTCCATATCGACGGGATGGTTTGGCACCTCGATGTCGGCTCGTCGCATCCTGGGGCTGTAGCAGGTCCCAAGGGTTGGGCTGTTCGCCCATTAAAGCGGTACGCGAGCTGGGTTTAGAACGTCGTGAGACAGTTCGGTCCCTATCCGCCGTGCGCGTAGGATACTTGAGAAGGGCTGTCCCTAGTACGAGAGGACCGGGACGGACGAACCTCTGGTGTGCCAGTTGTCCCGCCAGGGGCACGGCTGGTTGGCTACGTTCGGAAGGGATAACCGCTGAAAGCATCTAAGCGGGAAGCTCGCTTCAAGATGAGGTATCCCACCCTGGTGACAGGGGTAAGGCCCCCAGCTAGACGACTGGGTTGATAGGCCGGAGATGTAAGCTCGGTAACGGGTTCAGTCGACCGGTACTAATAGGCCGAGGACTTGACTACAAAGATTCTGCTCGCGTCCACTGTGCAACTCACGACAAACGAACACCACGCTCGTGTGTGTTTGATAAGTCGATAGTGTTACGGCGGTCATGGCGGAGGGGAAACGCCCGGTTACATTCCGAACCCGGAAGCTAAGCCCTCCAGCGCCGATGGTACTGCACTCGGGAGGGTGTGGGAGAGTAGGACACCGCCGGACAATCTTTCAACGAGGGTCACCCCAGCTGGGGTGACCCTCGTTGCGTTTCCCGGGTACTCCACGCCACGACTCGCCGGTGAGCCGCGCCGGCGGAGAGCCGGGGGAGCCCGGTCTCCTCCGGGTCGGGCTCGTGCGGCGGCCGCGCGTACCCGGGGTGCGCAGCAGCGCGGTCAGCCGCCGGGAGCGCCCGGACCGAGCCGGCCGGGAGACAGCCGCCACCAGACCGGCGGGTGGTGGCGTCAGACCGGGCCGGATGGTGGCGTCAGGGTGGTGCGGTGCGTCAGGCGGTTCGGCTGGTGGTGACGTCGGGACGCCGGGTGGTGGCGTCAGGGACGGGTCTGGATCTCCTCGCGGATCCGCCGGAACAGCTCGGCGGAGTCGGACACCGGGCGGCCGGGAAACATGCCCATCACGACGCTGCCGTGGTCGGCCCAGCCGCACACCGCGAAGTCGCCCCCCTCACCGCGGGTGGTGCCGCACTTCATCACCCCGCCGAGCCGACCGGCCGGCACCTCGTGCAGCTCGTCCACCGCGCCGGTCTCGTCGGTCATCGTGCCGAAGAGGGTGTCGAGTTCCCGTTCCGGCTGCCAGAGCAGCGTGGCCCCGCCGAACACGAGCACCGACCGTCGTTCGTCCGACGGATCCTGGTAGACCACGCCGAAGCTGCGGTCCAACTGGATGCTGGCGGCGAAGCCGCTGCGCAGGTAGTCGGCGGTGCTGCGGGCCCGTTCGCTGTCGTCCTCGCGGAGACCGGCGGCCTCGGACCGGACGGTGAGCACGGTGTCCTTCTGCTGGGCCACCCGCCACCCGAAGACGCCGACGACGGCAGCCCCGGCCAGCCCCACGGCCAACCCGGCGGCCATGGCGACCCGCCAGCGTCGGGACCGGGGGCGGCGGGCGGCGGGCTCGTCGCCGTCCCGCTCGGGGTGGGTGAGCCGGATCGGTTCGAGGGTGAGGTCGATCGGCGCCGGGCCCCCGCCGGACGGCCGCTCGGACAGGTACGCGTCGGACATGACCGCCACCGTACGCGAACACCAGGTGGCGCACGTCGGGTCCGCGGAAGCGCTCCGTAGACTTTCCCGGGTGACCGAGAGACTGGATGCCCGCCGCCCCGACGCGCCCGAACTGCCCGCCCAGTACCAGCCGGGCGAGGTAGAGCAGCGGCGGTACGAGCAGTGGGTGGCCGGCGGCCACTTCCGGGCGTCGGCGCAGAGCGACAAACCCCCGTTCACCATCGTCATCCCGCCGCCGAACGTCACCGGCTCCCTGCACATGGGGCACGCCCTCGACCACACCGTGCAGGACTCGCTGGTGCGCCGCAAGCGGATGCAGGGCTTCGAGGCGCTCTGGCTGCCGGGCATGGACCACGCCGGAATCGCCACCCAGAACGTGGTGGAGCGGCAGCTCGCCGGCCAGGGGCTCTCCCGCCACGACCTCGGGCGGGAGAAGTTCGTCGAGCGGGTCTGGCAGTGGAAGGCCGAGTCGGGCGGGGCGATCCTCGGCCAGATGCGCCGGCTCGGTGACTCGGTCGACTGGGAGCGTGAGCGCTTCACCATGGACGAGGGGCTGTCCCGGGCCGTACAGACGATCTTCAAGAAGCTGTACGACGACGGCCTGATCTACCGGGCGAACCGGATCATCAACTGGTGCCCTCGCTGCCTGACCGCCCTGTCGGACATCGAGGTGGAGCACACCGACGACGACGGCGAGCTGGTCTCCATCCGGTACAGCGACGACGTGGTGGTGGCCACCACCCGGGCCGAGACGATGCTCGGCGACACCGCCGTGGCGGTGCACCCCGACGACGAGCGGTACCGGCACCTGATCGGCACCGAGGTGGAGCTGCCGCTGACCGGCCGGCGGATCCCGATCGTCGGGGACGAGCACGTCGACCCGTCCTTCGGCACCGGCATGGTCAAGGTGACCCCGGCGCACGACCCGAACGACTTCGAGATCGGCCAGCGGCACGGCCTGCCGGCCCTGACGATCATGGACGAGCGCGGGGTGATCACCGCGCACGGGCCGTTCCAGGGGTTGGACCGGTTCGAGGCCCGGCCGGCGATCGTCGCCGCGCTCCGCGAGCAGGGTCGGATCGTCGCGGAGAAACGCCCGTACGTGCACGCGGTCGGGCACTGCTCGCGGTGCCGTACGACGGTGGAGCCCCGGCTGTCGTTGCAGTGGTTCGTGAACACCACGCCGCTGGCGAAGGCGGCCGGTGACGCGGTGCGCGACGGCCGGGTGCGGATCGAGCCGGCGGAGCTGTCGAAGCGGTACTTCGCCTGGGTCGACAACATGCACGACTGGTGCATCTCCCGCCAGCTCTGGTGGGGGCACCGCATCCCGGTCTGGTACGGCCCGGACGACGAGATCGTCTGTGTCGGCCCGGACGAGGAACCGCCCACCGGCGCGGGCTGGCGGCAGGACGAGGACGTCCTGGACACCTGGTTCTCCAGCGGGCTGTGGCCGTTCTCCACGCTGGGCTGGCCGGAGCGGACCCCGGAGCTGGCGAAGTTCTACCCGACCAGCGTGCTGGTCACCGGGTACGACATCCTCTTCTTCTGGGTCGCCCGGATGATGATGTTTGGGCTGTACGCGATGGACGGCCGGCCGCCGTTCGAGGTGGTGGCCCTGCACGGCATGGTCCGGGACCAGCACGGCAAGAAGATGTCCAAGTCGTTCGGCAACGTGGTCGACCCGCTGGACTGGATCGACAGGTACGGCGCCGACGCCACCCGGTTCACCCTGGCCCGGGGCGCGAACCCGGGCGGGGACGTGCCGGTCAGCGAGGACTGGTGCCAGGGCTCCCGGAACTTCTGCAACAAGCTGTGGAACGCCACCCGGTTCGCGCTGCTCAACGGCGCGCACACCGACGGGCCGCTGCCGGCCACGGCAGACCTGTCGACGGTCGACCGGTGGGTGCTGTCCCGGCTGGCGCACGTCACCGCCGAGGTGGACGCGCAGTTCGAGGCGTACGAGTTCGCGAAGGTCTGTGACCTGCTGTACCACTTCGCCTGGGACGACGTGTGCGACTGGTACGTGGAGCTGAGCAAGCCGGTGCTCGCCGAGGGCGGCCCGGCGGCCGAGGTGAGCCGGCGGGTGCTGGGTCACGTGCTCGACCAGTTGCTGCGGCTGCTGCACCCGGTGATCCCGTTCGTCACCGAGGAGCTATGGATCGCGCTGACCGGCGGCGAGACGATCATGACGGCGGCCTGGCCGGTCGCCGACCGTACGTTCGTCGACGACGCCGCGGAAGGCGAGGTCGGCACCGTCCAGCGGGTGGTGACCGAGATCCGCCGGTTCCGTTCCGACCAGGGGCTGCGGCCGACCCAGCGGGTCGCCGCGCGGCTGGCCGGGCTGGCCGGGGCGGGCGTCGCCGCGCACGAGCGGCTGATCCGCTCGCTGGCCCGGCTCGACGTGGCCGGGGACGACTTCCAGGCCAGCGCCACCCTGGCCATGCCCGGCGAGGTGAGCGTGGCGTTGGACACCCGGGGGTCGATCGACGTGGCCGCCGAACGGGCCCGGCTCACCAAGGACCGCGCCGCCGCCGAGAAGGAGGTCACGCAGGCCCGGGCGAAGCTCGACAACCCGGCCTTCGTCGGCAAGGCCCCCGAGCCGGTGGTCAACAAGATCCGGGATCGGCTGGCGGCGGCCGAGGCCGATCTCGTGCGGATCGACGCCGCGTTGGAGGCGCTGCCCTCGTGACCGACCGCAATCGTCGCGCCGACCGTGCCGGGTCCCCGGACCCCACGGCCGGGCCGGGGCGCGCCCAGCATGCCGACCGGACGGGGTTCGCGGCCGTCGAGGCGGAACTCGCCGGCCGCGGCTTCACCCGGATGGTCTTCGAGCTCGACCGGATCGAGACGCTGCTCGACCTGCTCGGCAGCCCGCAACGGGCGTACCCGTCGATCCACCTGACCGGCACGAACGGCAAGACCTCGACGGCCCGGATGATCGACTCGCTGCTGCGGGCGTTCGGGTTGCACACCGGGCGCTACACCAGCCCGCACCTGGAGACCGTCCGGGAGCGGATCAGCCTGGACGGGGAACCGGTGGGCGAGGAACGCTTCGTGGCCACGTACCGGGAGGTGGCTCCGCTGGCCGGGCTGGTCGACCAGCGGTCCGCCGAGCCGCTCACCTACTTCGACATGACGACCGCGTTGGCGTTCGCCACGTTCGCCGACGCGCCGGTCGACGTCGCGGTGGTCGAGGTCGGCCTGGGCGGGGTGGACGACGCCACCAACGTCCTCCAGGCCGGGGTGTGCGTGCTGACCCCGATCGGGCTGGACCACACCGAGTGGCTCGGCGACCGGATCGAGGACATCGCCCTGGCCAAGGCGGGCATCATCCACAAGGGCGCGACGGTGATCTCCGCCGCCCAGGAGGACGACGCCGCCCGGCCGGTCCTGGAACGCTGCGCCGAGGTGGGCGCGACCATCGCGCGGGAGGGCGCCGAGTTCGGCGTGCTGCGCCGGTCGGTCGCCGTCGGCGGGCAGGTGCTCACGTTGCAGGGCCTCGGCGGGGTGTACGAGGAGGTGTTCGTGCCGCTGCACGGGGCGCACCAGGCGCAGAACGCCGCGGTGGCGCTCGCCGCGGTGGAGGCGTTCCTCGGGGCGGGCGCGAAACGGCAGCTCGACGTGGAGACCGTCCGGGAGGGCTTCGCCACGGCCAGCTCACCGGGCCGGCTGGAACGGGTCCGGACGGCCCCGACGGTGCTGCTCGACGGCGCGCACAACCCGCACGGGATGGCGGCGACCGTCAACGCGTTGCAGGAGGAGTTCGCGTTCAGCAAGCTCGTCGTGGTGCTCGCGGTCCTCGCCGACAAGGACGCGACCAGCCTGCTGGAGCTGCTGGAGCCGGTCGTCGACCAGGTGGTGGTGACCCGGAACAGCTCGCCCCGGGCGATGCCGGTGGCCGAGCTGGCCGCGGTGGCCGCCGAGGTGTTCGGGCCCGAGCGGGTGGAGAGCGCCGAGGACATGCCGGACGCCATCGAGGCGGCGGTGACGCTCGCCGAGTCCGACGTGCCCGGGGAGCTGAGCGGGGTGGGCGTGCTGATCACGGGCTCGGTGGTGACGGTGGCCGACGCCCGTCGGCTGTTGAAGCGGTGAGCGCCGGGCAGGGCCCGCCGGGGCGGCGTTCCGGCCTGCGTGACCCGGTACGGGCGGCGCGTGGGCTGGGCTCGGCGGTGCTGATCCTGGAGGCGGTGGTGCTGCTGCTCGCCATCCAGCCGATCCGGGTGCTCGGCGGGGAGCTGAGCGGCGCGGCGATCGGCCTCATCGTCGCCCTGGCCGTGCTGGCGGTGCTGCTGGCCGGCATGATGGGGCGACGCTGGGCGTGGCAGCTCGGCACCCTGCTCCAGGCCGTGCTGCTGGTCGGCGGGTTGCTGCACCTCTCCCTGGCGGTGCTCGGTCTGATCTTCGGCGCGGTGTGGGCGTACGCGCTGCACGTGCGCCGGGTGATCCTGGGCTGAGGCGGGCCGGGCCTCAGGCGTCGGCCCGGGTCCGCCACTGGGTCAGGGCGATGCCGTGGCCGTCCGGGTCGCGGAAGGCGGCGGCCCAGACGTCCAGCTTCGCGCCCCGGTTCACCACCCGGGGGGCGTAGGTGAACCGCACCCCGGAGTCGCGGAGCCGCTCGTACGCGGCCTGGATGTCGTCGACCTCCAGGTTGACGTGCACCAGCCGGCGGCTGATCGGCGCGGCCTCGCTGACCTCCCGCAACACCAGACGGGTGCTGCCGGAGGCGAGTACCGCGTTGCCGACGCCCCGGTCGACCTCCGCGAAGCCGAGGACGTCGCGGTAGAAGTCCAACGACCGGTCCAGGTCGGTGACCAGCACGGTGATCCCGACGCCGCTGATCGGGCTGGCGGACCCGTCGGCCCCGGCGTCGTAGCCGAAGATCGCCTCGTCCAGGCCGTCGTCGGGGTCGGCGGTGCCGTCCGGTGGGTCCAGCGGGACGTCGACCGGGTCGCTGATCGGCTCACCGACGGCCTCGGGGGCGTCGTCCCGGGCGTCACCCGGCCGGGGGCGCGGGACCTCGTCCGTCGCGGCGTTGCCGGCGTCGGCGGCGTCGGCGGCGTCGGCGGCGGCGTCGGGCGGCCCCGCGTACGGGTCGCGGTACGGGCCGGTCGGGCGGACCCCGTCGGGGTCGTCGGGCGCGCCGCCGTACGGGTCGCCGTACGGGCTGCTGGCCGGGCGGACCCCGTCCGGGTCGTCCGGTGGCCCGTCGTACGGGTCCCGGTAGGGCGTCACGGGACGGCCGGCGTACGGGTCACCGGGCGGGCCGGCGTACGGGTCACCGAAGCCCGGGTGCGTCGGCGGGTCGAAGCGTTCCTCGGCGGGGGCGCGCGGCGCCGGGGCGGCGCGGTGGGGAAGCGCCGCCGAGCCGGGCTCCACCAGGGTGCCCTCCAGCACCACCGGGCCACCCGGGCGCTGGTGGACCACCACCGGCTCACGGTCCTCGGGAAGCCGGTCGGGGTCGTCGAGGAGCGGCTCCGGCCCGGGGCCGTCGGGGTAGCCGTCGTCCGGCCCCCGGTCGGCCCACGGCGGGGCGTCCTGTTGGATCAGCACCTCGTCGAGCGGGTCCGGCCCGGCGTACTCGGGCGGCAGGTCGTCGGCCAGCGCGGCCGTCTCGCTGTGGGTGGGCACCTCGTCCCACAGCACCCGGATCCGGCGCTGGTCGTCGAGGGCCACCCGGATCGGCAGCGCCTGCCCGATGGCGGGCCACTTGGCGATCGGCACCCGGGGCTCGATGATCTTCTTGGACCGGGGTGGCAGCCCCGGCGCGTCGATCAGCAACTGCAGCTCGCAGCGACCGAACGAGTACGTGGTGGGCGGCTCGGAGGCGCTGTGCACGTGCCCGACACCGACCACCCAGGCCCGGCCGCCGGTCTTGAAGGTGGCCAGCGCCACCGCCAGCGCCACCAGCGCCACGCCCAGCGCGACGATCGACCAGCTCCCCATGCCGAACCCGAACAACACCACGAAGGCAGCCACGGTGCCCAGCACCACCGCGAGCAGTTTCCGGGCCGGCGCGATCGCGCGGTTTCCGCCATTCGCCACTGTGGACCTCCCAGGGGTCAAGGGCCAGGCTAGGCCGGATCCGCGGTGGACGGAAGGTCCATCCGCCGCGCCGGGGCCGGGGCCGGGTCGCTACGCTGACCGTACCGAGCAGTCCCGCGTTCCGCGCACAGGAGGAAACCAGCGTGTCCAGCAGCAGCCCGGACGAGCGCACGCTCGTACTGATCAAGCCGGACGCGGTCCGGCGGGGCCTGGTCGGCGAGATCCTCTCCCGCTTCGAGCGCAAGGGCCTGCGGATCGACGCGATGGTGTCCCGGACGATGGACGCGACGCTTGCCGACCAGCACTACGCCGAGCACGTCGACAAGGCGTTCTACCCGCCGCTGAAGGACTTCATGACCGGCGGCCCGCTGGTCGCCCTGGTGCTCTCCGGCGACCAGGTGATCGACGTGGTGCGCGGGCTGATCGGCGCGACCGACGGCCGGCGGGCCGTCGCCGGCACGATCCGGGGCGACCTCTCCCTGTCCAACCGGGAGAACCTGGTGCACGCCTCCGACTCGGGCGACAGCGCCAAGCGCGAGATCACGCTCTGGTTCCCCGAGCTGGTCTGACGGTTGCCCCGCCGACCGGTCAGGGGACGCGGCGGGATCACGGGCCGGGCGGCCACGTCGCCCCCGCCAGCCAGGTGAGCTTGGCGGGGTTGGCGACCAGGTAGATCCCGGTGAGCCGACCGTGCGCGGCGGCGACGGTCACCGCGTACCGACGCCCGCCGGGCGCGTCGACGACCAGCCCGGGGCCGCCGTTCAGCTCGACCCGGGTGATCCGGGCCGGCGCTCGGTGTGGCCCGTGCACGCCCACGAAGAACCGGGCGGTCCGCGCCGCCCCGCGGATCGGGTTCCGCGCCGCGCGGACCTTCCCGCCGCCGTCGCTCCACGTGGTGGCGTCGGCCGCCACCAGGTCGACCAGCCGGCCCAGGTCACCGTCGCGGGCGGCGGCGAGGAACGCGTCGAGCAGTCGGCGCTGCTCCCGCGGGTCGGCGCGGAACCGGCCGCGGTCGGCGGCGACCTGCCGGGACGCCCGGTGGTGCACCTGGCGGCAGCTCTCCGCCGACCGGTCGAGGATCTCGGCGATCTCGGCGTACGGCAGCGTGAACGCGGTACGCAGGACGTACACCGCGCGTTCGGTCGGGGTCAGCCGCTCCAGCAGGTGCAGCAGCGCGAGCGAGAGCGAGTCGCGCTGCTCCGCCTGCTCCAGCGGCCCGAACGGGGCGCCCGCGGTGGGCACCGGCTCGGGCAGCCACGGCCCGACGTACGTCTCCCGGGCCGCCCGCCGGGCGCGCAACCGGTCGAGGGCCAGCCTGGTGACCACCCGTGACAGGTAGCGGCGTGGCTCCGCCACGGCCGCCCGGTCGACGGCCGACCACCGCAGGTAAGCCTCCTGGAGCACGTCCTCGGCGTCGTGCCGGCTGCCCAGCATCCGGTACGCCAGCCCGAGCAGCATCGGCCGGTGCGTGGCGAGGTCGGCGGCGGCCCGCGTCGCCCCGCCTGCCGCCGGGGTCGGGCCCGCGGGTGGGGTCGCGCCCACCCGCGTCGCGTCGGCGGTCACCGGTCCGCCGGTGGTCACTCGTCGGCCACCGGCTGCTGGCGGGTGGCCGCCACGATCCGGTTCCACACGTTGATGGTGGCGATGGCGACCGTCAGGTCGGCCAGCTCCCGCTCCGACCAGACCCGGGCCGCGTCGACCCACACGTCGTCCGGCACGCCGTGGTCACCGAGCCGGGTCAGCGCGTCGGTGAGCGCGAGCGCGGCACGTTCCCGCTCGTCGAAGAAGGGGGCCTCCCGCCAGGCCGCCACGGCGAACAGCCGCCGGGTGGACTCGCCGGCCGCGAGCGCGTCGCGGCTGTGCATGTCGACGCAGAACGCGCAGCCGTTCAGTATCGAGGCGCGCAGCTTCACCAGCTCCAGGACCGTGTGGTCGACGTTGTCCCGACCGTACCGCTCCAGCTCGGCCATCGCCCGGTAGGCCTCCGGCGCCACCGTGGTCAGGTCGATCCGGCTCATCGTGTCCTCCCTCAATCTTTCCTCGGTCACGGGTCCGCGTCACGGGTCCGCGTCACGACGACGCGTCCGTGGGGACGGACGTGACGACCTGCGGTGTGGCGTCCGCCACAACCGGCCTTCCCGGGCTTGCGGCCCGGTCCGGGTCGTCCACTGGTCGCCCGGGCTTCCCCCGCTGGTCACCGGGCTTGCGGTCGGGCCTCATCTGGGGCCGGTACACCACTGGTGACCAACTTCCCTGGAGGGGACAGATGACTTCTCTCGACCGACGTACCCTGCTGCGCGCCGGCCTGGCGACCGGGGCGGGGCTGGCCGGCGGCACCTTGCTGGGCGGCGCCGGGCCGGTCGCCGGCGCGCCGGCCTGGCGGCCCACCGGCCGCCCGGTGCTCACCCACGGTGTGCAGAGCGGCGACGTCACCGCCGGGTCCGCGCTGGTGTGGACCCGCGCGGACCGGCCGGGCCGGATGTGGGTGGAGGTGAGCCACCGGCCCGACCTGCGGGGCGCGCGGCTGGTACGCGGCCCGGTGCTCGACCCGGCCGGCGACTTCACCGGCCGGGTCCGGCTACGCGGCCTGCCGGCGGGCGAACGGCTGCACTACCGGGTGTCGGTGGAGAGCCTGGACCGGCACGGGGCGCGCAGCGAGCCGCTGTCCGGCTCGTTCGCCACCGTGCCCGGTCGACGGGACCGCCGTGACGTCCGGTTCGTCTGGACCGGGGACATCGCCGGGCAGGGCTGGGGGATCGCCCCCGACTTCGGCGGGATGCGGATCTTCGAGGCGATGCGCGCCGTCCGCCCGGACTTCTTCCTGTGCAGCGGCGACACCGTGTACGCCGACGGGCCGCTCGCCGAGACCGTGCCGCTGCCGGACGGCCGGATCTGGCGCAACCTGGTCACGCCGGAGAAGGCGAAGGTCGCCGAGACCCTCACCGAGTACCGGGGGCAGTTCGCGTACAACCTGCTCGACACGCACCTGCGCGCGTTCGTGGCCGAGGTGCCGCAGATCAACCAGTGGGACGACCACGAGGTGACGAACAACTGGTACCCGGGGGAGATCCTCGCCGACGACCGGTACACCGAGAAGCGGGTGGACGTGCTGGCCGCGCGGGCCCGCCAGGCGTTCGGCGAGTGGCTGCCGGTGTCGGACGGGCCGCTGTACCGGAAGCTGTCGTACGGGCCGCTGCTGGACGTCTTCGTGCTGGACATGCGGACCCACAAGGACCCGAACGACGGCAACACCTACGCCGACCCGCGGCGTGGCCTGCTCGGCCGGGAGCAGCGCGAGTGGCTGATCCGGGAGCTGAAGCGGTCCCGGGCGACCTGGAAGGTGATCGCCAACGACCTGCCGATCGGCGTGGTGGTGCCGGACGGTCCGGCCGCGCAGGAGGGCGTCGCGCAGGGCGACCCGGGCGCGCCCGCCGGTCGGGAGCTGGAGTTCGCCGAGGTGCTGCGGGCGACGCACCGGGCCGAGGTGACCGGGCTGGTGTTCCTCACCGCCGACGTGCACTACACGGCGGCGCACCACTACGACCCGGCCCGGGCGGCGGTGGGGGACTTCACCCCGTTCTGGGAGTTCGTCTCCGGGCCGGCGCACGCCGGCGCGTTCGGCCCGAACGCCCTGGACGGCACGTTCGGCCCGAAGGCGGTCTTCGTCAACGCCCCGCCGCGCGCGAACACCTCCCCGGCCGAGGGTTTCCAGCACTTCGGCGAGGTGAGCATCGACGGCGCGTCGGGCGCGTTCACCGTACGCCTGCGCGACCGCGACGGCGTGCCGCTCTGGACCACCACCCTGCCGGCGCCCCGCTGACCCGGTCGAACCCGGCCCGCCGGCGCAGACGCCGACCCGACCTGACCCCCAACCACCACGTTCGGTGACCAGACGGCGGGGCACGGTACTCCGCCCCGCAGGCTTTGCTCTGCACCCACGGCCGCGCCGGTCACGCTCGGTGAGCGGCGC
Source organism: Micromonospora sp. WMMD882 (assembly GCF_027497255.1). Classification (NCBI taxonomy): domain Bacteria; kingdom Bacillati; phylum Actinomycetota; class Actinomycetes; order Micromonosporales; family Micromonosporaceae; genus Micromonospora; species Micromonospora sp. WMMD882. Next base: position 6,114,035 of record NZ_CP114903.1, read on the forward strand.
GTCGACGGGTGCAGAGCAAAGCGTCTGGTGGGTTGTGTGTGGGTGCGAGGGGCGAGGCGGGTGGTGGGGGTGGTGGGGGTTTCGGATGGGGGGCCGGGAAACCGGGCGGCGGTCGTCGTCGGGGGTCGGGTAACCTGGGCGTCGAAAGGCGACGACCCGGCCATCACCGGTGAGCCTCCGGAAGAAAGGGCCCCGCGCCCGAGTAGAACCGGACGGGTCCGGCCCGTCACAGCCGGCCAACGAGCGGGCGGTCGCACCTGACCGCCAAGCGGGGTGGTACCGCGGGCCCGGCCCGGCACGCCTTCCGGCGTACCGGAGACGGGTTCGTCCTCGCAGACCACACGACAGGCGTGAGCTGCGCGAGGAGAGCGACCCCCGATGGCCTATCCGTTGCACCACCCGACCGGCACCGGTGTCCCGGCGAGCCCGGACCTGCCCGCGGTCGAGCGTGGGGTCCTGGAGCACTGGACGGCCGACAAGACCTTCGAGGCCAGCGTCGAGGCCCGCCCGGCCGGCGACGACGGCAGGAACGAGTACGTCTTCTACGACGGTCCGCCGTTCGCCAACGGCCTGCCCCACTACGGCCACCTGTTCACCGGGTACGTCAAGGACGTGGTGCCGCGCTACCAGACCATGCGCGGCCGGCGGGTGGAGCGGCGCTTCGGCTGGGACTGCCACGGCCTGCCCGCCGAGGTGGTCGCCGAGAAGCAGCTCGGCATCACCAGCAAGGCGGAGATCCTCGACCTCGGGGTGGCCCGGTTCAACGAGGCGTGCCGCACGTCGGTGCTGGAGTTCACCCACGACTGGGAGCGGTACGTCACCCGGCAGGCCCGCTGGGTCGACTTCGCCAACGACTACAAGACCCTCGACCTGGACTACATGGAATCCGTCATGTGGGCCTTCAAGACCCTGCACGACAAGGGCCTGGTCTACGAGGGCTTCCGGGTGCTGGCGTACTGCTGGCGGTGCGAGACGCCGCTGTCGAACACCGAGACCCGGATGGACGACGTCTACCGGGACCGGCACGACCCGACGCTGACCGTCTGGTTCGGGCTGACCGCCGACGAGAGCGCGCCGGAGCCGGTACGCGGGCCGGTCCGGCTGGGCGTCTGGACCACCACGCCGTGGACGCTGCCGTCGAACCTGGCGCTCGCCGTCGGCCCGGACATCGAGTACGCGGTCCTGGACCGCGACGGCCAGCGGTACGTGGTCGGCGCGGCCCGGCTCGGCGCGTACGCCAAGGAGCTGGAGGGGTACGAGCGGGTCGGCACCGTGCACGGCCGGGACCTGGTCGGCCGCCGCTACACGCCGCTGTACGACTTCCTCGCCGAGCAGGCCGGGCCGAACGCGTACCAGGTGCTCGGCGCGGAGTTCGTCACCACCGAGGACGGCACCGGCATCGTGCACCTGGCCCCGGCGTTCGGCGAGGACGACCAGAACGCCTGCAACGCGGCCGGCATCCCGACCGTCGTGACGGTCGACGACCACACCCGGTTCACCGCGCTGGTGCCGCCGTACCAGGGTGAGCAGGTCTTCGACGTGAACAAGCCGGTGATCCGGGAGCTGAAGGAACGGGGGGTGGTGCTGCGGCAGGACACCTACACCCACGCGTACCCGCACTGCTGGCGCTGCGACACCCCGCTGGTCTACAAGGCGGTGTCGTCGTGGTTCGTCGCGGTGACCCGCTTCAAGGACCGGATGGTCGAGCTGAACCAGCAGATCAACTGGACCCCGGGGCACATCAAAGACGGCTCGTTCGGCAAGTGGCTGGCCAACGCCCGGGACTGGTCGATCAGCCGGAACCGGTTCTGGGGCTCGCCGATCCCGGTGTGGCGCTCCGACGACCCCACGTACCCGCGGGTCGACGTGTACGGCTCGCTCGACGAGATCGAGCGGGACTTCGGCGTACGCCTGACCGACCTGCACCGGCCGGCGGTGGACGAGCTGACCCGACCCAATCCGGACGACCCGACCGGGCGCTCCACCATGCGCCGGGTGCCGGAGGTGCTGGACTGCTGGTTCGAGTCCGGCTCGATGCCGTTCGCCCAGGTGCACTACCCGTTCGAGAACCGCGACTGGTTCGAGCACCACTACCCGGGCGACTTCATCGTCGAGTACATCGGCCAGACCCGCGGCTGGTTCTACACCATGCACGTGCTGGCCACCGCGCTGTTCGACCGGCCGGCGTTCCGCAACTGCCTCAGCCACGGCATCCTGCTCGGCTCGGACGGGCGCAAGATGTCCAAGAGCCTGCGCAACTACCCGGACGTCTACCACGTCTTCGACACGTACGGCTCGGACGCGATGCGCTGGATGCTGATGTCCTCGCCGGTGCTGCGCGGCGGGGACATGGCGGTGACCGAGTCGAGCATCCGGGACGCCGTCCGGCAGGTGCTGCTGCCGCTGTGGAACGTCTGGTACTTCTTCTCGCTCTACGCCAACGCCGACGGGTACCGGGCGAAGCGCAAGACCGACGCCGCGCCGGCCGGTGGCGGCGAAGCCGCCGGCAACCTGCTCGACCGGTACGTGCTGGCGAAGACGAACGAGCTGGTCGCCACGGTCGGGGCGCAGATGGACGCGTACGACATCTCGGGGGCCTGCGCCACCGTGCGGTCGTACCTGGACGCGTTGACCAACTGGTACGTGCGCCGGTCGCGGGACCGGTTCTGGTCCGGTGACCCGGACGCGTTCGACACCCTGTGGACGGTGCTGGAGACGCTCTGCCGGGTGGTGGCGCCGCTGGCGCCGCTGACCGCCGACGAGATCTGGCGCGGGCTGACCGGCGAGCGGTCGGTGCACCTGACCGACTGGCCGTCGGCCGACGAGTTCCCCGCCGACCACGACCTCGTCGCCGCGATGGACGCCACCCGGGACGTCTGCTCGGCGGCGCTGTCGCTGCGCAAGGCCAAGGGGCTGCGGGTCCGGCTGCCGCTGGCCCGGCTCACCGTGGCCACGCCGTCGGCCCTCGCGCTGCGCCCCTTCGGTGACCTGGTCGCCGACGAGGTCAACGTCAAGGCGGTGGAGTTCACCGACGAGGTCGCCAGCTACTGCCAGCAGGTGCTGACCGTGGTGCCCCGGGCGCTCGGACCCCGGGTCGGCAAGCAGGTGCAGCAGGTGATCAGGGCGGTCAAGGCCGGCGACTGGGAGCTGGTCGACGGCGCCCCGGTCGCCGCCGGGGTCACCCTCGCCGACGGCGAGTACGAGCTGCGCCTGGTCGCCGCCGACGCCGGGCACTCCGCGCCGCTGCCCGGCGGTGAGGGCGTGGTGGTGCTGGACACCGAGGTCACCCCGGAGCTGGCCGCCGAAGGGCTGGCCCGGGACGTCGTCCGGGTGGTGCAGCAGGCCCGCCGGGACGCCGACCTGGCCGTCTCGGACCGGATCACGGTGGCCCTGGCCGCCTCGGCGGAGGTCCGGTCGGCGGTGTCGGCGTACCGGGACTTCGTGGCCCGTGAGGTGCTGGCCGACGCGGTGGACTTCGCCGAGCGGCTCGACGGGTTCAGCGGCGAGGTCGGCGACGGCGAGCAGGTGGCCGTCACGGTCCACCGGGTCTGATCCGGCCGGCCCACGGCGGTGGTCGACCACCGCCGTGGGCCGGACGCCCGCTGTCCGTCGCGCTGGCGGCCGTCGGCTAACGTGACACCGCCGCAATCGCACGACCGCCGGAGGACCAGTGCCCCTGCTCTACACCATCGGCCAGTACACCGTGGGCACCCTGCTGCGGTTGGGGTGGCGCCCGACCGTGGAGGGGCTGGAGCACGTGCCGGAGCGCGGCGGCGCGATCCTCGCCGGCAACCACCTCTCCGTCGCCGACGAGCTGTTCCTGGGCGCGACGGTGCCCCGGCACCTCGCCTTCTGGGCCAAGTCGGAGTACTTCAAGGGCACCCACCTGCGGGGCCGGCTGACCAGGTCGGTGCTCACCGGGCTGGGCGCGATCCCGGTGGAACGGGCCGGCGGACGGGCGGCGCTGTCCGCGTTCGACGCGGCGATCCCCGCGCTGCGCGGCGGCGACCTGGTCGTCGTCTACCCGGAGGGCACCCGGTCCCCGGACGGCCGGTTGTACCGGGGACGCACCGGCGCGGCCCGGCTGGCCGTCCTGGCGGGCGTGCCGATCGTCCCGGTCGGCATGATCGGCACCGAGAAGGTGCAGCCGATCGGGGCCCGGATGCCGAAGCTCGGCGCCGGCCGGATCACCGTCCGGTTCGGTAAGCCGCTCGACTTCACCGGCCGCCCCGACGACCGCACCTCGCTGCGGACCATGACCGACGAGCTGATGGCCGAGATCCAGAGGCTCACCGGCCAGGAGTACGTCCCCCGCTACGCGCCGCCCCGCGACCAGCCCACCGGCTGACCGCGCCGCGCGCGCCCGTCGGCGTCGCGGCTGGTGCCGGTCGTGGGCGGTGCGGTGTCAGGGGGCGGTGTCGCCGCGGCGGGACTCCTGGGCCCGGACGGCGTCCACGTCGGCCAGCCGGTCGAGCTGCGCCATCGTCCGGGCCATCCGGGCGTTGCCGGGGATGCGGTCCCGGTTGCGGGCCAGGAACGACCAGTAACCCGCGGTGAACGGGCAGGCGCGCTCGCCGAGACGCTGCTTCGGGTCGTACGCGCAGCCACCGCAGTAGTCGCTCATCCGGTTCACGTACGCGCCACCGGAAACGTACGGTTTCGTGGTCATCCGACCCAGGTCGGCGTACTGGCTCATGCCGATCACGTTGGCGGTCATCACCCAGTCGTAGCCGTCGACGAAACTCTGGTGGAACCAGTCCACCAGCTCCGCCGGCCGCCAGCCCCGTTGCAGGGCGTAGTTGCCGAGCACCATCAGCCGGGGGATGTGGTGCGCCCAGCCGTGGTCGCGTACCCCGGCCAGCACATCGGCCAGACAACGGGCGGTCACCGCGTCGGCGTCCAGCTCACGGAACCAGGCCGGCACCGGGCGGCGGGCCGCCAGCTCGTTACGCCGCCGCCAGGACGGATCGAAGTGCCAGTACAGGTGCCAGACGAAGTCGCGCCAGCCGAGGAGTTGCCGGACGAACCCCTCCACGCTGGCCAGCGGCGCCTGACCCCGCTGGTAGGCCCGTTCCGCGCCCCGGATCGCCTCCATCGGATCGAGCAGACCCAGATTGAACGAGGAGGAGAGCAGGCTGTGCGCCATCCACGGGTCGGCGGCGAGCATCGCGTCCTCGTACGGGCCGAACGTCGGCAGCCGGTGTCGCAGGAAGTGCCGGAGCCGGGCCCTCGCCTCCCTCGTCGTCGCCGGGAAACGGCGCGGACCGTCCCGGCCGACGAACCGGATGCCGTCCTTCTTCTCCCAGCGGTCCAGGTCGGCCCGGACCTCGGCGTCGATGTCGTCCTCCTTCGGCATCGACGGCGGCGGGACGTCCAACCGGGTCGCGCCCTTCGGCGGGGACTGCCGGTTGTCGGTGTCCAGGCTCCACCGCCCGCCGACCGGCTCGGCGCCCTCGACGAGCACCCCGTGCCGCTGGCGGGCGAACCGGTAGAACGCCTCCATCCGCAGCGCGCCGCGACGGCCGTCCGCCCACTGCGCGAAGTCCGCCAGGCTGGTCACGAAGCCCTTCGGCGGCAGCACCGTCACCCCGTCCAGCCGGCGGACCAGGGCCAGCGCCCGACGGGAGGTGGGATGCGCCACCTCCACCGGCTCGCCGAGCCTGCGCAGCGCCTCGGCGTACGTCTCGGCGCGTAGCAGTCGGGCCTGGTCGCCGAGTTCGGCGGCACGGTGCCGCAGCGCGGAGAGCACCAGGTGCGCCTTCTGCCGGTGGAACACGCGCCGCCGGAAGACCGCCTTCGCCTCGATCAGCAGCACCGGCTGCCGCCGGTCGTCGAGGAAGTGCGGCCCGAGCTGGTCGGCGAAGAGCCACCGGCGGGTCATGTCCCGATTGTGCCCGCCCGGCCGGTTCCGTGCCGGCGGAACGTGGAGGACGACCCGGGTCCCGGTCGGGGTCAGTCCCGGCTGACGATGTGCTTCCGTAGGGTGCCGAGCAGGGTGGCGCTGTCGGCCAGCGAGAGCCGGGTGAACACGCCGCTGGCCAGGCTGCCGTGGTCGGCCCAGGTGCAGACCACCACGTCCACCCCGTCGGAGCGGCCGACCGCGCAGCGCTGGTGCTCACCGCGTACGTCCGTCTCGACCACCTGCTGCTCACCCAGGTCGTACTTCGACGTCAGCCGGGTCAGCTCGTCCTCGGCGTCGGACTCCGGGGTCAGGTGGAACCCGGTGGTGCCGAAGACGGTGGCCGTCTTGCCCTGCCGGGTGGCGTACACCCCGGCGAACGTGTCGTCGGCGAGCAGGTGGGCGTTCTGCACGTCCGTCCGTAGCTCCCGGATGGTGTTCTCGCTGCGCGCGTCGGTGCGCAGGCTCAGGTCGGCGACCTGCGCGGGCAGGCTCGCGGTGGCCGGGTACTGCTCCCACATCGGCTTGCCGAAGTACGCCGGGCAGCCGCAGCAGCAGGCGATGGAGAGCAGGGTGACCATCAGCATGCGCGACGGCCAGCGGCGCTTCCGGCGCGGCGACGTCGGGGCGGGCCCCGGGGACGTCGGCCGGTGCGGCGCGGCCACCGGCGGCGGGGCCGGGTTGCGCCGTTGCGCCGGCACGGCGACCGGTGGTGGGGGCGAGACCGGCCGGGCCGGCGGTGGCGGCGGAGGAGGAGGCGCCGCGAACGACGGCGGCGGGGGGGCCGGCCGCGCCGGTGGCGGTGTCGAGACCGGCCGGGCCTGCGGCGGGTACCCGGGCGGCGAGGAGACCGGCGGGTGTCCCGACGGTGAGGAGACCGGCGGCGGGAACGACGGCGGCGAGACCGGCGCGGCCGACGGCGGACCGGAGTGGGGCAGTGGCGTCGCCGGCTGAGCGGAGACCGGCGTCGCCGGCGGCGGCTGCGGCGTGGCCGACGGCTCCGACCAGGCCGGGGAGGACGGCTCCGACCAGGCCGGCGACGAGGGGGCCGGCGGCGGGGTGGACCAGTCCGCAGGCTCGGGCGTGGCCGGGTACGTGCGGGTCGGCGGCAACGGCTCGTAGCCCGCGTCCAGGTGCCAGCTACCGGTGTCGGCGCCGGCCCACGGGTCCACCGGCGGCTGGCTCTCGGGCGGACCGGCCGGCGTCGGCGGCAGCGGGGTCGGCTCGGCCGAGTGCCCCCAACCGCGCTTCTTCGGGCGGGGCGGCGGCACCGCGGCGGAACCGCTCCACCGGGGCGTGGGCGTGAAGTCGGCCGGCTCGTCCGTCCGGCCCGCGCCCGGGTCGATCCGGGTGCGGTCCGGTCCGGTCCGGCCGGGCTCGGCGGCCCCGTCCACGGGCCGGTCGATCCTCGTCGGATCCGGCCTCGGCGCGCCGCTCTCGGCACGCGTCGGCTCGGCCGTGGTGGAGCCCTCGGCACGCGTCGGCCCGGACCCGGTGGGGCTGTCGGCACGGGTCGGCCCGGGGCCGGTGGGAGCGTCGACTCTCGTCCGGTCCGGCCCCGGGGGAGCGCGGTGGACGGTGGGCCCGGCGGCGGGACCGGTCCGGCCGGGCGCCGTAGCGTCCTGGTCCTCCGTCGCCGACGGTGCTGGGGCCGGCGTGTTCCCGTCGGCCGGTCGTTCTGCCCCCGGCTGCGGTTCCGGCATCGCGGCAGTCTCCTCTCGCGCCGTTGCGAGGTTAGTACCGGTACGCCAGCCCGGCCATCCGCGCCCCCCGAACGTCGCCTCGCCCGACGACCGTCGGCCACCCGGGGACCCGTCGGCTACCGGTCCGCCGCTTCGGCGCGTACGGCGGCGAACGCCTGATCGGCGAGGGCGACGGTGGCAGCGGTGAGCCACGGCGGAACCGGGCAGCGCCATGGCGAACGGAAGCAGGGGTGGCGGCGAGCCGGCGACGGGAACTGTGGTTGATCAGCGGGGGATTGTTCCGGTAGCCGGATGGTCACGCATCGTCCGTTCGGCTCGGCGTACCCGGACCGGCGGACGCGGTCGGGTGGGCGCGTACCCTTGGGCGTCATGAGCGTCCCGTCGACCACGTCGCGTCCTGTTGCGGCGAACTCCGTCTGGCCCCGGTTGGAGCCGCTGCTGCCCCAGGTGACCAAGCCCATCCAGTACGTCGGTGGCGAGTTGGGCGCGGTGGTCAAGGACTGGGACACGGCCGTCGTCCGTTGGGCGCTGATGTACCCGGACGCGTACGAGGTGGGTCTGCCCAACCAGGGCGTGCAGATCCTGTACGAGGTGCTCAACGAGCTGCCGGACGTGCTGGCCGAGCGGACGTACGCGGTCTGGCCGGACCTGGAGAAGCTGATGCGGGCGCACGGCGTGCCGCAGTTCACCGTCGACGCGCACCGCCCGGTCCGCGACTTCGACGTGTTCGGTGTCTCGTTCTCCACCGAGCTGGGCTACACCAACCTGCTCACCGCGATCGACCTGGCCGGCATCCCGCTGCTGGCCGCCGACCGCACCGAGGCGGACCCGGTGATCGTGGCCGGCGGGCACGCCGCGTTCAACCCGGAGCCGATCGCCGACTTCGTGGACGCCGCCGTGCTCGGCGACGGCGAAGAGGCGGTCGGCGAGATCACCGCGATCGTCCGGCAGTGGAAGAACGAGGGCAGCCCGGGCGGGCGCGACGAGCTGCTGCTGCGGCTGGCCCGCACGGAGAGCGTCTACGTGCCGCGCTTCTACGACGTCGACTACCTGCCGGACGGCCGGATCCAGCGGGTGGTGCCGAACCGGGCGGACGTGCCGTTCCGGGTGCACAAGCGCACGACGATGGACCTGGACGCCTGGCCGTACCCGAAGAAGCCGCTGGTGCCGCTGGCCGAGACGGTGCACGAGCGGTACGCGGTGGAGATCTTCCGGGGTTGCACCCGGGGTTGCCGGTTCTGCCAGGCGGGCATGATCACCCGTCCGGTGCGGGAGCGGTCGATCACCACCGTGGGGCAGATGGTGCAGCAGGGGCTGGAGTTCTCCGGCTTCCACGAGGTGGGTCTGCTGTCGCTGTCGTCGGCCGACCACTCCGAGATCGGCGACATGTGCTCCGGCCTGGCCCAGCAGTACGAGGGCACGAACGTGTCGCTGTCGCTGCCGTCGACCCGGGTGGACGCGTTCAACATCGACCTGGCGCAGGAGCTGTCCCGCAACGGTCGGCGGACCGGGCTGACCTTCGCCCCGGAGGGCGGGTCGGAACGGATCCGTCGGGTGATCAACAAGATGGTCTCCAAGGACGACCTGATCCGGACCGTGGTGACCGCGTACTCCAACGGTTGGCGGCAGGTGAAGCTGTACTTCATGTGCGGTCTGCCCACCGAGACCGACGCCGACGTCCTGGAGATCGCGGACATGGCGCACGAGGTGATCCGGGCGGGGCGGGCGGCGACCGGCTCGAAGGACATCCGCTGCACGGTGTCGATCGGCGGGTTCGTGCCGAAGCCGCACACCCCGTTCCAGTGGGCGGCGATGGAGCGGCCGGAGGTCATCGACGGCCGGCTCAAGCTGCTCAAGCAGGCGATCAACGCGGACCGTTCGCTCGGCCGGGCGATCGGGTTCCGCTACCACGACGGCGAGCCGTCGCTGATCGAGGGCCTGCTCAGCCGGGGTGACCGCCGCGTCGGCGCGGTGATCCGCCGGGTCTGGGAGAACGGCGGCCGGTTCGACGGCTGGAGCGAGCACTTCTCCTACCAGCGGTGGGTGGACGCCGCCGCCGAGGTGCTGCCGTCCTTCGGCGTGGACCTGGACTGGTACACCACCCGCCAGCGGGACGAGCTGGAGGTCCTGCCCTGGGACCATCTCGACTCCGGTCTGGACAAGGACTGGCTCTGGCAGGACTGGCAGGACTCCCTCTCCGAGTACGAGCAGGACGACTGCCGGTGGACGCCATGCTTCGACTGCGGGGTCTGCCCGGCCATGGACACCGAGATCCAGATCGGCCCCACCGGGAAGAAGCTGCTGCCGTTGACCCCGGTCGGTGGCGACGGGCTGAGGGTCCCCACTCCGACCGTCCCGCAGTGAGCGGTCGCGCCGGCGGGCGCGGCGCGACCGGTCGGCGATTGGTCCCGGACGTGTTGTCCTCGACACGGGGTGTCACGGACAATAGCTCCATGATCAATCGAACCTGACTTCCGAGGAGCACGACGATCAACAGGAAACCACAGCCGGAGGGTGGCCAGGCGCCGGTCGTCCAGCGCGTCCGCATCCGGTACGCCAAGCGCGGGCCGCTGCGTTTCACCTCGCACCGGGACTTCGCCCGGGCGTTCGAGCGGGCGCTGCGGCGAGCCGGGGCGCCGATCGCCTTCTCCCAGGGCTTCACCCCACACCCGAAGATCTCCTATGCCAGCGCCGCGCCGACCGGGGTCGCCAGTGAGGCGGAGTACCTGGAGATCGGTCTGCGGGCCCCGGTCGACCCGGCCGAGCTACGGGTGGCGCTGGACGCCGCGCTCTCGCCCGGTCTCGACGTGCTCGACGCGGTGGTCGCCCAGGGCGGCAGCCTCGCCGACCGGATGGAGGCGTCGCACTGGTGGATCGAGTTGCCGGGCGTCGACGCGCCGGCGCTGCGCGCGGCGGTGGCCGCCTTCACCGCCGCCGAACAGGTGCTGGTCGAGCGGATGACCAAGCAGGGGCGGCGGACCTTCGACGCCCGTGCCGCCGTGGTCCGGATGGACGTCCGGGAGGCGGCCCAGACGCCTTCCGAGGTCACCACCGTGCCGTGTGCGATACTCGAGGTGGTCGTCCGGCAGGTCACCCCGGCCGTTCGACCCGATGACGTCCTTTCCGGCCTCCGCGTGGTGGCCGACCTGGAGCCGCCGGTGTCGCCCAGAACGACCCGGCTGGCGCAGGGCACGCTGACCGCGCAGGGGGCGATCGCGGACCCGTTCGAAACGGACCGCGTCGGGGTAATCATCGGTTGAGCGTCGACCGGCCATCCGGTCGGCGCTCAGGCAGGCAGACTTCGGCGGGCGTGCGCCTTGCGCGTCCGCGGAACAACTTTGCGGCAACCCTGCGTGGCAGCGCTCACCCGCGCCCGGGGCAGCCAGAACTGGAGAACCTCCATGCTCGACAACGAGCCCGAGGGCGGCGAACGGACCGGTACACAGCCGGCCGGCGACACCGCCGAAACCCCTGCCGTCGCGCCGCCGAAGCGACGGACCACCCGGCGCAAGACCGCTCCGCTGAACCAGCCGGAGCAGGTCGAAGCGCCCGTGGACGCCTCGACCGGCACCGCGTCGACCAGCGCCGAGGCGCCCCAGGGCGAGGTGCTCGCCCCGGTCGCCGGTGACCTGGAGGCCGCGCCGAAGACCACCCGCCGCCGACGTAAGGCGACCCCCGCCAAGGCGGTCGAGGAGCCGGTGGTCGTGGCCGAGGTGGTGACGACCGGCGAGGAGGTCGTACCGCCGGTCAAGGCGACCCGGACGCGCCGGAAGAAGGCCGTGGCCCCCGCCGCCGAGCCGCCCGCCGCCGAGGCCCCCGCCGCCGGGTCACCTGTCGACCGGCCGCCGGCCGCCGAGCCGCCGGCCGAGGCGGCGGTGACCGAGGCGTCGCCGGCCGAGCCGCCTGCCGTCGCGCCGTCGGCGTCGCCGGCCGGGACCTCTTCCGGCCCGGGTGTCGCGGGGGCCGCCGGCATGCCGGCCGGGGCCGCGGGCGTCGAGGCGGAGGACGAGGTCACGAGCGGGCCGGCCGGCGCCGGATCCACGGCCGGGGCCGCCGGGGCCGCGGGCAGGGCGGAGAAGCCGACCAGTCGGCGTCGCCGGGCCGCGCTCACCGCGCCGACCGTGCTGTTCATGGCCCCGGAGCCGGAGGTGACGCCGCCGACCCGGGCCGTCCCGCCGGTGACGCCGGTGGAGGAGGAGCCGGTCGCGGTCGAGGAGCCGGCCGAGCCGCCGCGCCGCCGCCGTCGGGCCCGCCGGGAGGCGGAGCCGGTCGAACCGGTCGTCGAGGTCGAGCCGGAGGAGCCGGTCGCCGAGACCGACGACGAGGACGACTCGGTCGATGTCGACGACGAGGACGACGAGACCGCCGCTGGCCGTCGTCGGCGTCGCCGGGGTCGGCGGGGCCGGGGCCGGGGCAAGGGCGGCGCCGACGAGTCCGAGGACGACGAGTCCGAGGAGGTGGCGGCCCAGGCCGAGGACGAGGCCGACACCGAGGCCGACGAGGACGAGAACGGGGACGGGGACGGGGACGGGCTGACCCGCCGTCGTCGGCGTCGGCGTCGCCGGGGCGCCGGTGAGGCCGAGGCGGCCACGGACGACGGCGTGCCGACGGTGGTCAAGATCCGCGAGCCGCGGAAGAACGTCGACGAGGTGCAGGGCGTCTCCGGCTCGACCCGGCTGGAGGCCAAGCGGCAGCGCCGCCGGGACGGCCGGGAGCAGCGCCGGACCCGCCCGCCGATCCTGAGCGAGTCGGAGTTCCTGGCCCGCCGGGAGGCCGTCGACCGGGTGATGGTGGTCCGCCAGCGCGGTGACCGTACCCAGATCGGTGTCCTCGAGGACGGCGTGCTCGTGGAGCACTACGTCACCCGTAACTCCTCCGGCACCATGGCCGGCAACGTCTACCTGGGCAAGGTGCAGAACGTCCTGCCGAGCATGGAGGCCGCGTTCGTCGACGTGGGCCGGGGGCGCAACGCCGTGCTGTACGCGGGCGAGGTGAACTGGGACACCACCGGCCTGGAGGGGCGGGCCCGCTCGATCGAGCAGGCGCTCAGGTCCGGCGACTCGGTGCTGGTGCAGGTCACCAAGGATCCGATCGGGCACAAGGGCGCCCGGCTGACCAGCCACATCGCGCTCTCCGGGCGGCACCTGGTCTACGTGCCGAACGGCAACGCCTCGGGCATCAGCCGCAAGCTGCCCGACAACGAGCGCAAGCGGCTGCGGGACGTGCTCAAGAAGCTGGTCCCGGACGGCGCGGGCGTGATCGTCCGGACCGCCGCCGAGGGCGCCAGCGAGGACGAGTTGGCCCGGGACGTCAAGCGGCTCCAGGCGCAGTGGGAGGACATCCAGGCCAAGGCCACCGAGGGCGGCGCGCCGGTGCTGCTCTACGAGGAGCCGGACCTGGTGATCCGGGTGGTCCGGGACCTGTTCAACGAGGACTTCCGTGAGCTGGTGATCGAGGGCGACGGCGCGTACGACGTGGTCGAGTCGTACCTGTCGCACGTCTCGCCGGACCTGGTCGAGCGGCTGCGCCGGCACGTCGGGACGACGGACGTGTTCGCCACGTACCGGATCGACGAGCAGATCCTCAAGGGGCTGGACCGCAAGGTGTTCCTGCCCTCGGGCGGTCACCTGGTGATCGACCGCACCGAGGCGATGACCGTGGTGGACGTGAACACCGGTAAGTACACCGGCGCGGGCGGCAACCTGGAGGAGACGGTCACCCGGAACAACCTCGAAGCGGCCGAGGAGATCGTCCGGCAGCTCCGGCTGCGCGACATCGGCGGCATCGTGGTGATCGACTTCATCGACATGGTGCTGGAGTCGAACCGGGAGCTGGTGCTGCGCCGGCTGACCGAGTGCCTCGGCCGGGACCGCACCAAGCACCAGGTGACCGAGATCACTTCGCTGGGTCTGGTGCAGATGACCCGGAAGCGGATCGGCGCGGGCCTGCTGGAGGCGTTCAGCGAGACCTGCGACTGCTGCAAGGGCCGGGGTCTGATCATCCACACCGAGCCGGTGCCGGAGAAGCCCCGGCAGGGCACGCCGGAGAAGACCAAGGTGGTGGCCGCGGCGGCCCCGACCGGGCCGGCGGAGTCCAACGGCACGTCCGGGCGGCGGCGGGCCCGCAAGAACGCCGCGCCGGAGCGTACCGCCGTCGAGGTCGAGGTAGTCGAGACGCCGGCCGAGCCGTACCAGGACACCATGGGCTACGACCTGTCCCGGTACGAGGCCGACACGGCCGCCGCCCCGGCGGTGGCCGACGCCCAGCGGGGCGAGTCGGCCCGGCTGGCCGCCGCCGACGACCCGGACGCGCTGGGCGACGGCGAGAACGACGACGAGCTGGCCGACGCCGGCGGCGGTCGCCGCCGTGCCCGCCGTGGTGGCACGCGTCGGCGTACCCGCCCCTGACCCGCAGGACGCGACGCGGGGCCCTGCCCGCCGGTGACCGAACCGGCGGGCAGGGCCCTCGTCCGGTGTCCGCCGGGCGTGACCGCGGTCTCCGTCCGGCATGACCGTCGGTGCGCGTCCGGTTGCCGGCGGGGACGGCCGCCCCGGTTTGGGGCGCAGGTCGGGCATGGCGTACTCTTGCCTGCGGCGTACTTTGGTGCGCCGAGTTCTCGCTGCCCGAGCCGCCGAGCCTCTGCCGCCGGTGAGCCGCTGCGGGAACGACCTGCCGGTGACGGCGGGAGACAAGACGTCAGCAGCCTCAACGACAGGGAGTCCGCCTCCGATGTACGCGATCGTCAAGACCGGCGGCAAGCAGTACAAGGTCGCCGAGGGCGACGTGATCGAGGTCGAGAAGCTCGCCGGCGCCCCCGGCGACGCGGTGCAGCTCACCGCGGTGCTCCTCGTCGACGGTGACGACCTGGTGACCGACGCGGCGAAGCTTGCCGAGGTCGCGGTGTCCGGCGAGATCGCCGCCCACACCAAGGGCCCGAAGATCCGGATCCACAAGTTCAAGAACAAGACCGGCTACCACAAGCGCCAGGGTCACCGCCAGCCGTTGACCCAGGTCAAGGTGACCGGCATCTCCAGCGGGAAGTAGGTCGTCGGATATGGCTCACAAAAAGGGTGCGTCCAGCTCGCGTAACGGTCGTGACTCCGCGGCGCAGCGGCTCGGCGTGAAGCGTTTCGGTGGTCAGGTGGTCAGTGCCGGCGAGATCATCGTCCGGCAGCGGGGCACCAAGTTCCACCCCGGTGACCTGGTCGGCCGTGGCGGAGACGACACGCTCTTCGCGCTGTCCGCCGGCGCCGTCCAGTTCGGCACCCGGCGCGGTCGCAAGACCGTCAGCATCGTGCCGGCGGGTCAGTAGTCTTCCGGCGAAGCGGGCCGCGGACCTGGTGTCCCGGCCCGCTTCGCCTTTTTCGTGGATTCGACGGGTGGTCGCGGGGGTTCCGCGGGGAGGATTGGCAGCGTGACGACGTTCGTTGACCGGGTCGTCCTGCATCTGCAGGCCGGCGACGGCGGGCACGGCTGTGTCTCGATCCACCGGGAGAAGTTCAAGCCGTTCGGCGGGCCGGACGGCGGCAACGGCGGGCACGGGGGCAGCGTCTCCCTGGTCGTCGACGCGCAGGTGCACACCCTGCTCGACTTCCACTTCCGGCCGCACGTCAAGGCCGAGAACGGCAAGGGCGGCGCGGGCTCGAACCGGGACGGGGCCAACGGCCGTGACCTGGTGCTCAAGGTGCCCAACGGCACCGTGGTGCAGA
Source organism: Micromonospora sp. WMMD882 (assembly GCF_027497255.1). Lineage (NCBI taxonomy): Bacteria > Bacillati > Actinomycetota > Actinomycetes > Micromonosporales > Micromonosporaceae > Micromonospora > Micromonospora sp. WMMD882. The sequence goes on from NZ_CP114903.1 coordinate 6,129,346, forward strand.
CCCCCGACGGGACGGTGCTGGCCGACCTGGTCGGGGAGGGCACCACCTACGAGGTGGCCCGGGGCGGCCGGGGCGGTCGGGGCAACGCGTCGCTGGCCAACTCCCGCCGCAAGGCCCCCGGCTTCGCCGAGCTGGGCGAGCCGGGTGACCAGCTCGACGTGGTGCTGGAGCTGAAGAGCGTCGCCGACGTGGGTCTGGTCGGTTTCCCGTCGGCCGGCAAGTCGTCGCTGATCTCGGTGATCTCCGCCGCCAAGCCGAAGATCGCCGACTACCCGTTCACCACGTTGGTGCCGAACCTCGGCGTGGTCCAGGCCGGCGAGCAGACGTTCACCGTCGCCGACGTGCCGGGGCTGATCCCGGGCGCGGCCACCGGCAAGGGGCTGGGGCTGGAGTTCCTCCGGCACGTCGAGCGGTGTGCCGTGCTGGTGCACGTGATCGACACCGCCACCCTGGAGCCCGGACGGGACCCGGTCGCCGACATCGACATGATCGAGGCGGAGCTGGCCGAGTACGGGGGGCTGGCCGACCGGCCCCGACTGATCGCGCTGAACAAGATCGACGTTCCCGACGGGCGGGACCTCGCCGAGATCGTCCGGCCGGATCTGGCGGCCCGGGACTGGCCGATCTTCGAGGTGTCCGCGGCCACCGGGGAGGGGCTGCGGGAGCTGACGTACGCGATGGCGGAGCGGGTCGAGCGGGCCCGCCGGGCCGCGCCCCCGGTCGAGGCGACCCGGATCGTGATCCGGCCCCGGGCGGTCGACGACGCCGGCTTCACCATCGAGCCGCAGGCCGACGGGTCGTACCTGGTCCGGGGGGACCGGCCGGAACGCTGGGTGCGGCAGACGAACTTCGACAACGACGAGGCCGTCGGCTTCCTCGCCGACCGGCTGGCCCGGCTCGGGGTCGAGGAGAAACTGGCCAAGGCCGGCGCGGAACCGGGTGACCTGGTCCGCATCGGGGAGCGCGAGTTCGACTGGCAGCCCACCCTCTACGCCGGTGTCGACTTCGTCCCCGGCAACCGGGGCACCGACGTACGGCTGGAGGAGAAGTCCACCCGGGCCTCGGCGGCCGACCGGCTGGCCGCGCGCAAGGCGCGCCGGCAACGGCCGGCGGACGAGCTGGACGTCGCGCCGACCGGGTCCGGGGCCGCCGTGGCCGGCGCGCCCGACCCTGACGGCGACACTGCGGAAGACGGCGGGGTCGACGCGGGCGGGCTCGCCGCCGGTGAGTCCACCCGGGACGTCGACGCCGGTTAGTCAGCTGCGCCCCGTGGCCGGGCCGTCCGGTGGAAACCTGGTCGAAACACGGCGTCCCTACCGTGGGGCCATGCTGATCGAGACCCGCCCCGCCGCCGATCCCGAGGTCGTCGCCCTGGTCACCGCACAGCAGCAGGAGCTGCGCCAGGCCGACGGAGGGCTGGACGGTCAGGTCACCCTGACCCGGGACGACATCCGCTACCTGGTCGTCGTCCTCGACGGTCGGGCCGTCGCCTGCGGGGGCGTGCAGGCGCTGGACGCCGAGACCGGCGAGATCAAGCGGATGTACGTCCGTCCGGCGTACCGGGGGCGGGGGATCGGCCGTGACCTGCTGGCCGCCCTGGAGGAGCTGGCCTTCCAGCTCGGGCACCACACGGTCTGCCTGGAGACCGGCACGTACCTGCCGACCGCGATCGGGCTCTACACCTCCTGCGGGTACGCCCCCGTCCCGGTCTACGGGGAGTACGTCGACAACCCGTACAGCGTCTGTTTCGCCAAGCGGCTGCCGCTGGCGGCGTAGCGTCTCCCGCCGGACGTCCCCTCCGGTGGTTCCGCCGGGCGTTCCCCCTGCCGGGGGCAGCGCCCGGCGTCCGTGTGCCGGGGCGACGTCGACGGCTCCCTTGTGGGCGACGCCACCACCGGCAGGCTGGTGGCGACGCGCGCACCAGCAGGAATCCGAAACACGCAGGCATGGACCCGGAACCCGGGGGTAGGTCAATAGACAGCCGGCGAGCAGGGCCGGCGCGACCCCCCCCGGAACAACGAACCGCGAAGAGCTTTCTCCAGCGGAAGGGTGACCATGTCCTACGATCCGGTAACCACCTCCTCGACCACCACCTACGGTGAGCAGTCGCACAACGGCGCGTACGAGTCGTACCAGGGGGCGCACGAGTCCCACGACGGCGTACGCGAACAGGCCCGCCAGGTCGGGTCCGAGGCCGCCCACGCGGGTGGCGAGGTCGCCCAGACCGCCAGGGACCAGGGTCGGGAGGTGGTCGGTGAGGCCACCCGGCAGGCCCGCAACCTCTACGGCGAGGCGCGCACCCAGCTCCACAGCCAGGCCGGTGACCAGCAGCGGCGCGCGGCGAGCGGGCTGCGGTCGTTGGCCGACGAGATGCGTTCGATGGCGCAGCAGGGCGGCCAGGGCGGCCCGGTGACCGAGCTGACCCACCAGGCCGCCGAGCGGGTGCAGGGCGTGGCCGGTTGGCTGGAGGAGCGTCAGCCGGGCGACCTGCTGAACGAGGTGCGCGACTACGCCCGCCGGAACCCGGGGACCTTCCTGGTCGGCGCGGCGGTGCTCGGCGTGCTCGCCGGCCGGCTGACGAAGAACATCGCCGCCGGCGGCGACGGCCAGCAGACGACGAACGGCTACCGGCCGTCGTACCAGCCGGTCGCGGACCCCGAGCGCACCGCGGTGATTCCGCCGGGCGCGTACGCGACGCCCGACCCGGGCTACGCCGACCCGCTGGCCGGCGGGTACACCGAGCCGCCGCGGCCGGGCGGCTACGTCGACCCGCTGCCGCCGAGCGGTACCGGCCAGTCGCTGCCGCCGAGCGGTACGGGTCAGTCGCTGCCGCCGACCGGTACCGGTCAGTCGCTGCCGCCGACGGGCACCGCCCAGCCGCTGCCGCCGGTCGACCAGACCGACCCGCTGCCCGGCGTCCCGTCCAGCGGGGTCACCCGCCCGTGAGCCCGACGACCACCCGGCGCGCCACCGAGCGGGGGCGTGCCGGCGCTGACGGAAAGGAGGCGGCGGCGTGAGCATGCCGACCCAGGGGTACGGAACGGACCCCGGATACCAGCCGACGACGGACGTCAACGGCCACCCCTACCCCGCCGACGGCCACCCGCACACCGCCGAGGAGGTGACCGGCCGCTCCCTCGGTGACCTGATGCGGCAGGTCACCGCCGACCTGTCGACGCTGATGCGGCAGGAGGTGGAGCTGGCCAAGGCCGAGATCCGCCAGGAGGGGAAGAAGGCGGGCAAGGCCGCCGGACTCTTCGGCGGAGCCGGTTTCGGCGGCTACATGGTGGCGCTGTTCCTGTCGCTCGCCCTGTGGGCCGGACTGTCCAACCTGATGGACGCCGGCTGGGCGGCGCTGATCGTCGCCGTCATCTGGGGCGCCGTCGCAGCCGTCCTCTACTCGATGGGCAAGAAGAACGCCGAGCGGGTACGCGGCCTGACGCGCACCAACGACACCGTGCAGCAGATCCCGGACGCGGTCAAGCCCCACCCGGAGGGAGTCATCCGATGAGCACCAGCACCGACCCGGAGCAGATCCGCCGGGAGATCGAGGCCACCCGCGCCAACCTGAGCTCCGACGTGGACGCCCTGGCGTACAAGGTCAGCCCGGCCCGCATCGTCGACGACCGAAAGCAGCGGGCGCGCGGCGCCCTGCAGAATGTGAGGGACAAGGTCATGGGAACCGCGTCGGACCTCGGCCACGCCGGTGGCAACGCCGCCCACTCGGTCACCGATCGTGCCTCGTCGGCGGCGTCCAGCGTCGGCCACGCCGCCTCGTCGGCCGCCTCCTCGGTGGGGGACGCGGCCCAGCAGGCGCCGCAGGTGATCCGGCAGAAGTCCCAGGGCAACCCGCTCGCCGCCGGCCTGATCGCCTTCGGCGTGGGCTGGCTGGCCTCGTCGCTGCTGCCGGCCACCAGCCGGGAGCAGCGGGCGGCCAGCCAGGTCAAGGAGCGGGTCCAGGAGCACTCGCAGGTGGTCACCGAGAAGCTGGGCGAGGTCGCCAGCGAGGTGAAGGAGCAGCTCCGTGAGCCGGCCCAGCAGGCCACCGGGTCGGTGAAGTCGACCGCCCAGGAGGCCGTGCACACGGTGAGGGACGAGACCCGCTCCGCCGCGTACGACGTGAAGGACCAGGCGCAGCAGGCGCGTCGCTGAGCCTACGACAGTCGAGGAAGGGTCCCTTTCGCGGGAAGGGACCCTCCCTCACGTCCGGCGCCCCTCGGGCGTGGCGTGTCGGTGGGCCTGGCGGGCGCGCAGGGCGCGGGGGGAGTGGGCGGCCCGCCGGACCCGGACGCCGGCATAACGGACGCCGCCGAACACCAGCCGCTGGCCCAGCGCCAGCCAGGAGCAGGCGGCCCGTTCCAGCACCCACAGCGGGGCGGCCAGCGCGGTGACCGGCGGGAAGACCGACCGACCACCGGCCCGACGCCGGCCCACCTCGGCCAGCGCCACCGTGGCCGCCACCGCGCCCAGCACCGGGCCGGGGCGGCGGGCCAGCGCCGCCGCGCCGAGGCCGGGCAGCACCGCCAGGAAAACCGTCAACCGCAACGGCTGCGCCAGGTCGTCGTACGCCTGGCGGACCCGCTGGCCCCGGAAGTGCCGGGCGTCCGGCGGCAGCCGGCGGACGTACAGCCCGGGTGGCGCGGCCTCGACGCCCCCGTACGCGCGTACGGTGCGAATCAGCTCCAGGTTCTCGAAGAGCACGTCCGGGTCGTAGCCGCCCATCGCCAGGAAGGTGCTCCGCCGTACGGCCAGGGTGCCCGGATAGTCCGCGCCGAACGCCCGGTTGAGCAGGATCCGCCCGGTGTCCCAGCACGCGTGCCAGGGCAACGGGTCGAAATGGTTCTGCGGCCGGACCAGGTCGGCCCCGCCCAGCAGCCGGTGCACGGCCCGCAGCGCCGCCTCGTCGTACCGGACGTCGTCGTCGGCGAGGACCACGTGCTCGTGCCGGGCCAGCCGGACGCCGGTGAGCACCCCGAGCGCCTTCCCGTTCCCGCCGTGCCGCCCCGGGTCCGGTCGGACGTGCCGCACCAGCCCCCGCCAGGCGGCGGCATGCCTGTCGAACACCTCCGGCGGCGAGCCGTCCACCACGGTCACCTCGACCAGCCCGCTGATCCGCCGCAGGTAACCGGTCAGCTCGGCCAGCCCCGCGTCGTCCGTCCAGCGCAGCGGCAACACGTACGAGACGGGCAGGGACGGTGGCGGGCTGGCGGCGAAGGACAACGGTGGCCTCCGGGGCGACGGCGGTGGCGGTCGACCGGCCGGCAGGGCCGGTGTTCGTGGCGGACGTCCCGCCCCGGCCGGCGGCGCGACACAGGGCCTAGGCGCCCTGGACGTCGGTGAGGACGAAGCGGCTCGCCGGCAGCGCCGGCATCCGGCGCAGGCTCACCGTCAGGTCCTGCGCGGGCACGTCGTACCGCATCGCCGACGTCAACAGCGTGACCGCCCGTTTCATCAGCTCGATCGTCAGCCACTCCCCGGCGCAGCGGTGCCCGGCCCAGTGGTCACCGCCGCCCTGCGGGATCAGGCTGAACGGATCCCCCGGCCAGTCGGTGAACCGCTCCGGCCGGAACCGACCCGGCTCCGGCCAGAGGTCCGGGTGGTGGTTGGTGCCGTACAGGTCGAGCAGCACCAGCCGGCCGCGCGGGAAGTGGTACCCCTGCCACTCGAAGGGCCGCCGGACCCGGGCGGTGGCCAGCGGGAAGAACGGATAGAACCGTCGCACCTCCTGCACGAACCGCTCCGTCTCGGCGTCCCCGGCGCGGACCCGTTCCCGCCACTGCGGGTGCTCGTGCAGGGCCAGCGCCGAGAACACCACGAACCGGTCCACCGCCACCGTGGGACGCAGGATGTTCAGCAGCGCGACCGCGGCGATCCGCCGGGGGAGCAGCCGGTCGGCGGCGTCGCGGTGCTCGGCGATGACGCGCAGCGCGCTGCCGTCGGGCGCGGGCAGCAGACCGGTCCGTTCCCGTTCCACGATCCCGCCGAGCCAGCGTTCCGCGCGGGCCCGTCCCCGCCGTCCCCGCCAGTGGCGTGGCCCGACCGCCGCCGGCGCCTCGATCATGGCGTGCAGGTCCGCGGTCCGGCGCCCCACCTCGGCCTCGGCCAGCGGCACCCCGGCCCAGGCGCAGACCGCCCGGGTGAGCAGCAGCCCCACCTCGTCGTACAGGACCACCCGACCGGCCCGCTCCCAGACCGGGATCCGGGCCCGCCACTCGTCCTCGAACAACTGGCCGAGCCGGCGGACGCCGGTCGGCGTCATGACCGACATCAGCATCGCCTTGCGCTCCCGGTGGGCGGCGCCGTCGAGGCCCTGCACCCCGCCGCGTCCGAGCAGGGTGCGCTGCACCCGCAGCGGCGCGGCCCCGTGCCGCTGGAACAGCTCCTCGTCGTAGAACAGCTCCGCGGCGGCCCGGCCACGCAGGCAGACGGTACGGCGCAACAGCAGCCGGGTCTGGAAGACGTCCCCGCCGTACCGTTCGCAGCGGTTCGTGACGAACCGGTAGCCGTCCCGGAGCAGGGCGAAGGTGCTGTCCGGGCGGTGGTCGGCGGGAATCCGGGACATCTCGCCTCCTGACGCGCGGGTGGGTGGCCGACGGCCGGAGGGAGGCCCCGGCCGGGCTGCGTCTACCCGGGCCGGCGCGGATGAATCCTGGCCGGGCCCGCGCTCCACCGCCGGGGTCCGCGGTCGAGGCCCCGCGCTCCGCGGTCGATGCCCCGCGCTCCGCGGTCGATGCCCACCGGCGGCGTTCGCGCTGCGCGGTGGGCCGCGGCCGGTGTCACCTGCCCGGACGGGAACGCCCGCCCCCGGTGGCCGGAGGCGGGCGCGGTGTCGTTCCCGATCAGTCGAGGTCGAACTCGCCGTCCTGGGCGCCGGCGACGAAGGCGTCCCACTCCGCCTGGGTGAAGACCAGGACGGGACCCTCCGGCTCGGCCGAGTTACGCATGCCGATCAGGTCGTCGACGAAGGCGACCTCGACCGCGCTGTCGGAGGTGTCTCCCTCGGCGCGTTGCCAGACGGCCCGGGACAGGTCGAAATCGCCCTTGGGGTGCTGACTCATTGTTGCGTCCTCCATGCCGAGAGTATTGGGAACGCGGAACGGTTCCCTCATCGGGCAGGATAAGCGGATGCCGAGCCTGAGCCGTGTAGAGGCGACTGCGCGTGGCGCGCTGATCACTGTCGAGTCGTATCAGGTGGACCTGGACCTGACCGGTGACGGCGACCACTTCCGCTCCCACGCCACCATCGCCTTCCGGGCCGCCCCCGGAACGGACACCTTCGTCGAGATCAGACCCGCCCGGCTGACCCGGGTCCGGCTCGACGACCGTGACCTGGAGCCGACCCTGCTGGCCGACGAGCGGTTCCCGCTGACCGGGCTGGGCGGGCGGCACACGCTGACCGTCGAGGCGGAGATGGCGTACTCGAACACCGGGGAGGGGATGCACCGCTTCGTCGACCCGGTCGACGGCGAGACGTACCTCTACGCGATGTCCTTCCTGGACGACGTGCAGCGCCTCTTCGCCGCGTTCGACCAGCCCGACCTGAAGGCGCCGGTGACGCTGGCGGTCACCGCCCCGCCGGAGTGGACAGTGGCCGCCAACGGGCTGGTCGCCGCGACGCCGCGCCCCGGGCGGTGGGAGTTCGCCCCCACCCCGCCGCTGGCCACCTATCTGGTCTCGCTGATCGCCGGGCCCTACCACGCCCGGCACGACGAGCACGACGGCATTCCGCTGGGCATCTACTGCCGCCGGTCACTGGCCGCCGACCTGGACGCCGACGCCGACGAGATCTTCACCATCACGAAGCAGTGCTTCGACCGGTTCCACGAGCTGTTCACCGAGCGCTATCCGTTCGGCAAGTACGACCAGGCGTTCGTGCCGGAGTTCAACGCCGGCGCGATGGAGAACCCGGGGCTGGTGACGCTGCGCGACGACTACGTGTTCCGGTCGGCGGTCACCGACACCCAGCGTGAGCTGCGGGCCACCACGATCGCGCACGAGATGGCGCACATGTGGTTCGGTGACCTGGTCACCATGCGCTGGTGGGACGACCTGTGGCTGAACGAGTCGTTCGCCGAGTACCTGGGCGTCCGGGTCACCGCCGAGGCCACCCGCTTCACCGGGGCGTGGACGACGTTCGCGATGCGCCGCAAGGCCTGGGGGTACGCCGCCGACCAGCGCCCGTCCACCCACCCGGTCGCCCCGGAGGAGGTCGCCGACGCCGCCGAGGGCCTGCTCAACTTCGACGGCATCTCGTACGTCAAGGGCGCCAGCGTGCTGCGGCAGCTCGTCGCCTGGCTGGGCGACGAGGCGTTCCTGGCCGGGCTGAACGCGCACTTCGCCGCGCACCGGTTCGGTAACGCCACCCTGGCGGACCTGCTCGCCAGCCTCTCCGCCGCCAGCGGGCGCGACCTGGACGACTGGTCGGAGCGTTGGCTGCGCCGGGCCCAGGTGAACACCCTGCGCGCCGACGTGAGCGTCGCCGCCGACGGCCGGTACGCCGAGGTGGCGCTCGTGCAGACCGCCCCGCAGACCTACCCGGTGCGGCGACCGCACCGCGTCGCCGTCGGCCTCTACTCGGCCGACGGCGGGGTGGAACGCCGGGAGGTCGACCTCGACCCGGCCGACGAGCGGACCGTGCTGGCCGAGCTGACCGGTCGGCCGGCGGCCCGGCTGCTGCTGCCCAACGACGGTGACCTGACCTTCGCCAAGGTGCGGCTGGACCCGGCGTCGGCGGACACCGTGCCGCTGGTGCTGCCGACGTTGGCCGACCCGCTGGCCCGGGGGCTGCTGTGGGGCGCGACGCTGGACGCCGCGACCGACGGGGAACGCCCGGTGACGGGGCTGGTCGCGTTGATCGCGGCGGCGTTGCCCGCCGAGACCGAGGTGATCATCGCGGAGGACGTGCTCGGTCTCAGCCGTACCCTGATCGACAGGTACCTCGACCCGGTGGCCCGGGCGGCGGCGCTGGCCGAGGTGGCCGGCGCGTGCCACGAGCTGCTGGCCGGCGCCCCGGCCGGCGGGTCGCTGCAACTCGCCGCGGCCCGTGGCCTCATCGCCGCCAGCGCCGACGCCGCCCTGCTCGGCGGCTGGCTGGCCGGTCGGGACGTGCCGGCCGGGCTGGCCGTCGACACCGACCTGCGCTGGCTGCTGCTGCGTCGGCTGGTGGTGCTCGGCGCGGCCGGCCCGGCGGAGATCACCGCCGAGGCGACCGCCGACCCGAGCGCCCAGGGGGCCGAGGAGGCGGCCCGGTGCCGGGCGGCCCTGCCCGACCCGACGGCGAAACACGCCGCCTGGGAGATGATCACCCGCGACACCGGGCTGTCGAACCGGCTGGTCGAGGCGACCGCGGCCGGCTTCTGGCAGCCCGAGCAGGCGGAGCTGACCGAGCCGTACGTGCAGCGGTACTTCGCCGACATGCCGGCGGCGGCGCGTCGCCGTACCCCCTGGGTCGCCGACGAGGTCGCGGAGCTGGCCTTCCCCCGCTACGCGGTGGCCGAACGCACCCGGGAGCTGGCCGCGGCGCTGCTGGCCCGCGACGACCTCACGCCCGGCCTGCGGCGCGTGGTCGTCGACGCCGACGACGACCTGCGTCGGGCGCTGGTCGCCCGGACGGCGGTGGCGGCGGTGGTGGCGTGATCTCCGGTGCCGACGGGGTGTCCGTCACCCGCGCGGACGTCGACGACGCCGTCGCCCGGACCACCGGCCAGGTCCGCCGGACGCCCGTCCTCGCCGCCGAGCCGTGGCCGACGGTCGACCACCCCCCGCAGCACGGGGACGCCGACGACCGGCGGCGCCGGACCGAGGACGCCGACGGCCCGTTGTGGCTCAAGCTGGAGATGACGCAGCACACCGGCTCGTTCAAGGCCCGGGGGGCGGTCAACCGGCTCCGGTCGGCGGCCGAGAGCGGCGAGCTGACCGACGCCGGAGTGGTCGCCGCGTCCGGCGGGAACGCCGGCGCCGCGGTGGCCTGGGCCGCCGCCCGGCTCGGCGTGCCGGCGGAGATCTACGTGCCGACCACGTCCGCGGCGGCCAAGGTCCGCCGTCTGCACGCGCTCGGCGCGACGGTGACCCAGGTCGGCCGGGAGTACGCCGAGGCGTACCAGGCCGCGACCGGACGGGCGGCGCAGACCGGGGCGGTCCTCTGCCACGCGTACGACCAGCCGGCGATGGTGGCCGGGGCGGGCACGCTCGGCGTGGAGCTGTGGGCGCAGACCGGCGGGGTGGACACCGTCCTGGTGGCGGTGGGCGGTGGTGGGCTGGTGGCCGGGGTGGCCGCCGCCCTCGACGGGCTGGCCCGGGTGGTCGGGGTCGAGCCGGTGGGCGCGCCCACCCTGCACGCCGCGTTGGCGGCGGGCCGGCCGACCGACGTGCCGGTCTCCGGGTTGGCGGCGGACTCGCTCGGCGCGCGCCGGGTCGGGCGGATCGCCTTCGACGTGGCGGTCCGGTGCGACGTCGGCTCGCTGCTGGTCGGTGACGACGACCTGGTGGCGGCCCGGCAGTGGCTGTGGGACCGGTACCGGCTGGTGGTGGAGCACGGGGCGGCGGCGGCCATGGCCGCGTTGACCGCCGGCGCGTACCGCCCGACGCCGGGGGAGCGGGTCGCCGTGGTGCTCTGCGGCGCGAACACCGACCCGAGCGACCTGCCCTGAGCGGCGACCTGCCCTGAGCGGCGGTCCGGCCTGAGCGGCGACCTGCCCTGAGCGGCGGTCCGGCCTGAGCGGCGACCTGCCCTGAGCGGCGGTCCGGCCTGAGCGGCGGTCCGGCCGGCCGGGCCTGGGTCGCCGCCCGGCTGGCGCGGGGCGGGCGGGCCGTCGGCGCGGGCTGTCGGTCGGGCAGCGGCCGGTGTGACCGCTGCCGCACGACCAGGTACGCCCCGGCGCCACCGGCCTACGATCATCTGATGGAGCAGGACATCCGGCGGGTCGGGATCATGGGTGGCACCTTCGATCCGATCCACCACGGGCACCTGGTCGCCGCCAGCGAGGTGGCCGACCGGTTCGGCCTGGACGAGGTGGTCTTCGTCCCCACCGGGCAGCCGTGGCAGAAGGCCGACGAGCCGGTGAGCCCGGCCGAGGACCGCTACCTGATGACGGTGATCGCCACCGCCTCCAACCCGCGTTTCCAGGTCAGCCGGGTCGACATCGACCGCGGCGGCCCCACCTACACCGTCGACACCCTGCGTGACCTGCATGCCGAGTACGGGCCGAAGGCGCAGCTCTACTTCATCACCGGCGCCGACGCGCTGGCGCGGATCCTCTCCTGGAAGGACCTGTCCGAGGTCCTCGAACTGGCCCACTTCATCGGGGTCACCCGGCCGGGGTTCGAGCTGTCCGACGAGCACCTGCCCGCCGACTCGGTGAGCCTGGTGCAGGTGCCGGCCATGGCGATCTCGTCCACCGACTGTCGGGAGCGGGTGGGCCGGGGTGAGCCGGTCTGGTACCTCGTGCCCGACGGTGTGGTGCAGTACATCGCCAAACGGCGTCTCTACCAGTGCTGATTCTGCCGGTTTTGTCCGGCTGCGCCCGATAGTCGACCAGAACTGCCAGGTCGTTCCCGCGCCGCGTGTGAGAGGCTAGGAGCATCGTACGGCTGATCGAAGGAGAACGGTGACAGTTTCCGAGCGCGCCCACGAGCTGGCGACCGCAGCCGCCCAGGCTGCCGCCGACAAGAAGGCGCAGGACATCGTCATCATCGACGTGGGCGACCAGCTCGCCATCACCGACGCCTTCCTGCTCGCCTCGGCCCCCAACGAGCGTCAGGTGCTCGCCATCGTGGACGCGATCGAGGAACGGCTGCTCGACCTGCCGGAGAAGGTCAAGCCGGTCCGGCGGGAGGGCGAGCGGGGCGGACGCTGGGTGCTGCTCGACTACGTCGACATCGTGGTGCACGTCCAGCACACCGAGGAGCGCGAGTTCTACGCGCTCGACCGGCTCTGGAAGGACTGCCCGACCATCCCGTTCGTCGACCGGGACCTGGTCGACGCCGACGCCACCGCCAGCCCCTCGGCTCCGGTCTCGGCTTCGGCTTCGGCTTCGGTCTCGGCTTCGGCCGAATGACCCGGCTGATCGTCTGGCGGCACGGCAACACCGACTGGAACGCCGGCAACCGGGTACAGGGGCAGACCGACGTCCCGCTCAACGAACGGGGCCGGGAAGAGGCCCGCGCCGCCGCGTCGCTGCTCGCCGCGCTGCGCCCGGACGCCATCGTGGCCAGCGACCTGAGCCGGGCCGCCGACACCGCCGCCGCCCTCGCCGCGCTCACCGGCCTGCCGGTACGCACCGACCCGCGGCTGCGGGAGCGCTACTACGGCCGGTGGCAGGGGCTGCTCATCACCGAGGTCGCGGAACGCTACCCCACCGAGCACGCCCGCTGGCGGGCCGGTGACCCGGACCCGGGCGCCGAGGTGGAGAGTCTCCACGACCTGGGCGTACGGGTCGGGGCCGGGTTGCAGGCCGCCGTCGACGCGCTGCCGGGCGGCACCGTCGTGGTCGCCACCCATGGCGGCGGGGCCCGGCAGGGCTGCGGTCACCTGCTCGGCTGGGACCACACCGTGCTGCGCACCGTCAGCTCCCTGGCCAACTGCCACTGGACGGAGCTGCGGCACGACGACGTCCGAGGCTGGCAGTTGCGGGCGCACAACGTCGGCGCGTCCACCGCGCCCGTCGCGCGTCCGCTCGCCGCCGAGACCGCCGTCGCCGGTGAGCGGCTGGGCTACGCCACCGCCCCCACCGAAGCAGTCTGACCCCCCTCCGCCCGGGCCGCCCACCACCGGCCGTGCCGGCTGTCGCGCCGCCTCGTCGGCCGGGTGCCGCGCCGCCTCGTCGGCCGGGTGCCGCGCCAGATCAGCGAAGTAGCGGTGTCCTGCGCCCACGACGCCCCCGGATCCTGGAAACGGTGGGCGGCGGGACCCGGTGCTCGGTCCGGCGGTCCGGTCCGAGATCGGCTAGCGTGCCGGGCATGCCCGTCGCGGTCGTCACCGACTCCACCGCCTATCTTCCGCCCGAGCTGGTGCGTGAACACCGGCTGACCGTGGTGCCGCTGACCGTCGTGCTCAACGGCGCGGAGGGCCTGGAGGGGGTCGAGACCCGGCCGGAGGAGGCTGCCCGGGCGCTCGGCGGACGGCGGGTGTCGGTGAGCACCTCCCAACCGGCGCCCGAGCGGTTCGGGCAGACCTATCGTCGGCTGCTGGCCGAGGGGGCCGACGGGGTGTTGTCGGTGCACCTGTCGGCGGGACTCTCCGGCACCGTCGAGGGCGCCCGGGCCGCCGCCACCGAGTTCGGGGGCAGGGTCGCGGTGGTGGACAGCCGGTCCGCCGGCATGGGCATCGGTTTCCCGGTGCTCGCCGCCGCCCGGGCCGCCGCGCGGGCCGCGCAACTGCCCGAGGTACGCGACGCGGCCCAGGCCGCCGTGGCGCGTACCACGATCTTCTTCTACGTCGACACGTTGGAGTTCCTTCGCCGGGGTGGCCGGATCAGCGCCGCCGAGGCGCTGCTCGGCACGGCGTTGTCGGTCAAGCCGATCATGCACATGCTGGACGGCGCGATCGTGGTCAGGGACAAGGTCCGTACCGCGAGCCGGGGGGTCACCAGGCTGACCGAACTCGCCGTCGAGGTGGCCGGCGCCGACGAGGTGGACCTGGCCGTGCACCACCTGGCCGCGCCGCAGCGCGCCGAGCAGCTTCTCGACGCGCTGCGGGGTCGCCTCGGCGACCAGGTGCGCGACACGTACCTCACCGAGGCGGGCGCGGTGGTCGCCGCGCATGCCGGGCCTGGTCTGGCGTCCGTGGTGGTGCACCGCCGGGCGTAGGGCGGGGCCTCCCCGGGAGCTGCGTCTGTCGGACCCGCGCGGCCGGGGCGGGCGCGTCCAATGCGGGCGTGACCGGGGGCGGGCGCGTCCAAGGCGGGCGCGGGCGGGCCGGGCGTGACCGGGGGCGGGCGCGGCCGGGGGGCGGCCGGGCAGCCGCATGCTCGGACACGTCCTGTCGAGCTGCCCCATGTTCGGGGCGGCGGACGACGATCGCCCCCGCAGCGGAGCGGGCGCGCGTGGTCGCCGGCGAAGGACGTTCCGCCCCGGGGGCGGGCGGATCCGCACCGGAGCCGCTGCCCGTCGACGGGTGACCGGCCCGGTGAGCTGCTCGTCCGTGACTCCGGCAGAGCGCCGCTGAGCCGGCGGCCCATACCACACCGAGGGCATGATCAGGGTGTTGTCCACAGGCGGCCCGGCTGTCCACAGGGGACCCCATTGGGCGTCGCCGTCGGTCTAGCGTCACGGCGTGTCCGACGACCAGGAGACCGAGGTACGCGATCGGCTGCGCCGGCTGCTTCCCGTACGCGACGGGGTGTCGCAGCTCCGCCCGGCGCCCGCGTTACCCGGCGACGACGACCCTGACGGGACCGGGCCGGGTCTGCCGTCGACGCCGAGTCGGCGTCGGCTGCCCGGCCCGGGGCCGTTCGATCCCGGGCGGCGCGGCGTGCGGGCGCTGGCCATGGTCGCGGTGCTGGTGGTGCTCGGGGCCGGGTTCTGGGCCTGGCGGTCCCGGCCCCACGTGGAGCCGGTCCCCACCCCGTCCGTGTCGGCCGGGTCGCCGCTTGTCGAAGCGTCCGGCATGCCCTCCGGCGAGGCGGCCGAGCTCGTGGTGGCGGTCGCCGGAAAGGTACGCCGACCGGGGCTGGTCCGGCTCCCGGCGGGGGCCCGGGTCGCCGACGCGATCGAGGCGGCCGGCGGCGCGCAGCCCGGCGTGGACGTCGCCCTGATCAACCCGGCCCGCAAGGTCGTCGACGGTGAGCTGATCGCGGTCGGCATCACCCCGCCGCCGGCCGCCGCTGGCGGTGGGCCCGGCGCTGGCGGTGGGCCCGGCGCGGCGCCCGGCGGAAAGGTCAACCTGAACACCGCCACCGTGGCGCAACTCGACACCCTGCCCGGGGTCGGCCCCGTGCTCGCCGAGCGGATCATCGCCCACCGCGACCGGCAGGGCGGCTTCCGCTCGGTCGGCGACCTGCGACAGGTCGAGGGCATCGGCGACGCCCGTTACGAGCAGCTCAAGGACCTGGTGACGGTGTGAACGGCCGCCGCCCAGCCGGGCCGTCGGGCCCTGGGGCGGGGTCGGGTGACGGGGTGACCGGCCGCCACCGCCCGGCCGGACCGCCACCGCCCGGGTCGGGGTCGGGGCGGCCGGCCAGCCGGCCCACCGACGCGGCCGGTCAGGTCGACCTCCGGCCACCCGACCTGCGGTTGGTCGGGCTCGCGGTGGCCACCTGGCTGACCGCGCTCGCCGGGCTGAGCCTGTCCGCCCCGGCGAGCCTGCTACTGGCCGTGGCGGCGGCGGTGCTGGCCGCCGCGCTCGCCGTCCATCTGCTGGGCCGGCTCGGTCGACCCGGGGCGCCCGCCCGGCGGTACGGCTGGATCGCCGTCGCCGTGCTGCTCGGCGTGGTCTGCGGCGGCGCGGCGACCGCCGCCCGGCTGACCGCCCGGGACGCGGCGGTCGTCCGGGCGCTGACCGGGGAACGGGCGTCGGTCACCGCCGAACTCGTGGTGCGGGACGACCCGCGGCCGGTCCGGGGCGTGGTCGGCCGTCCCGCGATGCTGCTGGCCCCGGCCGACCTGGTCGGCGTGACCGGGCCGGACGGTCGGCGGGTCGACGCCCCGGTCCGGATGTTGGTGCTCGCCACCGACCCGGCCTGGCGGGGGCTGCTGCCCGGCCAGCGGCTCACCGCGCAGGGGCGGCTCGCCGAGCCCCGGGGCGGCGACCTGACCGGCGCGGTGCTCAGCGCCAGCGGTCCGCCGACGCTGCTCGGTGGACCCGGCTGGGCGCAACGCGCCGCCGGCCGGCTCCGGGCCGGGCTGCAACGAGCCTGCGCCCCGCTGCCGGACGACCAGGGTGGGCTGCTGCCCGGCCTGGTCGTGGGCGACACCAGCCGGTTGCCGCCGGAGGTCGAGGAGGACTTCCGGGCCACCGGCATGACCCATCTGAACGCCGTCTCCGGTTCCAACGTGGCGATCGTGGTGGGCGCGGTGCTGCTGCTGGCCCGCTGGGCACGGGCCGGTCCCCGGCTGGCGGTGGCGCTGTGCGGGGTCGCGCTGGTCGGCTTCGTCATCCTGGTGCGACCGTCGCCGAGCGTGGTGCGGGCGGCCACCATGGGCGCGATCGGGCTGGCCGCGCTCGCCGCCGGTCGTCCCCGGGCCGCGCTGCCCGCCCTGGCCGCCGCGGTCACCGTGCTGGTGCTGGCCGATCCCGACCTGGCCGGTGACCCGGGTTTCGCGCTCTCCGTCCTGGCCACCGGCGGGCTGCTGCTGATCGCCCCCCGGTGGCGGGACGCGCTGCGGCGGCGTGGGGTGCCGACGGGTCTGGCCGAGGCGCTGGCCGTGCCGGCCGCCGCCCAGCTCGCCTGTGGGCCGGTGGTCGCCGGGCTGTCCGGCACGGTGAGCCTGGTGGCCGTACCGGCGAACCTGCTCGTCGTGCCGGCGGTCGCGCCCGCCACGGTGCTGGGTGTGCTGGCGGCGGTGTTGTCGCCGCTGTGGCCGGCGGCGGCCGAGTTCGTCGCCTGGCTGGCGAGCTGGCCGGCGTGGTGGCTGGTCACCGTCGCCAGGTACGGCGCCCGGCTGCCCGCCGGGAACGTCCCCTGGCCGGGCGGGGCGTTCGGCGGGTTGCTGCTGGCGGCGGCGACCGTGGCGCTGCTGGTGGCCGTCCGCCGTCCGGTGGTCCGCCGGCTGGTGGCGGTGGTGGCGCTCGCCGCGGTGCTGGGCGCGTTGCCGGTCCGGTTGGTGGCGAGCGGCTGGCCACCCCGGGGTTGGGTGGTGGCGGTGTGCGCGGTCGGCCAGGGTGACCTGGTCGTGCTGCCGGTGGCTGCGGGTCAGGCGGTGGTGGTGGACGCCGGCCCCGATCCGGCGGCGGCCGACGGCTGCCTGCGGCGGCTCGGCGTACGTCAGGTGCCGCTGCTGGTGGTCAGCCACTTCCACGTCGACCACACCGGCGGTGTCGACGGGGTGGCCCGGGGGCGCCGGGTGACGGCCGTGGTGACGCCACGGTGGCCGGAGCCGGCGGCTGGGCGCGACCTGGTCCACACCTCGGCGGTCGTCGCGGGGGCGCGGGTGGGGCCGGCCGTCGACGGGTGGACGTTCCGGGCGGGCGGGGTGGAGTTGGCGCTGGTCGGCCCGCCGTACCCGATGCGCGGCACCCGTTCCGACCCGAACAACAACTCCCTGGTGCTGCTCGCCCGGGTGGCCGGGGTGCGGATGCTGCTCGCCGGGGACGCCGAGACCGAGGAGCAGCGGGCGGTGCTCGACCGGGTGCCGGCGAGCACCCTCGACGTGGACGTGCTGAAGGTCGCCCACCACGGCTCCGCCTACCAGGATCCGGCGTTCCTCGACGCGACCCGGCCGGCGGTGGCGCTGGTGCCGGTGGGGGCGGGCAACGGGTACGGGCATCCGAATCCGGCCGTGCTGGCGAGACTGGCGCGCGGCGGGGCCCGCGTGCTGCGCACCGACACCCAGGGTGACCTGGCGGTGGTCGCCGAGGGTGGTCGTCTGGCGGTGGTGGCGCGCGGCGGCCGGTCAGGGCCGGGCGGGTGAGCCGAACTGGCGCTCCACGACGGCCAGCAGCGCCCGGTGGGTGTCCTGGTCGGCGGCCACCAGCAGACCGCCCCCTCCGGTGTGCAACGGCTGCCCCCGCAGGCCGGTCACCACGCAACCGGCTGCCCGACAGACGGCGATCCCGCTGGCGAAGTGCACGCTGTCCTGGATGTGACCGTCGGTCACGTAGGCGGCCCGCCGTCCGTCGGCGACCCAGGCCACCGCCAGGCTGGTGGAGACCACCCGGGCCCGGAACCGTGCGGTGAACTCCGGGTCAGTGAGCAGGCGGGCCGGCTGGAAAGCGGAGCTGTTCGGCAGCGGGGCGTCCAGGTTGACGTCCACCAGCAACGAGTCGGCGGACGGTCGCAGCAGCTCGTCCACGCCGTCGCGGCGAACGTGGGCCGGACCGCCGTCGGTCCAGAACACCTCCCGGGCGAAGGGGTCGGCCTGGGCGGCCACCGTGACGTCGGCGCCGGTTCGCAGCGCCACGTTCACCGCCACCAGGGGCGTACGGGCGGCGAAGTTCAGGGTTCCGCACAGCGGGTCGACCAACCAGGTCTGGTCCACCGTGTCGGCGCCGGTGAGCCCGGTTTCCTCACCGATGACGGCGTCGGCCGGTCGAGCTGCCCGCAACAGGTCGACGATCACCTGCTCCGATTCGAGGTCGGCGGCCGTGGCGAAGTCGAGCGGGGCCTTCTGGAAGCGGGGGATCACCGTCCCGTACCGGGATCGCACGACGGCGGCGCCCGCTTCGGCCGCGGCGATCGCCAACGCTCCGTCTTCAATCGACATGAGTGGATAATAAAGTGATCTGGTCCGCTGCGCCGGCCTGCCCGGCGGCGTGCCCGGTGGCCCTGGAGACCTGTCCGTTCAGCCAGCTACTGGGACTTATGTCGGTATTGTGCTGAGTGCGGGGCGTGCCGTCGCGGTGACGTTGAGCAGGCACGATTCGCTTCCGGGGCGTGCGAGTATGGGCGGCGTGACCCCCGCCAGCCTTGCTCCCATTCTCCTCGTTCTCGGTGACGAGGAGTTGCTCGCCACGCGCGCCGTCTCCGAAGCCGTCGCGGAAACCCGGAACGTCGACCCCGACGTGGACGTCCGCGAGTACCAGGCGGGCACTCTCACCGTCGGTGAGATCGCCGAGATGCTCAGCCCCTCGCTCTTCGGCGGCCGACGGGTCCTGGTCCTGCGCGCCGGCCAGGACGCCCGCAAGGACCTGGCGACCGCGCTGCTGGCGTACGCGAAGAACCCGGACCCGGACGTCCGGCTGGTCGTCCTGCACGCCGGCGCGGCCAAGGGCAAGGCGTTCGCCGACGGGCTGCGGACCGCCGGCGCGACGGTGGTGCCGGCGGCGAAGCTCAAGGGTGACCGGGAACGGGTGGCCTTCGTGCGCGAGGAGATCCGGCGGGCCGGCGGGAGATGCGCCGACGACGCCGCCCACGCCCTGCTCGCCGCCGTCGGCAACGACCTGCGTGAGCTGGCCGCGGCCTGCTCCCAGTTGATGGCCGACACCGACGGCCGGATCACCCCGGACACCGTCGCCCGGTACTACCGGGGGCGGGCCGAGGTGAGCGGCTTCACCGTCGCCGACGCCGCCATGGTGGGGGACGTCAGTGGCGCGCTGGAAGCGTTGCGCTGGGCGCTGCACGTCGGGGTGGATCCGGTGCCGATCGCGGACGCGCTCGCCGACGGCGTGCGGACCGTCTCCCGGGTCGCCTCGGCCGGACGGGGCAGCCCCTACCAGCTCGCCAGCAGCCTCGGCATGCCCGGCTGGAAGATCGAACGCGCGCAGCGCCAGGCCCGGGGTTGGACCCCGGAGGGGCTGGTGCAGGCGATGCGGGCCGCCGCCGAGTGCAACGCCGCGGTCAAGGGCGGCGCGGACGACCGGGCGTACGCGTTGGAGCGGGCGGTGTTCTCGGTCGTCGCGGCCCGGCAGGGCAGCGCCCGGTGAACGAGCCGGCGATCGGGCGGCGCCGCGCGCTGACGCCCGGAGAGCGCCGGATGGGCCGCGCGCCGACGCCCGGGGAGCGCCGGATGGGCCGGACGCCGACGCCGGGGGAGCGTCGGATGGGCGGGATGGCGACGCCGGGGGAGCGCCGGCCGGGCGGGGCCTCGGTCAGGCAGCGCCGGGTCGACGAGCCGCCGCGTACCGGGTGGGCGACCCTCGCGGCGGACGAGGAGCGTTACCGGCCGCTGTACGCGCGGGTCCTCGGGCTGCGCTTCGTCAACCCGGGCGGGGTGCTCTGCTTCCTCTACTTCGAGGGCGCGGTGGCGCTGGCCGCCCTGCTCGCCCTCGCGGAGCTGGTGAGCTGGTGGGCGGTGCTGGCGCTGCCGGCCGCGGTGGCGCTGATGGTGAAGCTGAACGACGTCGTCGCCGCGTCGGTGGTCCGCTCGGCCGCGCTCGTCCCGGAGCAGGAGCGGGACAGGTTCCGGCGACAGTTGGAGCCGGCGGTGGGCCGGGCGGCCGTTCCGTCCCACCCCGGGCGGGTCCGGCAGCAGCCGGAGCCGTCGGCCCGTCCGCTCGGGGAGCGGCACGCTCCCGCGCGGGGGCGCTGGGTGGTCGACCAGAGGTACGTCGACCCGGAGCGTCTCCCCGTCGACCGGGGAGGTCAACCCGGCGACCCGGCGTAGCCGTCCCGTTGCCCGAGGAAGCGCGCACCGGTCAGGGAACCGGGGACGGTCGGGCGGGCCCGTCCCTGGAGTGGGGGCCGGCGGCCGAATGCCGGCCCGCGGGCCGACCACGGGAGCCGCGCCGGATAACGCCTGGAACCCCCTTGGGCGAGGCCCAGGGGGGTTCCGGTCAGGCGGGTACGATCGCGGCGTCAGGCGGCGAGGGAGCCGACGCGCTTGGCGATCGAGGACTTGCGGTTGGCGGCCTGGTTGGCGTGGATGACGCCCTTGCTGGCGGCCTTGTCCAACTTGCGCGAGGCGTCCTGCATGAGAGCGGTGGCCTTCTCGGCGTCACCGGCCTCGACGGCCTCGTGGAACTTGCGGATGGCGGTCTTCAGCGACGACTTGACCGACTTGTTACGCAGCCGGCGCTTCTCGTTCTGCCGGTTGCGCTTGATCTGGGACTTGATGTTCGCCACGCGACAGCCTCGTCTTGATAGCTCGGGGTTACGGTCTGCTTCGGCGCGCGACGAGCATGCGTCATCGCTGCGCGAAAAGCCAGGTTACCAGGTCCGTCGGGAGCCGCCAAAACCACCCGGGTCGACTGGTCAGCGCCAGCCCTGCCGGTCGGCGAGCCAACGCAGGGCCAGGTGACCGCTGTAGCGCTGGTGCGCCCGCCGGTGCCCCGACGCCGTGCCGGCCACGACGGGGGGTGACCCGGTGGGCGGCGGCGCGGCGGGCGGTGACGTGGCGGGCGGCGAGCTGGGGCGCGGCGATCCGGCGGACGGCGATCCGGCGGAGTGCGGCGCGGGGTGCGGCGGCGCGTCGGCGGAGGTGAGGAAGTAGCCGGACAGTGCCGCCAGGGCGGCGTCCAGGGCGTCCGGGGGCGCGTCGGCCGCCGCCGGGTGCCCGGCGAAGAGGGCGTCGGCGTCCAGCCCGCTGGCGTACCCGGTGAGCAGCAGCCCGGCCAGGTCGAACCAGGCCGGGCCGTGGCAGAGCCAGGTCCAGTCGCACAGCCACGCCCGCCCGGCGCGGTCGACCAGCACGTTGTCCAGTCGCAGGTCACCATGGGTGAGGCCGTCGGTGGTCGCGTACCCGGGCAGTAGCGACTCCAGCGCGACCAGCTCCGGCAGCCGTGCCGCGACGGAGGCCGGCAGCTCCGGCCGGGGTTCCCGGCCGGCGGCGACCTCCGCCCACCAGGAGAGGTCGTCGCGGGCCAGGTCGGCCAGCCGGGGCAGGCCGAGCCCGACCAGCTCCGCCGGGGGTCCGGCCAGCGCGGCGGTGACCTCGGCGTACGTGGTCAGGGTGGCGGCGAGGTCGGCGGGCCTCCAGGGCAGGGCGGGGACCCGTCCGTCGATCGGGTCCTGTCCGATCGCGAACCAGCCGGCCGCCTCCAGGGTCCACCGGGGGCGGGGGACGGGCAGCCCGGCGGGCAGCCGGCGCAGGATCGCGGCCTCCCGGGCGTACCAGTCGACCAGGTGCGGCTGCCTGGTCAGCGAGGCCGCCTTGACGAACACGGCCGCGCCGTCGGCGCTGGTCAGCAGCCCGGCGAAGCCCCGGGTGAAGCCGGCCGTGGCGACCTCGGCGGAGCGGACCTTGCCGTCGATCCGCGCCTCGACCGCGGCCCGCAGGCCGGCCGGCAGCGTCTCCCAGGCCGGGCGGTCGGCGGTGGCGTCGTACGGCACCGGGGGCAGCGAGACCACACGCATCCGCCCATCATGCCGTCGACGTGGTTGTCGTACCGCTCCCGCATACTGCGGCGCGTGCGGGAACGTGACGACTTCTGGTCCCTCGTGGAGGGTTCCGCGGCGGCCACCGACCATCCGGACGGGCGGCTGGCCTGGCTCATCGACCGGCTCGCCGCGCGCCCCGTCCCTGAGGTGGTCGACTTCGCCGTCCGGCTGGACGAGGCGCGTCGCCGGGCCGACACCTGGCCGCTGTGGGCGGCGGCCCGGCGGATCCGCGGCGGCCGCTGCTCCGACGACGGGTTCCACCACTTCCAGGCGTGGCTGGTCGGGCTCGGTAGGCAGACCTTCGAGCGGGTGGTCGCCGACCCGGACGCGCTTGCCGACGTGCCGCAGGTCCGCCGGCTCGCCGGGCGGTCGCCGGACGACTGGGCCCACCACGAGCGGCCCGACTGGGAGTGCCTGGGCTACGTGGCCGACACGGCGTACGAGCGGCTCACCCGCGAGCCGGCGGGGCTGGACGGCTCGGTCGGCGCGCGTGGGGTCCAGCGGGGTCTCCTCCCGGACGGGTCGGACGACGCGGAGGGTCTGCGCGATCCGGCCGTGTTCGCCCGCCGGTTCCCGCGGCTCGCCGGGCTGTTCCCGCTGCCCGGTCCGGTGACCGGGGACGTCTGTCAAACTGCCACCTCATGAGGACCGACGACTTCTGGCAGTTGATCGACCAGGCGCGGGCGGGCGCCCCGGGAGAGCCCGACGCGGTCGCCGCCCGGGCCGTCGCCCTGCTCGCCGAGCGCGATCCGGCGGACATCGTCGGGTACGCGCGCCACCAGCAGCGGGTGCTCGCCGCCTCCTACCGGGTCGACCTGTGGGGCGCGGCGTACCTGATCAACGGGGGCGCCTCGGACGACGGTTTCGAGTATTTCCGGGGCTGGTTGATGACCCAGGGGCGGGCGGTGTTCGCCGGGGCGGTGGCGGATCCCGACTCGCTGGCCGAGTTGCCCCGGGTCCGGTCCGCCGCGCTCAGCGGCGAGGAGTTCGAGTGCGAGGACATGCTGGCGGTGCCGTGGGACGCGTACCGGAAGGCGACCGCGTCCGACCTGCCGGCGGAGCGTGACCCGGTGACTCCGCCGGATCTGAACGACTTCTGGGACTTCGACGACGAGGCGGAGGCCCGTCGCCGGCTGCCCAGGCTGGCCGCGCTCTTCACCGAGCCGCCCGTCGAGTGACCGGGCCGCCCGTCGAGTCAACGAGCCGCCCGTCGAGGTGACCGGGCCGCCCGCCGGGTGGTCCCGTCCGCGCCGGCCGTGCGTCCTCGCGTCCGCGCATGGAGAGCGCTCTGATCGGGCGCCGGGGGACGTGGGAGCATAGAGGGGGCCGGCGGCACGCCGGCCTGCTCACGTCACGCCGACCAGAACGGACCGCTGTGCCACCGACGCTCGATTCCGGCGCGAACGCTCCTGGTGCCACCGACCCGGGGCGCATCAGGAACTTCTGCATCATCGCCCACATCGACCACGGGAAGTCGACCCTGGCCGACCGGATGTTGCAGCTCACCGGCGTGGTCGACCCACGGCAGATGCGCGCACAGTACCTCGACCGGATGGACATCGAGCGCGAGCGCGGCATCACCATCAAGAGCCAGGCCGTCCGGATGCCGTGGACGGTGCGGGAGGGCGACCAGGCCGGCGAGCACGCCGTCCTCAACATGATCGACACGCCGGGGCACGTGGACTTCACCTACGAGGTGTCCCGGTCGCTGGCCGCCTGCGAGGGCGCGATCCTGCTGGTCGACGCGGCCCAGGGCATCGAGGCGCAGACGCTCGCCAACCTCTACCTGGCGATGGAGAACGACCTCCACGTCATCCCGGTGCTCAACAAGATCGACCTGCCGGCGGCGCAGCCGGAGAAGTACGCCGAGGAGCTGGCCCACCTGATCGGCGGCCAGCCGGAGGACTGCATCCGGGTCTCCGGCAAGACCGGCGCGGGCGTGCCGTACCTGCTGGACGAGATCGTCCGGCAGTTCAAGCCGCCGGTCGGCGAGGCCGCCGCGCCGGCCCGCGCGATGATCTTCGATTCGGTGTACGACGTGTACCGGGGCGTGGTCACCTACGTCCGGGTGATCGACGGGCGGATCAGCGCGCGGGACCGGATCAAGATGATGTCCACCGCCGCGGTGCACGAGCTGCTGGAGATCGGCGTCATCTCCCCGGAGATGCAGAAGGCCGACGCGCTCGGCGTCGGCGAGGTCGGCTACCTGATCACCGGCGTGAAGGACGTCCGGCAGTCCCGGGTGGGTGACACGGTCACCATCAACTCCCGGCCGGCGTCGTCCGCGCTCGGCGGCTACAAGGACCCGAAGCCGATGGTCTACTCGGGGCTCTATCCGATCGACGGCTCCGACTACCCCAACCTGCGGGACGCGCTGGACAAGCTCAAGCTCAACGACGCGGCGCTCGACTACGAGCCGGAGACCTCCGGCGCGCTCGGCTTCGGTTTCCGGTGCGGCTTCCTCGGTCTGCTCCACCTGGAGATCATCCGGGAGCGGCTGGAACGCGAGTACAACCTCGACCTGATCTCCACCGCGCCGAACGTGGTCTACCGGGCCATCACCGAGGACGGCCAGGAGATCGTGGTGACCAACCCGAGCGAGTACCCGACCGGCAAGATCGCCGAGGTGTACGAGCCGACGGTGCGGGCCACGGTGCTCACCCCGAACGACTACGTGGGCGCGGTGATGGAGCTGTGCCAGGGCCGGCGGGGCAGCCTGCTGGGCATGGACTACCTCTCCGCCGACCGGGTCGAGCTGCGTTACACGATGCCGCTCGCGGAGATCATCTTCGACTTCTTCGACCAGCTCAAGAGCCGGACCAAGGGGTATGCCTCGCTGGACTACGAGCCCTCCGGCGAGCAGGCGTCCGACCTGGTCAAGGTGGACATCCTCCTGCACGGTGAGCCGGTCGACGCGTTCAGCGCGATCGTGCACAAGGACAAGGCCTACAACTACGGCACCACGATCGCCGCGAAGCTGCGCAACCTGATCCCGCGCCAGCAGTTCGAGGTGCCGATCCAGGCGGCGATCGGCAGTCGGGTCATCGCCCGGGAGACGATCCGGGCGATCCGCAAGGACGTGCTGGCGAAGTGCTACGGCGGTGACATCAGCCGTAAGCGCAAGCTGTTGGAGAAGCAGAAGGAAGGCAAGAAGCGGATGAAGATGGTCGGCCGGGTGGAGGTGCCGCAGGAGGCGTTCATCGCCGCGCTCTCGTCCGACTCCGACGCCGGCGCCGGCAAGGGCGCCGGAAAGAAGTAGCGCCGGCGTTCATCACTCTCCGTACGGCGAGATCCGGCCCGGGTGGGGCCGGTAGGAGCGCTCCCACGGGCCGCCCGGTCGGCGGCCGTTCGGGTCGGAAGAATTTTTCTGACCGCGAGCGGCGTCGATCCGGGTGGCCCTCAGCCGTCCTGACCTGCGGTTTTGTCTCACTCTCAGGTGCTTCTCAGCGTCCCGTTCATCGACCTTCGGCGAGGGGTGTCCGGTTGCGTCGGTTTGAGATTTCGCGGCCTCGGGAACTTAGCGGTCACCACAGGAACGACACACCTAGTGACAAACTTTGAGGAGGAGGGCGACCGTGGAGCTCACCGTCTGGGGAATCATCACTGCGCTCATCGTTGGTCTCATCGTCGGCGCGCTCGGCCGTCTGGTCGTCCCGGGCCGGCAGAACATGCCGATCTGGCTGCACATGCTGATCGGTGTCGGCGCCGCGCTGCTCGGCACGATCGTGGCCCGCGCCGCCGGCTTCGCGGAGACCGCCGGTATCGACTGGCGTGAGCTGATGCTGCAGGTCCTCTTCGCCGCCGTCGCCGTGGCGCTGGTCGCCGGGGTCGGCCGCCGTCGCCACGTCACCCATCGGTAACCGCACCGCAGCACCTGCGTAGGGGTCCCCGGCCGACTGGCCGGGGACCCCTTTCGTCTGTTGTACGGTCGCCTCCCGGTCACCCCTGTCGTAAAAGAAATTTACCGGCTATGGTGCGGCGGAGAAGGTTACTGCCAGACGGCTGAGGGAGATGTGGCGTGAACAGGTGGAAGCGGCTGGCCCCGGTCACCGCCGTCGTGGCCTCGGCCGCGATGCTGATCGCCGGCTGCGGCGGCTCCGACGAGTCCGGGTCGGCCGACGACAGCAAACTGACGGTCTGGATGATGGGCGAGGGCAGCGAGGCGCAGACCGCCTTCCTCGACGGCGTCGAGGCCGAGTTCCAGCAGAAGCACCCCGACACCGACGTGGTCGTCCAGTACATCCCGTGGCTGGAGGCGCCGAAGAAGTTCCAGGCCGCCCTCGCCGGCGGTGCGGGCCCGGACATCACCGAGCTGGGCAACACCGAGACCCAGGGCTGGGCCGCGCAGGAGGCGCTGGCCGACCTGAGCGGCCGGATGGACGGTTGGGCCGAGGGCAAGGACATCCTCCCCGACCTGGTACGCAACGCCCAGCTCGACGGAAAGCAGTACGGCGTCCCGTGGTACGCCGGCGTGCGGGCCATGTACTACCGCACCGACTGGTTCGCCGAGGCCGGCGTGCAGCCGCCGACGACCTGGGACCAGTTGGTCGCCGCCGCCAAGACGGTCCAGGCCAAGAAGCCGGGCACCTACGGCATCGCCCTGCCGGGCAACTCCGAGCTGCCGTTCTACTCGTTCCTCTGGAGCGCCGGCGCGGAGATCGCCACCAGGGAGGGCGACACCTGGAAGTCCGGCTACGACACGCCGGAGGCCCGACAGGCGGTCAAGTTCTGGACCGACCTGGTGACCGTGCACAAGGTCGCGCCGCCGGCCGCCGCCGGCTGGAACGAGATCGACGCCCGCACCCAGTTCGCCACCGGCAAGGCGGCGATGGCCTTCGCCGGCAGTTGGCAGCAGGGCGCGATCAAGAAGGACAACCCCGAGATCGAGAAGGTGTGGGGCACCTTCCCCATCCCCGGCCCGGACGGCAAGCCGGCCCCCGCCTTCGCCGGTGGCTCCGACCTGGCGGTCTGGGAGGACAGCGAGCGCAAGGACCTGGCCTGGGACTACCTCACCGTGCTGGTGAACAAGAAGAACGCCAAGACCTTCGCCGACAGCCTCGGCTTCTTCCCGGTCTACTCCGACCTGGTCACCGGCGGCGGGTACGCCGACGACAAGGTGATGGCCGCGTTCGCCACCACGCTCCAGAACACGAAGCTCACCCCGCTCACCCCGAAGTGGGTGGAGGTCAGCCGGACCAAGACGACGACCCAGGCGATGAACAGCTCGGTGATCAAGGGCCAGAAGACGGTGGAGCAGGCCACCGCCGACGCCGCCGCCGAGATGGAAAGCATCCTCAACGCCAAGTGAGCGCGCTGACCGACACACCGCAGGCCGCCGTCGACGCCGGGGAAACTCCCGTACGCCGGCGGCGGCCCCGGGTGGACCGCCTGCCGTACCTGCTGCTCCTGCCCTGCCTGGTGATCATCGGCGGGCTGCTGCTCTGGCCGCTCGGCCAGGTCGTCTGGATGTCCTTCCACCGGTTGAACAACGTCCGGCAGTTGCGCGGCGACCGGGCCTGGCCGTGGATCGGGCTGGAGAACTACGTCCAGATCCTCACCGACCCGTTCTTCCGTACGGTGCTGCGCAACACGGTGCTGTTCGCCGCGGCCAACGTGGCGCTGACGATGATCCTCGGCACCCTGGTCGGGCTGCTGCTCAACCGGCTGGGCCGACGGATGGCGACCTTCGTCGGCAGTTGCGTGATGCTCGCCTGGGCCACTCCGGCGCTGACCGGCACGATCGTCTGGAAGTGGATCTTCGACGACACGAGCGGGCTGGTCACCTGGTTGTTCAACGCCCTGCCCGACGGGCTGTCCCAGGCGCTGTTCGGGCGCGCCGACTGGACCGGGTACGGCTGGTTCAACTCGCCGCTGATGTTCTTCGCCATCCTCACCCTGGTGGTGGTCTGGCACTCGTTCCCGTTCATCGCGGTCAGCGTCCTCGCCGGGCTCAAGAGCGTGCCGAGCGAGCTGCACGAGGCCGCCCGGGTCGACGGCGCCGGCCCGTGGCGGGTCTTCTGGCAGGTCACCTTCCCGCTGCTGCGCCCGGTGTTCGGCATCCTGGTCGTGCTCTCCACCATCTGGGACTTCAAGGTCTTCACCCAGCAGTTCGTGCTGGCCGGCGGCACCCAGGACCGCCCGACGTTCATGCTCTCCATCTACTCGTACGCGGAGGCGTTCTCGCCCCCGCCGAAGTACGGCCTCGGCGCGGCCATCGCGGTGATCCTCACCCTGATCCTGCTCGTGGTCACCGGCCTCTACGTCCGCATGGTGCTCCGACAGGAGGAGGACTGATGCCCGGCCCGACGACCACCCCACCCGGTACGGCGACCACCCCGCCCGGTACGACGGCGCGACCGCCCGGTACGACGGCGCGAACGCCCCGTCGACGACGGCCGGTCGGGCGACGGATCGCGCTCAACAGCGCCGGGCTGCTGGTGGCGCTGTTCGCCGCCTTCCCGGTCTACTGGATGATCGCCACCTCGCTGAAACCGAACCGGGAGATCTTCTCCGCGACGCCCCGGCCGGTGCCGACCGAGCCGACCCTGGCGCACTACCGGGACATCCTCACCGGCAACCTGATCCCCGGGGTCAGCTTCGCCGACTTCTTCGGCAACAGCATCCTGGTCGCCGGGGCGACCGTGCTGCTCAGCGGGCTGGTGGCGCTGCTCGCCGCGACCGCGGTGGCGCGGTTCCGGTTCACCCTGCGCACCAGCTTCCTGATCATGCTGCTGGTGGTGCAGATGATCCCGCTGGAGGCGTTGGTCATCCCGCTGTTCCTGATGATCCAGCGGCTCGGCCTCTACAACACCCTGCCCAGCCTGGTCCTCACCTACCTGGGCTTCTCGCTGCCGTTCGCGATCTGGATGCTGCGTGGCTTCGTCGCCGCGGTGCCCAAGGAACTGGAGGAGGCGGCGGCGATCGACGGGGCCAGCCGGGCGCAGATCTTCCGACGGATCCTCTTCCCGCTGGTCGCGCCCGGCCTGGTGGCCACCAGCATCTTCTCGTTCATCACCGCCTGGAACGAGCTGATCTTCGCGTTGACCTTCATCAACGACCAGAGCCGGTACACCCTGCCGGTGGCGATGACGTTCTTCTTCGGCCGCGACGACACCGCCTGGGGGCCGGTGATGGCCGCCTCCACCCTGTTCACCCTGCCGGTGATCGTCTTCTTCCTGCTGGTGCAGCGCCGGATGGTCTCCGGCCTGGTCGCCGGCGCCGTCAAGGGCTGAGCCCGGGGCGGCCGGGGCCGTCGGTCGGTACGGCCGGACCGTAGGCTGGCCGCCATGACGGGCAGGATTGTCACAGTGAACGTCGGTGTCGTCACCGAGGCGGATTGGGCGGGCGACGCGAGCGGTCGCAGCGGCATCGACAAGCGGCCGACGGACGGGCGGGCGCGGGTCGAGGAGACCGGCGTGACCGGGGACTTCATCGCCGAGCGGGCCCACCACGGCGGCCCTGACCAGGCGGTGTACGCCTACGCCTGGGAGGACGCCGACTGGTGGGCGGCCGAGCTCGGCCGGAACCTGCCGCCGGGGCGGTTCGGCGAGAACCTCCACACGTCGGGCGTGGACGTGACCGGCGCGGTGGTCGGTGAGCGCTGGGCCGTCGGGTCCGCGCTGCTGGAGGTGACCAAGCCGCGTACGCCGTGCCGGACGTTCGCCGGATTCTGGGGCGTGCCCGACCTGATCCGGCGGTTCACCGTACGGGCGGCGCCCGGCGCGTACCTGCGGGTGCTCAGGGCCGGTGAGGTCGGCGCGGGTGACCCGGTCGAGGTGCTGGACCGGCCGGCGCACGGCGTCACCGTGGGCGAGGTCTTCCGGGCTCTGACCCTGGAGCCGGAGCTGCTGCCGCGGCTGCTCGACGCGCCGGACCTGCCGGACGGGATCCGGGACAAGGCACGCCGCCGGCTGGGCGTCGACTCCGCCGGCTGATCCACTCCACTTCCCGGGAAACGGCGCTTCGGGCCGGGGCGATGCCGCCGTATCCGTGAAGTGGAGTGGATCATGCGTCCAGGATCATGCGTCCGGGCGCATGCGTCGGGTGGGCCTCAGCGGAGCCAGGGGATGTTGCGGTTGAGCAGGCCGCGCTGCTTGAGCTCCTTGCGCAGCGGGATCTCGTCGTCGATGTAGCCGTCCCAGTTGATGCCCCAGTAGTTCGCGGTGTGGGTGCCCTCACCGCAGAGCTGGCGCTGCACCGGCGTGCGGTTGGCCCACCACTCGCCGTCGGTGTCGATGTGCAGCTCGTCCAGCGGGCGGATCCACCGGTAGGTGTAGCCGACGAAGAGCATCTTCCGGGTGATCGTCGACAGGTTCGTCGACCGGGAGTGCCACTGGCGGCGGTCGAAGATGAACGCGTCACCCGGGTTGGCGGTGATCTCCACCGTGCCCTCCGGGTCCGGGTTGTGCACCGTGGTGTCCGCCGGCCGGGGCAGCGAGTTCCACAGGTGGCTGCCCGGGATCACCTTGGTGGCGCCGCGCCCCTTCTCCGACAGGTCGGAGAGCACGTACGCGACCTTCAGCGAGAACATCGGCCGGGGCAGGTTGGGGTCCATCGTCTCCGGGTCGGAGTTCTGCCGGTACCCGTCCTGGTGCCAACCCCAGTACGGCTTCTCCGGCTCGGCCGCCGGCGGGGTCACGTCCAGGTGGTTGTGGTGGGTGTAGATGTTCCACCCGGCCAGGCCCCACATGTACGGGAAGGCGACGGGGTGGGTGAGCAGGTCACCGAAGAGCTCGTCGCGCTCCAGGAAGCCCAGCAGGTGCAGCGTCCCGTCCTTGGTGGTGGTGCCCTTGGCCTGCTCCTCGGCGTAGACCCGGTCCACCGCGGCCTCCAGGGCGGCCCGGTGGTCCTCGGTCAGCACGTTACGCAGCAGGAGGAAGCCCTGCTCGTGGAACTCCTTGCGATCGACATCGCTGATCGGCTCGTAGCCGGTCCGGCCTCCGTAGTCGAACACGCCGTCCACCCTCCCCATGAGGAACCCGTCAAATCTGGCACAGGTGGCCGATCGTAACCCGTGCGCGATTCACGTTGCCTCGGACGCCCGACCGGCACGCTCCGACCCGACGGTGGACCGCCCCCCGGCTGGCCGGCGGGGACCGGACCGCGGCGAGGACCGGGGCCGGGGGACCGGGGCCGGGGATCAGACGTCGGCGAAGACCTCGGCGACGACCCTGGTGTCGTCCCGGTCCCGGTCGGACGCCTTCGACCAGGTGCCCGCGCCGGCCGTCCACTCCAGGTCGGCGTACCGGACCCGCTTGACCCCGTGGTCGTGGGCGTGCGACACCAGCCAGTGGGCGTACCGCCAGCCGGCGCGCGGGTCGGCGGCGGAGACGGACAGACCGGTCAGCTCGGCCAGGCCGGCGGTGCTGGCGTCGGGCAGCCCCCAGTCGAGGAGGAGACCCTCGGTCAACGCGGTCGCGGCGGCGGCGCCGCGCATGGCCGGGGTCCGGCCGACAGTGCAGGCGACGGCGGCGGTGGCGTCCCCGAGCAGCGCCCGGGTGAGCACCTCGGCCTCGTCGGCCCACTTCTCGTACGCCTCGGGGAAGGCGGAACGCTGCACCGCCTGGGCGGCGTCGGTGACCCGCATCCGCTCCCAGCCGCGGACCTTCTTCAGCCCGGCGTAGAACTTGTTCGCGGCGTACCGGGGGTCGCCGATCTGCTCCGGGGTGCCCCAACCCTGGCTGGGACGCTGCTGGAACAGCCCGATCGAGTCCCGGTCACCGTCGGGCAGGTTCTCCAGGCCGGACTCCTGGAACGCGGTGGCGAGCGCCACCACGACCGCCCGCTCGGGCATCTTCCGGCGGATGCCGATGGCCGCGATGGTGGCGGCGTGCGACATCTGCTCGGCGTTGAGGCGAACCTGGCCGTCGGCCTGGACGACGCAGCTCCGGCTGGCCAGCGGCAGTCGGAGCTGGCCCCCGACGTTCCGGACGACGAAGTAGATCCCGAGACCGGCAACGACGACGAGAACGAGGCCAGTTGCCACGATTGCCCGAGTTCGCACCCACACCCCCTGAACGACAGTCAGCCAAGCGTACGTCCCTGCTGCCAGCAGACCGGCGGCTTGGGCGGTCCGTCCGGTAAGCGGCTCTCCGGGCGGAACGCCGGGACGCTCCCGGTCGGCTGCTGGCTACCCCGCGTCGAGCGCGCTCACCCATCGCGGCGGCCGTTTCTCCCGGAAGGCGGCCACCCCCTCGCGCCCCTCGGTCGAGAGGAAGTAACCCGTCGACAGCTCGGCCAGCGCCGCGACCTCCCGCCGCAGGTCCGGCCCGGCCGGGCGGCGCAGCAGCTCCTTGGCCCCGGCCAACGCGCCGGGCGCGCCCCGGACCAGCGCGGCGCAGTACCCGGCCACCACGGCGTCCAGCTCGGCGGCGGGCACCGCCGTGGTCACCAGACCCACCTGCGCGGCCCGCCGGCCGTCGAAGGTCTCCCCGGTCAGGTACAGCTCGGCGGCGGCGCGCGGGGTCAGCCGGGGCAGCACGGTCGCCGAGATCACCGCCGGGATCACCCCGATCCGGACCTCGGTGAACGCGAAGGTCGCCTCCTGCGCGCAGACCGCCAGGTCGGCCGCGGCGATCAGGCCCAGCCCGCCGGCCCGCGCCGGCCCGGCCACCCGGGCCAGCACCGGCTTCGGGCACTCCCAGACCGCCGCCAGCACGTCACCGAGCTTTCCGGCCGGCACGCTCCCGCTGGCGTACGCCGCGGCGGTCTCCTTCAGGTCCGCTCCGGAGCAGAACACCGGACCGGTGTGGTCGAGCACCACCACCCGGACGGCGTCGTCGGCCGCCGCCGTGGTCAGGCCGTCCAGCAGCTCGGTCATCAGGGGCGTGGAGAGCGCGTTGCGGTTGTGCGGGCTGTCCAGGGTGAGCGTGGTCACCCCACCCGCCGTGGACACCCGCACCAGTGCGTCCGGAGAGGTCATGCGGGCAGACTAGTGGCATGCCCGGCGTGCTTCCAGACGGTGAGACCGTCCCGAGTGACGGCGCCCTGCCGTCGTCCGCCCTGCGTGCGGTGGGTGCGCACGGCTTCGGGGTCTACCTCCACGTGCCGTTCTGCGCCAGCCGCTGCGGCTACTGCGACTTCAACACGTACACCGCCGACGAGTTGGGCGGGGGAGCGGGCCGGGAGTCGTACGCCGACACCGTGCTGGCCGAGCTGAGGCTGGCCGCCCGGGTCCTCGCCGACCGCCCGCCGCCCCGGGTCGACACCGTCTTCGTCGGCGGTGGCACGCCGACCCTGCTGCCCGCCGACGACCTGGCCCGGATCCTGGACGCGGTCGACCGAACGTGGGGGCTGGCCGCCGACGCGGAGGTGACCACCGAGGCCAACCCGGAGTCGGTCACCCCGGAGTCCCTGAAGACGCTCCGGGCCGCCGGCTACACCCGCATCTCGCTGGGCATGCAGTCGGCCGCGCCGGGCGTGCTCGCCGTGCTCGACCGCCGGCACTCCGCCGGGCGGGCCACCGCCGCCGCGGTCGAGGCCCGCGACGCCGGCTTCGACCACGTCAACCTCGACCTGATCTACGGTACGCCGGGCGAGCGCGCCGAGGACTTCGCCGCTTCGCTCGACCAGGTGGTCGCCGCCGGGGTGGACCACGTCAGCGCGTACGCGCTGATCGTGGAGGACGGCACCCGGCTCGCCGCCCGGATCCGTCGCGGCGAGCTGCCGTACCCGTCGGACGACGTCGCCGCGGACCGTTACCTGGCCGCCGAGGCCGCCCTCGACGCGGCCGGTTTCTCCTGGTACGAGGTCTCCAACTGGGCGCGCACGCCGGCCGCCCGGTGCCGGCACAACCTGCTCTACTGGACCGGCGGCGACTGGTGGGGCCTCGGCCCGGGGGCGCACAGCCACGTCGGCGGGGTGCGCTGGTGGAACGTCAAGCACCCCGGCGCGTACGCGCAGCGGCTGGCCGCCGGCCGGTCACCCGGCCAGGCCCGGGAGCTCCTCACCGCCGACCAGGCGCACATGGAGGACGTGATGCTGCGGCTGCGGCTCGCCTCCGGCCTGCCGCTGACCGTGCTGGACCCGGTCGGCCGGGCCGGCGCGGACCGGTCGCTGGCCGCCGGCCTGCTCGACCCGGCGGCGTACGAACGCGGCCGGGCGGCGCTGACCCTGCGTGGACGCCTGCTCGCCGACGCCGTGGTCCGCGACCTGCTGCCCTGAGGGCTCCCTCCCGACCGGTCGGGCCACGGCGCGCCGGACCGGTCGGGCCCGGCGGGCCACCGGGGCCCGACCGGAGCGGGGTCAGCGGACGAAGGCGCGGCTGGCCGGGTACGGGTAGAGCACGCCCTCGTTGGCCTTCAGCGCGCCGACCACGCCCAGCACGATCGGCACCAGGGCGATCAGCAGCGGCACGAAGAAGAGCAGCCCGCAGGTGACCGCGGTCAGCAGCCAGCCGATCAGGATGGCGAGCGCCCAGGTGAGCTGGAAGTTCAGCGCGGCCACCGCGTGCGCCCGGACCGCCGGGGACTGCTGCCCCCGGACGAGCAGCACGATCAGCGGACCGACCCAGCCGAAGAGACTGCCGCCGACCACCACGCCGACCGGCCCGCCGGCATGGGCGAGCAGGGCCCAGATCCGGTCGTCGCCGGAGGTCGTCGCGGACGGCCCCCCGGTGGGCGGCTGGCCGGGACCGGGCGGCGGAAAGCCCCCGTCGGGCGGGTATCCGCCCTGGTCACCGGCCGGCGGAGGGTACCCGGGCGGCCCGTACTGCTGGGCGGGCGGCTCGTACTCCGGCGTCCCGTACCGCTGGGTCGGGGGCTCGTGACCGGGTGGGGCGTACTGCTCCGTGGGGGGTTCGTGGCCGGGTGGGCCGTACTGCTGGGTCGGCGGCTCGTACTCCGGCGTCCCGTACTGCTGGGTCGGCGGCTCGTAGTCGGGTGGGCCGTACTGCCGGGTGGGGGGGTCCCAGTCCGGCGCGGCGAAGTTCGTGGTCGGCGGCTCGGGGGGCGGCGGCGGGGACCCGGGCGCGAGCGGGACGGTCGGCTCCGGCGGGCGCCCGTCGGCGTCGCCTGCTCCGGGCGGGCGAGGCGGTTCGGTCATGCAGGTCACGGTAGGGGCACCGGGCAAGTCGTGACCAGCGGGACATCGGCCCGGTCACCCGGACGAACGGCCCCGGCGCGGCGAGGTGCGGGGCACAGGTCGACTCCGATCATCGCGTTCCCCGGGGGCGCCGACGTAGACTGGCACTCGCTACAGTCGAGTGCCAGGAGCAGTGTCCGGAGCGCCGCCCCGGTCGTGTCCGTCGTCCCCGGCGGCATCCGGTCCGGCCGGCCGGCACGCGTGGGAGGTGGGGAGAGTGGGTCTCGACGACCGTAAGCTCGCCGTGCTGCGCGCGATCGTCGAGGACTACGTCGCCACCCAGGAGCCGGTCGGCAGCAGGGCGCTGGTCGAGCGGCACCAGCTCGGCGTCTCCCCGGCGACGGTCCGCAACGACATGGCCGTGCTGGAGGAGGAAGGCTACATCCGGCAGCCGCACACCAGCGCGGGCCGGGTGCCGACCGACCGTGGCTACCGGCTCTTCGTCGACCGGCTCTCCCGGGTCAAGCCGCTCAGCCCGGCCGAGCGCCGGGCGATCGAACGCTTCCTGGTCGGCGCGGTCGACCTGGACGACGTGGTGCACCGTACGGTCCGGCTGCTCGCGCAGCTCACCCGACAGGTCGCGGTGGTGCAGTACCCGTCGCTGGCCCGCTCCTCGGTGCGCCACCTGGAGCTGGTGCCGATCTCCACCACCCGGCTGATGCTGGTGATGATCGCCGACACCGGGCGGGTCGAGCAGCGGCTCGTCGAGCTGCCCGCGCCGGTCCCCGCCGACGACGTGCTGGAGCTGCGCGGCCTGGCCAACGAGAAGCTCGGCGGCACCCGCCTGGTGGACACCCCGCCGCTGGTGCAGGCGCTGGTCGAGGAGGTCCGGCCGGGGCTGCGGCCGGCGATGACCACGCTCTCCACGGTGTTGCTGGAGACCCTGGTCGAGCGGCACGAGGAGCGGATCGCGCTGGCCGGCACGGCGAACCTCACCCGGGGCAACCTGCTGGATTTCCAGGGCTCGCTGCGACCGATCCTGGAGGCGCTGGAGGAGGAGGTCGTCATGCTCAAGCTCTTCGGCGAGGTGGAACGCAGCACGCTGCGGGTCCGCATCGGCGACGAGACCGAGATCGACAATCTCCGGGGGACCTCGGTGGTGAGCACGGGCTACGGCCCGGGCGCCAACGTGGTGGGTGGGCTCGGGGTGCTCGGGCCGACCCGGATGGACTACCCCGGCACCATCGCCACGGTACGCGCCGTGGCACGCTACGTGGGCGAGCTGCTGGCCCAGAACTGACCAGTCAGGGGCCGACGGCCGACTCGGGCCGACGACCGGCGTAACGCGAGACGAAACTGAGGACACGGAACGCAGTGGCCAGGGACTACTACGGCATTCTCGGTGTCAGCCGGGACGCCTCCGACGACGAGATCAAGCGCGCCTACCGGAAACTCGCGCGGCAGTTCCACCCGGACGTGAATCCGGACCCGGAGGCCCAGGAGAAGTTCAAGGACATCAACGCCGCGTACGAGGTCCTCTCGGACGACCGTAAGCGGCAGATCGTCGACCTCGGTGGCGACCCGCTCGCCCCCGGCGGCGGCGGGGCCGGCCCCGGCGGGCCGGGCGGCGCCGGGCCGTTCGTCGGCTTCCAGGACATCATGGACGCCTTCTTCGGCGGGGCCACCGGGGCGCGTGGACCGCGTCCGCGGACCCGGCCGGGGGCGGACGCCATCCTCCGGCTGGAGCTCGACCTGCCCGAGACGGCGTTCGGCGTGGAAGCGCCGATCACCGTCGACACGGCGGTGCTCTGCACCACCTGCTCGGGCGCCGGCACCGCCGCCGGCACCCACCTGGCCACCTGCGAGGCGTGCGGCGGCCGGGGCGAGGTGCAGTCGGTGCAGCGCACGTTCCTCGGTCAGGTCGTCTCGGCCCGGCCGTGCACGGTCTGCCAGGGCTACGGCACCACCATCCCGCACCCCTGCCCGACCTGCGCCGGCGACGGCCGGGTGCGGACCAGGCGCTCGCTGACCGTCAAGATCCCCGCCGGGGTCGAGGACGGCATGCGGATCCGGCTGGCCCAGCAGGGCGAGGTCGGTCCGGGCGGCGGCACCGCCGGCGACCTGTACGTCGAGATCCACGAGCGTCCGCACGACGTCTACTCCCGCAAGGGCGACGACCTGCACTGCCGGGTGACCGTGCCGATGACGGCGGCGGCGCTCGGCACCCGGCTGACCATCAAGACGCTGGACAGCGAGGAGACCGTCGACGTCAAGGCGGGCACCCAGCCGGGCAGCACGCTGCGGCTGCGCGCCCGGGGCGTGCCGCACCTGCGCGGCACCGGCCGGGGTGACCTCTACGTCCACCTCGACGTGCGGACCCCGACGAAGCTCGACGCCGACCAGGAGCGCATGCTGCGCGAGTTCGCCAAGACCCGCGGTGAGGAGGTCGCCGAGCTGAGCAAGCAGGGCGGCTTCTTCTCCCGGATGCGCGACGCGTTCAACGGGCACGCCTGAGTTGTCGGCGCCGCTGTTCCTGGTCGAGGCGCTGCCGACCGCCGACACGCTCACCCTGGACGGCCCGGAGGGCCACCACGCGGCCACCGTGCAGCGGCTGCGGGTGGGCGAGGAGCTGCTGCTCGCCGACGGCCGTGGCGGCACCGCCGCCGCCGTGGTCACCGCCGTCGGCCGGGGCGCCCTCGACCTGACCGTCACCTCCCGCGGGTACGTCGACGCGTCCGTGCCCCGGCTGGTGGTGGCGCAGGGCATCGCCAAGGGCGACCGGGGCGAGCTGGCCGTGCAGGCGATGACCGAGGTCGGGGTGGACGAGATCGTGCCCTGGTCGGCGTCCCGCTCGGTGACGCAGTGGCGCGGCGAGCGGGGCGTACGGGCCCGGGAGAAGTGGGCGGCCACCGCCCGGGAGGCGGCCAAGCAGGCCCGCCGGGCGTGGCTGCCGGTGGTGACCGGCGCGCCGGACGAGTCGACCGCGGCGGTGGCCCGCCGGCTCGCCGGGGCCGCCGCCGGGCTCGTCCTGCACGAGTCGGCGGCGGACCGGCTGACCACCGTCGACCTGCCCGACACGGGCGAGGTGGTGCTGGTCGTCGGGCCGGAGGGCGGGATCGCCCCGGCCGAGCTGGACGCCTTCGTCGCCGCCGGGGCCCGGGTGGTCCGGCTCGGGCCGGCGGTGCTGCGTACCTCGACCGCCGGGGTCGCGGCGCTCAGCGTGCTCGCCGCCCGCCTCGGTCGCTGGTGACCCCGCCGCCGGCCGCTCCTACAGCCGGGGGAAGACCTGCACGACCTCCTCGTCCGGGCGCAGGTCCAGCCCGGTCGGGCCGACGATGAGCGGGTCGGGCGTGCCGACCACCTCCGGGTCCTTGTTCGTGTACGCGAAGCGGTTGAGCACGTGCCGCATCGCCTCCAACCGGGCCCGCTTCTTGTCGTTGCTCTTCACCACCGTCCAGGGCGCGTCGGCGGTGTCGGTGTAGAAGAACATCGCCTCCTTCGCCTCGGTGTACTCGTCCCACTTGTCCAGCGAGGCGAGGTCCATCGGGGAGAGCTTCCACTGTCGTACCGGATCGACCTGGCGGATCGCGAAGCGGGTCCGCTGCTCGTTCTGCGACACGGAGAACCAGAGCTTGACCAGCCGGATGCCGGAACGGACCAGCATCCGCTCCACGTCCGGGGCCTGGCGGAGGAACTCCAGGTACTCCTTGCGGGTGCAGAAACCCATCACCCGCTCCACCCCGGCGCGGTTGTACCAGGACCGGTCGAACAGCACGATCTCCCCGGCCGCCGGCAGGTGCCCGATCCACCGCTGGAAGTACCACTGGGTGGACTCCCGCTCGTTCGGCTTGACCAGGGCGACCACCTTCGCGCCCCGGGGGTTGAGATGCTCCATGAAGCGCTTGATGGTGCCGCCCTTGCCGGCCGCGTCCCGCCCCTCGAAGATGATCACCAGCCGTTCGCCGGTCTCCTGGATCCACTCCTGGAGCTTGAGCAGCTCGATCTGGAGCAGCCGCTTCTGGTGGTCGTACTCCTCCCGGGGCAGCCGCTCGTCGTACGGGTAGTCCTCCCGCCAGGTCTCGACGGGGCCGCCGTCCGGGCGGAGCAGGATCGGATCGTCGTCGTGTCCGTCGACCACCTGGTAGTCGACGGTGAGGTCCAGCAGTTCCGGGTCGCCCATGCCGGTCCTCTTACCCCCTCACGGCCCCCGTCAGCCGTACCGTGGCGGTGATCCGCGACCGCTCAGGTCCGCAGGTACGACGCCCCGTTGAGGTCCACGATCGTGCCGGACGCCCACTGCGCGTCCGGCGAGGCCAGCCAGTGCACGGCCGCGGCGATCTCCTCCGGCCGGGCCACCCGGCCGAACGGGCTCTGCGCCCGCACCGCGTCGCCCCGGGGCGACTTGAGGTGCTCGTTGGTCATGTCGGTCTCCACGAAGCCGGGGGCCACGGTCGCCACCGCGATCCCGTACGGGGCCAACGCCACCGCCAGGGACTGCGCCATCGCGTTCAGGCCCGCCTTGCTCGCCCCGTACGCCGGGTTGCCCGGCTCGCCCCGGAACGCGCCCCGGGAGGACACGTTCACGATCCGGCCGCCCCGGTCGCGCATGTGCTGGGCGGCGCACCAGGCCGCGTTGGCCGCGCCGAGCAGGTTCGTGTCGACGGTCTCCCGCCACCGCTGCCGCCACTGCTCGTAACTGGCCTCGAAGACCGGGTGCGGCGGATCGGGCGGCCCGAACACCCCGGCGTTGTTGACCAGCACGTCCAGCCCGCCGAGCCGGGCCGCCGCCTCGTCCACCAGGGTCCGTACCGCGTCCGGGTCGGCCAGGTCGGCCCGGAGCACGACGTGGCCCGCGCCGGGCAGCTCGGCCCGGAGCGCCTCGGCCAGCTCCGCCGAGTCCCGGTGGTGGACGACCACCCGGTCGCCGCCGGCCGCGAAAGCCCGGGCCACCGCGCGGCCGATCCCGCGCGAGGCCCCCGTCACCAGTACCGCCCGTGAGGTCACGCGCCACATCATGCCCGAGCCGGCCGACCCCGACCCGCCAGGGGCAGGGCCGGTCGGCGTGGCCGAACCGGGCGGAGCAGGTCGGACGGCCATACCATGCGTCGGTGGACAACGACTGCCTCTTCTGCCGCATCGTCGCCGGCGAGATCCCGGCCACCATCGTCCGGGAGACCGACACCACCCTGGCGTTCCGGGACATCGACCCGAAGGCCCCGGTGCACGTGCTGGTCATCCCCAAGGAGCACTACGCCGACGTGGCCACCCTCGGGCAGGGCGATCCGACCCTGGCCGGCCAGGTGCTCACCACCGCCGCCGAGGTGGCCGAGGCGGAGGGGCTGCTCGCCGACGGGTTCCGGCTGATGTTCAACACCGGCGGGTACGGCGGCCAGGAGGTCTACCACGTGCACGCGCACGTGCTCGGCGGCGCGCCGCTCGGCCCGATGCTCGCCCGCTGACCCCGTCCCGCCCCTCCTTACACTGGCGGCGTGGTGGAGATCAACGGGCGGTTGGGGCGGATGACGCGGCAGGTGCAGGCCGGCGCGCGGGTGCCGGCGCTGTCGGTGGCCCTGCACCGGGCGGACCGGCCGCTGTGGCACCTCACCGTCGGCGGCACCGGCAACGACACCCCGCTGACCCCGCAGACCCGGTTCCGGATCGGCTCGGTCACCAAGACCTTCACCGCCGTGCTGGTGATGCAGTGCCGGGACGACGGGCTGCTCGACCTCGACGACCCGATCGGGCGTCACCTCGACCTGCCGGCGCACGGCGAGCTGACCGTGCGCCGGCTGCTGTCGCACACCTCCGGCCTGCAACGCGAGCCGTACGGGGACGTCTGGGACACGCTGCTGGCCCCCGACGCCGGGCGGCTCCTCGCCGAGCTGAGCCGGGCCGAGCGGGTGCTGCCGCCGGCCCGCCGGTTCCACTACTCCAACCTGGGCATGGCGCTGCTCGGCGAGCTGGTCGGCCGGCTGCGCGGCGGGACCTGGGCGGAGGCGCTCACCGACCGGGTCCTGGCCCCGCTGGGGCTGACCGCCACCGGCGTCCGGCCGGGCCCGCAGGCGGCGACCGGGTTCCTGGTGGACGCGTACTCCGACCACGCCCGGCCGGAGCCGCCCACCGACTTCGGCGCGGTCGGGCCGGCGGCGCAGCTCTGGAGCACCGCCACGGACACGGCCCGGTGGGCGGCCTTCCTGGCGGATCCGGCGGCGCTGGACCCGGCCGGCGCGGTGCTCGCCCCGGCCACCCTGGACGAGATGCGCTGGCCGGTCACCCTCACCGACGACACCTGCTGGTCCGACGGCTTCGGGCTCGGGCTGATCCTGGCGCCGCAGCCGAACCGGGCGCTGCACGTCGGGCACGACGGGGCGATGCCCGGCTTCCTCGCCTCGGTGTACGGGCGGCGGGGCGGCGACGGGACGCCCGGCGCGATGGGCTGCGCCGTGCTCGGCTCGGCCGGCACCGCCGCGGCCGTCTTCGACCTGTCGCACCGGCTGCTCGCCGCCGCCGTCGAGCACGACCCGGCCGACGTCGAGCCGTGGTCGCCGGGCGAGCCTGCCCCGCGGGCGTACCGGCACCTGCTGGGGCGCTGGTGGGGCGAGGGTTTCGAGTTCGTGTTCTTCTGGCGGGACGGGGCGCTGCGCGCCCGCCGGGCCGAGGACCCGGCCGGGAAGCCGGCGGCGGTCTTCGCGCCGCTGCCGGACCGGCCGGACGTGCTGCGTACCGTGTCCGGGCGGGAGGTCGGCGAGCTGCTCCGGCTGACCCGGGACGAGCGGGGCACGGTGTGCCGGATGCACTGGGCGACCTACCGGTTCACCCGCGACCAACAGACCTTCGACGGCTACGACGTCCGCGAGCCGGCCCAGGACTGACCCCCGCCCGGCTGGCCGCCCTGCCGGCTGGCCCGCCGACCCGCGCCGGCCCGCGCCGCGCCAGATCGCCGAGATGGCGGTGTCCCTGAGTGGGGACACCGCCATCTCCCTGAAACGGTGTGCGTCAGCGGGCGGGGTCAGCCGACCGTGGCGGGGGTCGGCCAACTGTTCCGGAAGACCTGGGCGCCGGTGGTGGCGAGGCCGCCGAAGTTCCGGTCGACCTGGGCCGACTCGGTGGAGTACGGGTACGGGTTGGTGCAGCCCGTGCCGGCGCTGCCACCGGACATCAGCAGGTAACACTGGCCGTTGTAGTTGTCCGGCAGGCCGAGGATGTGCCCGATCTCGTGGGTCATGATCCGCAGCGGGGAGTACTGCGAGGCCTGGACGGTGTCGATCACCACGTAGCCGTTGCCGAGGCTGCGCCGGACGGCGTACGAGCCGCCCCCGGTGGTGTAGTAGATCATCAGGTTCGATCCGCACTTGGACATGGTCACGTTGCGGGTGTACGAGGTCCAGATCGAGGCGGCCTGGTCGGCGGTGCCCGCGTACGGCCCGGCCTGGCTGGTGTTGTAGCAGACCGTGGCGGCGACGGTGACGTCGGCGGCGGCGGGGGCGGGCTGGCTCAGCAGGCCGAGGCCCAGGGCGGTGGCGGCTCCGGCGAGCAGGGTGGTGAGGCGGCGGCCGATCCTTCGTGGGGACACGGGTCACGCTCCATTCCTGGGAGTCGAGGGTGAGCCGATCCTAGATATGGACGTACATCGATATCAAGATGTCTGTTTTGGTGTTGATCTCATATAATGCAAGCTTGTGCCGTGATCAAGGCTTTCCTGGCGATCTTCGCCTCGGGGCGCCCGGTCTCGGCGGGCGTCGGTCGGCCCGTCCGCCCGGCCCCGGCGTGCTCCGACCGGCCCGCCCGCCCTGCCGTCGCCGGGAAGGCCCCTGCCGTCGGCGAAAATGGGCCGGGTGCCGGCCGGGGCGACCCGATACGATGGGAGCCAACGTCCGTCCGCCGTGCCAGCCCAGGCCGGCTGAGTGTGAGAGCAGGTGGCGCAGGGCCGTCCGGCCCGACCTATGACCGGCACCCCACCTCCCGGCCCGACCCGGGCGCAGACCAGGATCACCGTCCCCGATTCCAAGATCATGGTCAACCTGCTCGGCGCGGGTGACGAGATCCTCCGGCTCGTCGAACGCTCGGTCGACAGTGACGTGCACGTCCGGGGCAACGAGATCACCATCACCGGCGCCCCGGCGGACAACGCCCGCGCCGAACGGCTCTTCGGCGAGCTGTTGGAGCTCATCGAGAAGGGCGAGACCCTGACCACCGACGCCGTCCGGCGTACCGTCGGCATGCTCGAGCAGGGCGGCGCCGAGCGGCCCGCCGAGGTCCTGACGCTCAACATCCTCTCCCGGCGGGGCCGCACCATCCGCCCGAAGACCCTCGGCCAGAAGCGCTACGTCGACGCCATCGACGCGCACACCATCGTCTTCGGCATCGGCCCGGCCGGCACCGGCAAGACCTACCTGGCGATGGCGAAGGCCGTCCAGGCGCTCCAGGCCAAGCAGGTCAACCGGATCATCCTCACCCGGCCGGCGGTCGAGGCGGGGGAGCGGTTGGGCTTCCTCCCCGGCACGCTCAACGAGAAGATCGACCCCTACCTGCGCCCGCTCTACGACGCGCTGCACGACATGCTCGACCCGGAGTCCATCCCCAAGCTGATGGCCGCCGGCACGATCGAGGTCGCGCCGCTGGCATATATGAGGGGCCGTACGCTCAATGACGCGTTCATCATTCTCGACGAGGCGCAGAACACCACGCCCGAGCAGATGAAGATGTTCCTGACCCGGCTGGGCTTCGGCGCCAAGATCGTGGTCACCGGGGACGTCACCCAGGTGGACCTTCCCGGGGGGACCCAGAGCGGCCTGCGGGTCGTCCGTGAGATCCTCTCCAGTGTCGAGGACGTGCACTTCTCCCAGCTTTCCAGCTCGGACGTGGTCCGGCACCGGCTGGTCGGGCAGATCGTCGACGCGTACGCCCGGTGGGACGCCGAGCAGGAGAACCAGCAGGCACAGAGCAGCGTGCACACCGTGCCGGGGCGGGCCGCCCAGGGCGGTCGGGCCGGCCGCCGCCGCTAGAGCA
Organism: Micromonospora sp. WMMD882; assembly: GCF_027497255.1. Taxonomy (NCBI): domain Bacteria; kingdom Bacillati; phylum Actinomycetota; class Actinomycetes; order Micromonosporales; family Micromonosporaceae; genus Micromonospora; species Micromonospora sp. WMMD882. The sequence goes on from NZ_CP114903.1 coordinate 6,173,286, forward strand.
GAGGAAACCGTGTCCATCGAGATCGCCAACGAGTCCGGTGTCACCGTCGACACCGACGCCGTGCTCGCCGTCGCCCGGCACGCCCTCGACGAGATGGGGGTCAACCCGCTCGCCGAGCTGTCCGTGCTGCTCGTCGACATCGACTACATGACCGAGCTGAACCATCGCTGGATGGGCGGCGACGGGCCGACCGACGTGCTCGCCTTCCCCATGGACGAGGGCAGCATCGACCACGGCCCGGGGGAGAGCACCGGCGGCGCGGGTGAGCCCGCGCTCCTCGGTGACATCGTGCTCTGCCCGGAGGTGGCGGCCAAGCAGGCCGTGACCGCGGGGCACAGCGCCGCCGACGAGCTGCACCTGCTCACCGTGCACGGGGTGCTGCACCTGCTCGGCTACGACCACGCCGAGCCGGAGGAGGAGCGCGAGATGTTCGGGCTCCAGGCCCGCCTGCTCGCCAGTTGGCGGTCGAACCGAGTCCGGTGATGACCACCCCGTCAGCGGCAGCCGCCGCCGGCCTGCCCGATCTGCAACTGCTGGTCTTCGCGGCGGGGCTGGTGGTGCTCGCCGGCATCATCGCGGCCACCGAGGCCGCGCTGGCCGCCGTCTCGCCGGCCCGCGCGGCCGAGCTGGCCCGGGACGGGGCGCGTGGCGCGCGTACCCTCCAGGTGGTCGCCGCCGACGTGGTGCGCCACCTCAACCTGCTGCTCCTGCTCCGGCTGCTCGCCGAGTTGACCGCGACCACCCTGGTCGCCCTGGTCGCGGTGGACACCTTCGGCGCGGGCTGGCGGGCCGCCCTGGTCACCGCCGGGGCGATGACGGTGATCAGCTTCGTGGTGGTCGGCGTCGGGCCACGCACCATCGGCCGGCAGCACGCGTACGCGGTGGGCCGGGCGGTCGCCCCGCTGGTCCGCTGGCTGGGCCGGGTACTCAACCCGCTCGCCTCGCTGCTGATCCTGATCGGCAACGCGGTCACCCCGGGCAAGGGGTTCCGGGAGGGGCCGTTCGCCACCCAGGTGGAGCTGCGCGAGCTGGTCGACCTGGCCGAGCAGCGCGGCGTCGTGGAGCACGGCGAACGGCAGATGATCCATTCGGTGTTCGCCCTCGGCGACACGATCGCCCGCGAGGTGATGGTGCCGCGCACCGAGATGGTGTGGATCGAGGAGGGCAAGACCCTCTCCCAGGCGCTGGCGCTCTTCCTGCGCTCGGGGTTCTCCCGGATCCCGGTGATCGGCGAGAGCGTCGACGACGTGCTCGGCGTCCTCTACCTCAAGGACCTGATCCGGCGTACCCAGGGCGGGGACGCCCGGGCCGAGCAGCTCCCGGTGGCCGGGCTGATGCGCCCGGCGACCTTCGTGCCCGAGTCCAAGCCGGTCGACGACCTGCTCTCCGAGATGCAGGCCGCCCGTAACCACCTGGTCATCGTGGTCGACGAGTACGGCGGCACCGGTGGTCTGGTCACCATCGAGGACATCCTCGAGGAGATCGTCGGCGAGATCACCGACGAGTACGACGTCGAGCGCCCCCCGGTGGAACACCTGCCGGACGGGGCGGTGCGGGTCGCCGCCCGCCTCCCGGTGGAGGATCTGGGCGAGTTGTTCGACACCGAGCTGCCCACCGACGAGGTGGAGACGGTCGGCGGCCTGCTCGCCCAGGCGCTCGGCCGGGTGCCGATCCCCGGCGCCGACGCCGAGGTGGCCGGGTTGTGCCTGGTCGCCGAGGGGACGACCGGCCGCCGTAACCGGATCGACACGGTCCTGGTGCGTCGGGTCGAGCCGAGCGACGAGCAGGACAGCCCGGGGCGGGGCGAGCAGGACGAGCCCCGGGGAGGAGACCAGAACCATGCCGAGGAGAGGCAACCCGCAGATGCCTGAGTCACCCGCCGTACCGTCCACCGTGTCCGATCCGGTCGAGCTGAGCGCCGAGGACGCCAAGCTGGTCACCCTGGCCCGGGGAGCGCGCGGTCGGGTGGGCGCCGTCGAGGGCGCCGCGGTACGCGACCAGGACGGTCGGACGTACGCCGCGGCCAGCGTCTCGTTGCCGTCGTTGACGGTGACGGCGCTCCAGCTCGCGGTGGCCTCGGCGGTGGCGGCCGGCGCGACCCGGCTGGAGGCGGCGGTGGTGGTGACCGAGGCGTCCACGTTGGACGAGGCCGGGCGGGCCGTCGTTCGCGATCTCGCCGCCGAGGCGCCGATCCACCTGGCGGCTCCGGACGGCACGGTCCTCGGCACGGTGGTCGAGTGAGCCGGCGTGCCGCGTCGGGCCCGGCCACGCCGCGGTCCGGCGGCGGCCCGGCGGGTCCCGGCCCGGGGGAGGCCGGGTCGGGGGCCGGGGAGCAGCCCTACCGGGCGGGGTTCGCCTGTTTCGTCGGGCGGCCGAACGCGGGGAAGTCGACCCTGACCAACGCGATCGTCGGGCAGAAGATCGCGATCACCTCGAACAAGCCGCAGACCACCCGGCACGTCATCCGGGCCGTCCTGCACCGGCCGGACTCGCAGCTCGTGCTGGTCGACACCCCCGGTCTGCACCGTCCCCGCACGTTGCTCGGCGAGCGGCTCAACGACCTGGTCCGGTCCACCTGGAGCGAGGTCGACGTGATCGGCCTCTGCATCCCGGCCGACGAGCCGGTCGGGCGGGGGGACCAGTTCATCACCGGTGAGCTGGCCGAGTTGAAGGCGACCGTGCTGGCCGTGGTGACGAAGACCGACCTGGTCGACAGGAAGCGGCTGGCCGAGCAGTTGCTCGCGGTCAGCGAGCTGGGTGACTTCGCCGCGGTGGTGCCGGTCAGCGCGGTCTCCGGCCACCAGGTGGACACGCTGGTCGAGGTGATGACGGGTTACCTGCCGGCGTCGCCGCAGCTCTACCCGGACGACATGCTCACCGAGGACCCGGAGCAGGTGCTGGTCGCCGAGCTGGTCCGGGAGGCGGCCCTGGAGGGCGTCCGCGACGAGCTGCCGCACTCGATCGCGGTGATCGTCGAGGAGATGATCCCCGAGGGGCAGCTCATGAAGATCTACGCCGACCTCTACGTCGAGCGGCCCAGCCAGAAGGCGATCGTGATCGGCCACCGGGGCAGTCGGCTCAAGGACGTCGGCACCCGGGCCCGCCGGCAGATCGAGGAGCTGCTCGGCACCCGGGTCTACCTCGATCTGCACGTCCGGGTGGCGAAGGACTGGCAGCGGGACCCGAAGCAGTTGCGGCGACTCGGCTTCTGACGCCCGTACGTCGGGGGCGGTGAACCGGGGGTGGAGGCTCGGGGCCGGGCCGGGAGCGGGGGCATGCTCCCGGCCTGCGGCATTTGTGGGATTACTCACTTTCGATACCCCGGCGTGGGCGTTTGTCGCGGGCAGCGACCAGGGTAGGAAATGCGTCCCGCCCCTGTCCCTAGACATAGATGCAGGCTGATGCGAAATCGATACCTGGACCTGCTGCGTGCCCTGGCGATCATTCGAGTGGTGGTCTACCACGTGACCGGATGGGCCACCCTGACCTTGGTCTTCCCGGCCATGTCGGTGATGTTCGCCCTGGCCGGCTCGCTGATGGCCGCGTCACTCGACCGCTCCGGCGGCGCCGCCGTCGGGCGGCGGCTGCGCCGACTGCTGCCCTCCCTCTGGGCGCTCGCGCTGGTCTTCGTACCGATCATGCTGCTCACCGGCCTGCCACTGACCTGGCGGGTCCTGCTCTGGTTCTTCCCGATCACCGACCCGCCGGCCAACGGCTGGGGCGCGATGGCGCTGAGCGTGATCTGGTACCTGCGCGACTACCTCTGGTTCGTGCTCGCCTCACCCGCGGCCCTCTGGCTGTTCCGGCGGGCCCCGCTACCGACCCTGCTCACCCCGTACGCGCTGCTGGTCCTGGTGGAGCTGGGATTCCCGGCCGCCCCGACCGTGCTGCGCGACTTCGGGCTCTACTTCGGCGCGTGGCTGCTCGGCTTCGCCCACCACGACGGCCTGCTGCGCCGCCTCGGCAACCGCACGCTGTTCACCCTCGCGGCGGTGCTGGCCACCGCCGGGGGCGCCTGGATCCTCACCCACCCCGGCGTACGCGGCTACGACCTCAACGACATCCGGCTCGGCAACGCGCTGTGGGCGGCGGCGTTCATCCTGGTCGCGCTCGGCCGCGCGCCCGACAGCGCGGCCTGGGTCGACCGGAAGGCCCTGGTCGGTAGGGTGGTGACCGTGCTGAACCGCCGGGCGCTGACCGTCTACCTCTGGCACATGCCCTTCGTGGTGCTGCTCACCCCGCTGGTCGACGTGGTCGGCTGGTCCCACCAGGACCCGCTCGGTCTGGCGATCCGGGTGATGCTGGTCTTCGCCCTGGTCGGGGTGGTGACCCTGCTGGTCGGCTGGATCGAGGACGTGGCCGCCCGCCGCCGGCCCGAGCTGCTGCCGGGCCGCCGGCGTCGCCCCGAGCCGGCCGGACGGTCCACCGGCGCCCGGCCGCCGGACCCGCCCGGCCCGCCGGCGCGCCTGCCGGCCCCCCGGGCGGAAGCCACCACCCTGCGCATCGGCTGACCACCCCTGCCGTTGCGGCGACCACCGGTGACTGGTCGGGTCACGACAGCCGGATTCCTGCGGCCGGATTCCTGCGGCCGGATTCCTGCGGTCGGGTGACGGCCGGCGGGGGCCGGCGGGCGCAGGCGCGGCGGGACCGGGAACAATGGGCTGATGGCCGGGTACCGCCGACAGCTCTACCGCGACGACGCGCTGGTGTTGCGGGTGCAGAAGCTCGGCGAGTCGGACCGGATCATCACCCTGCTGACCCGCCGGCACGGCCGGCTGCGCGCGGTGGCCCGGGGGGTGCGCCGCACCACCTCCCGGTTCGGGGCCCGACTGGAGCCGTTCGGTCACGTCGACCTCCAGTTGGCCGGCGACCCGAAGGGCAACGTCGGCAGCTCCCTGCACAGCGTCAGCCAGGTCGAGGGCATCGACCTGTACGGCAAGCGGTTCCTCGGCGACTACCCCCGCTACACGGCGGCCAGCGCCATCGCCGAGACCGCCGAACGGCTCACCCCGGTCGAGCGGGAGCCGTCGCTGCGGTTGTTCCAGCTCACTCTCGGCGCGCTCAAGTCCCTCGCCCGGGGCGAGCACGACACCACGCTGGTGCTCGACGCGTACCTGCTGCGCGGGATGGCGATGGCCGGCTGGGCGCCCGCGTTGACCGCGTGCGCGGTCTGCGGCACCCCCGGGCGGCACCGGGCGTTCTCCGTACCGGCCGGGGGGTGTGTCTGCCCGGACTGCCGGCCGCCCGGCGCGGCCCACCCGGCCCCGGCCACCGTCGACCTGATGTCCGCGCTGACCAGCGGCGACTGGGTGGTCGCCGACGCCACCCCCACCGGGGTACGCCGGGAGTGCAGCGGCCTGGTCGCGGCGCACCTGCAGTGGCACCTGGAGCGCGCGTTACGCTCGCTGCCGCTGGTCGACCGGGGCGCCCCGGCGGCCGGCCCGGCCCCGTCGCGTCGTGGCGACGAGCCGGTGGAGCGGGTGTGAGCAGGGAGAACAGCGAGTGATCCGATCGATGAGGGCGGGCCGGCGGACGCCGACGCCGCCGACGCCGCACCCGTCCGGGGCCCGGCCCCCGGCGCTGCCCGCCGAGGCGCTGCCGAAGCACGTCGCGGTGGTGATGGACGGCAACGGCCGGTGGGCCAAGGACCGCGGCCTGCCCCGCACCAAGGGGCACGAGGCGGGGGAGTTCTCCCTCTTCGACACCATCGAGGGCGCGATCGAGCTGGGCGTCCCCTACCTGTCGGCGTACGCGTTCTCCACCGAGAACTGGCGGCGCTCGCCCGACGAGGTCCGCTTCCTGATGGGCTTCAACCGGGACGTCATCCGCCGCCGCCGGGACCAGTTGGTCGACCTGGGCGTCCGGGTGGTCTGGTCGGGACGGGCCGGGCGACTCTGGAAGAGCGTCATCTCCGAGTTGCAGACCGCCGAGGAGATGTCGAAGGACAACTCGACGCTGACCCTCCAGTTCTGCGTGAACTACGGCGGCCAGGCCGAGATCGCCGACGCCGCCGCCGCGATCGCCCGGGACGTCGCCGCCGGGAAACTCGACCCGGCGAAGGTCACCGAGAAGACCGTGGCGAAGTACCTCTACCACCCGGAGATCCCCGAGGTGGACCTCTTCCTGCGGCCCTCCGGCGAGGAACGGATCTCCAACTTCCTGCTCTGGCAGACCGCGTACGCCGAGCTGGTCTTCCTGGACACGCTCTGGCCGGACTTCGACCGCCGCCACCTCTGGTACGCCTGCGAGCTGTACGCGCAGCGGGACCGCCGGTTCGGCGGCGCGCTGCCCAACCCGGTCGCCCCACCGGCCCCGACGGTGTGAGCCGGCCCGCCGGCCCGGTCGTCTTCGCCGTTGGCCCGGCGGCGGCGGTGTGAGCCGGCCCGCCATCGGCTTACCGGCGGGCTCACCTGGGTACCTGTGTGGTCAGCAGCTATCCACGGAGGTGAACCGACAATGATCCAGAAGCGGATTGGGCAGTGGGCGGTCATGGCGGTCGCGGTGCCGCTGGCGGCTGCCGGCGCGCGGAAGCTGAGCCACACCCTGGAGGCCCGGCGTGGCCCGTCCGGCGTCAGCCGGGCCCTGACCAAGGGCGCGGACTTCCTCCGCCCGCAGAAGGCGAAGCGGCGTTCCTGGCTGCCGGGGCGCTGACCGTCCGGCCGTCCCGGTCGCCGGGGCGGTAGGGCTCAGCCGTCCCGGTGCCGGGGCGGTGACGGTTCAGGCGTTCGACGTACGGCGGGGCTGTGGCGGGGGTCGGTTGTCGACCAACCGCCGCAGCCCCGACTGCCGTACGAGGATCGTCCGCCGCGCGACGGTGATGAACTTCGGCTGCCTCTGCCGTGCTCAGGGCGCTCGATCAGTGCTCGTCCACCGGGCGGGGGCGGTTCTCGGCGATCCACGTCCGAACGGATCTGCCATCCCAGACGCGACCCATCTTCAATGTGGCGAGCGGGTCAGGGAATCCCTTGCGGCCGACGATGATCGTGGCTCGCTGCTTGCTGATCCCGCCAAGCAGATCACGGATCTCATCCAACCCAAGCAGCTCCACGAATCCGACGGTATGGCCCCACGGACTTGCACCATGAAGTATGGGGTGAAGCAACCCCCTTAGGGGTTGCCCTCGTGCAACTCCATGTGATGCCGTTGGCCGGTGACCGACCACGGACCTGTTCTGCCTGTCTGGACCTGCGCGGGGTGTGGAACGCCCTGGCCCTGTCCCACCCGCCGCCGGGAGCTGCCGGCCGGGTACGACCGTGCTCCGGCTGGTGCTCTTCACCGTAGGTTCCTCGGGTGGCTGCCCCTGAGCGCGACGAAGTCCGGCCCCGAGTTGCCCGGCCGGTCGGCACACCGACTCCCGATCAACCAGAGGCGATGGCAGGGGCGGTGGGTCGTGACGGAGAGACCAGAGGTGCCGTTCTCGATCCAGGTGGCCTGGATCGTGCTTGACGAGCACGACGTCCAGCGCTGCCATCGGTGTCGTCCGGACGGCTGGTGCCCTCGTGTCGCGACATCGCGTGCCCGGATTCTGGCCCGGCGGCAGGCGAGGAAACTGCGGTGACCGTGCTCCTGCCGAAGGCCGGCGATCCCGTGCACGTGACGAGAGCTGCCAGCATCCAGTTCGACCAGCCGATCATGTTCCGGGTCATCCGCGTGATCGACGACTGGACCAGGAACGGCTACGACGGGTGGATCTGGCTCGACGGGTACCAACTCGATGCCAAGGGGGAGGCGGTGGAGCGTCGGTCGATCTTCGTCCAGTCGGCGGGACTGCTGGTCCAACGACGAACCGCCCCGGCGCAACCAGGGCGGTCCAGATCGAACATGCGGGCCTGAAGGCCAGCCGTCGGTCACTTAGGCACACCGGGTCTGCCTGGTCCTTTCCGGGCCATCCGCCGTAGCCGTCAGACGGTCGTCATGACGTACGTGCGGATACGTCGTCCACGGGGCCCGCCAAGGCAGCGTCTTCGTCGCCGAGGGGCAAGCTCAGGGCGTGACGTCACCGGGTCCGTCGGCTTCCCGCCCGAGGCGGACCTGCTGCCCCCGGTCGGTCCCCGGTCAGCTCTCGGCGAGACGGGCCTCCACGTGGGCGACCTTGCTGGTCAGGCCGTCGGTCACGCCGGGACGCAGGTCGGCCTTGAGGACCAGGCTGACCCGGGGCGCCTGCGCGGCGACCACGTCGACCGCCCGCTTGACCACCGCCATCACCTCGTCCCACTCGCCCTCGACGGTGGTGAACATGGCGTCGGTACGGTTCGGCAGGCCGGACTCGCGGACCACCCGTACCGCGTCGGCGACCTGGTCACCGACGGAGTCTCCGACGCCCAGCGGGGTTATCGAGAACGCGATCAGCATGTCGTCGATCGTGGTCGGTAATTCGGCTGCGCGCCAGCGGCGCACCGGGTAGCTTCCTGGTCATGCGTTACTGACGCCCCAGAACCCAGTCGGGTCCACCGCCGCTGTCGCCGTGGGCCCGGGTGTCTCCGGGCGTCCGCATCCCCGTTCGTCGCCGTCGTGGCGCGTGCCGTGGTCGGGCCGATCCACCCGGGGCGCCCCGTCCCCGTTCGCCCGACCGTCCCTCTCCGGACGGTCCCTCGTCCGTCGCAGGAGGCACGTATGCCCGCGAAGCGTAATCCGAAGAAGAAGCCCCGTACCCCGTCGCCGAAGCCGACCCTGGCGGAGCTGACGCCGCCCGACCTGGACGCGCTCACGGTGGCCCCGGAGCAGCCGGGGGCCGGGTCGACCCCGCCGCCGGCGCCGAAGGCCGGTCCGCCGCCCCGGCGCGGCGCGGGCTTCGCCGGTCGCGGTCGACCCGCCGCGTCGGGCCGCCAGTACGTCTTCCGCCGGAGCTGACCGTCACGGGCTGGCCGGTCACGGGGCTGGCCGACGCTCGCTACCCACCCAAACCCGCCCAATCCGGCCGACCGGCGTGATCGACTGGCCCGTGATCGACTTCGTTTCCAGGATAAGGGGCACTCCTCGTTCGAGGATGCGCCCGTATCACGGAAACGGAGTCGATCACGGGCGGCGCGGGGGCGGGGGCAGTGGATCAAGGGCGGGCGCCGGGGCGGGGGTCAGCCGATCAGGGGGCGGAAGACGCCGAGGGCGACGCTCACCGCCAGGGTCGACCCGGCCAGCACGAACGCCCCGGCGACCAGCAGCCCGTCCGCCAGGGTGAAACGCTGCCGGCGGGCCACCGTGCGCGGGGTGCCCGCGTCGAAGCCCCGGGCGTCCATCGCCACCGCCAGCCGGGTGCCGCGCCGGATCGCCCCGACCAGCAGCCCGAATCCGGTGGAGACGAAGAGCCGCAGCCGGGCCACCGGGTTGCGGCCGGCGTCCACGCCCCGGGCCCGCCGGGCCATGCTGATCATCTGCCACTCCTGGCCGAGCAGCGGCACCAGCCGGAACGCGGCCAGCGCGCCGATCGCGAACCGGGGCGGGGCCTTGGCGTTCTGGATCAGCGCGTCGGCCAGGTCCGTCGGGTCGGTGGTGGCGAACACGATCACCCCGGGCAGCGCCACCGCGAGCAGCCGCAGCACCAGGCCGAGCGCGGTGACCAGCACCCCCGAGGTGACCAGCACCGGACCGGCCTCGACCAGCACCCGGCCGTCCCGGTCGGCGGCGAACAGCACCAGGGAGACCAGGATGCCGACCGCGCCGAGCAGCAGCGGCCAGGCCCGTCGGGCGAGCACCCGGTACCGGACGCCGAACAGCGGCAGCACCGCCAACTCGATGGCCAGGGCGATGGCCGGGGCGACCGGGTCGAGCGTGGCGACCAGGGTGAACGAGAACAGCAGCGCGGCGGCGAGCTTCGCCACCGGGCTGCGGCGGGCCAGCGGCGCGGTCGGGTCGGCGACCGGCTCCAGCGTGATCACGATGGGCCGTCCTCGGGCCGGCCCGGCCCGGTCCGCCCGTTCTGAGGGGGCCGGGCCAGGATGAGCCGCCGGTCGGCGAGGGCGTCGACGAAGTCCGCGTCGTGGGTGACGGTCACGATGCCGTGCCCGGCGTCCCGCAGGTCGGCGAGGAGGTCCACCAGCTCCGCCCAGGTGCGCCGGTCCTGACCGAAGGTCGGCTCGTCGCAGACCAGCAGCCGGGGCGCGGTGGCCAGGGCGGTCGCCACGCTCAGCCGCCGCGCCTCGCCGCCCGAGAGGGTGTACGGGTTGGCGCGGGCCAGTCGGTCCAGTCGCAGCCGGTTCAGCAGCTCGTCGACGGTCGCCCGGACGGCGGGCTCGGGTTGGCCGACGCGGCGCGGGCCCAGCGCCAGCTCGTCGAAGACCGTGCCGGTGACGAACTGGTGCTCCGGGTCCTGGAAGACCGACCCGATCCGCCGGGCCAGGGCCGGGGCCCGCCACCGGTACGGGGCGACCCGGTGGTCGCCGTCGGCCAGCGCCGGGCTGGCGGTCAGCCGACCGGTCCCCGGCCGGAGCAGGCCGCCGAGGAGCAGGGCGAGGGTGGACTTGCCGGCCCCGTTGGGACCGACCACGGCGAGCGCCTCGCCGGCGCGTACCGTCAGGTCGGTGGCGGCCAGCCGGGGCGGCAGGCCGAGGTGTTCGGCGGCGAGCAGCGGCTCCCCGGGCGGCCGGGTCGCCCGGCGGGGCGACACGGGACGGCCCGGCACCCAGACCCCCTCGGCGGCGAGCGCCGCGCCGTGTTCGGCGAAGACCCGCCCGGGTGGCCCGTCGGCCCGTACGCCGCCGCCGGCGGCCAACACGATCACCCGGTCGACCAGCGGCAACGCCTCGGCCACCCGATGCTCCACCAGGATCAGCGTGGTGTCGGCGGTCACCGCGTCGGCGACCGCCCGCCGGACCAGGGCCGCCCCGTCCGGGTCCAGGTTCGCCGTCGGCTCGTCCAACAGGAGCAGCCCGGGACGCAACGCCAGCGCCCCGGCCAGGGCGAGCCGCTGCTGCTCCCCGCCGGAGAGCGCGGCGGTGGGCCGGTCCCGGTGGTACGGGAAGCCGACCCGGGCCAGCGCCTCGTCCACCCGGGGCCAGATCTGCTCCTCGGGCACGCCCCGGTTCTCCAGCCCGAAGGCCACGTCGTCGCCGCTGCGGGCCATGACGAGCTGGCTCTCCGGGTCCTGGAAGACCATGCCGATCCGGTCGCGGACGGCCCGTGGGTCACGCCCGTCGACGCGGATGCGCCCCTCCTGCTCGCCGGAGTCCTCGGGCAGCAGCCCGGCCAGGGCGGCGAGCAGGGTGCTCTTGCCGGCGCCCGAGGGCCCGAGCAGCAGCACCCGTTCCCCGCGCGTCACGGACAGCTCCACCCCGCGTACCGCCCACGCCCGACGCCCTCCGTGCCGCCACCCGAACCCCTCGACCACCACCCCACCCACGCCGTCTCCTTCCTTCCCGTCCCACTCTCCCCACCCCCGCCCTCGTCCGCGCCGTTGATCAGGAGCTTTCTCGCGTACCGGAAGCTCCTGATCGACCCGGCGGGGCAGCCTTGGCGGGGGTGGGGGTGGGGGTCAGACGGGGGTGTTGTGGTGGTGGGCGACGGGGAAGCGGTCCAGGGCGCCGGTGCGGGCCAGCGCGCCGGTCAGGGCGTAGCCGCCGGCGCCGGCGACGACCGTGGCGCTGACGATGGTCAGCAGCGCGTACGGGATGCGGTAGGCGGTCAGGTCGTACTCGGCGTTCCAGACGAAGAAGTCGAAAAGGGCCGCGCTGAGGCCGGTCGCCGCGCCGGCGAGCAGCGCGGTCGGCAGCCGGAACGAGCGGTACCGGAAGGCGGCGAACGCCAGCTCCGCGCCGAGGCCCTGCACGATGCCCTGCGGGATCACCGTGCCCGCCCACTGACTGCCCAGCAGCGCCGACAGCACCGCCGCCACGGTCTCGCAGTACAGGGCCGCGCCCGGCTTGCGGATCACCAGGCCGCCGACGACGGCCGGCATCAGCCACACGCCGTAGATCAGGGTCTGCGCCGGCGGGAAGAAGGCGAACGCGCCCTCGGTCGCGCTCCAGACCAGGCCCCAGGCCCAGAAGATGACGCCGAAGGCGACCGCGATCACCGAGGCGACGACGATGTCGATGGTCCGCCAGCGCGGGTTGTCGGGTTGGCTCATGATTCCTGCTCCCAGTCCATGGACGAACCAGGCAAGACGCACGCCGCGTCCGGCGGACCGGACGACGGCGCGGCTGGAGGTCGACCGAACTCCCTGCGCTGGCATTACCCAGATCAGGTTCGAGGGTCTGCGGGGCGTGGTGCCCGCACTCTCAGCGCTGTGCGCTCCCCTGTCGGAGGTGAAGTTGTCTCGGCAGACGCTAACACCGATGACGGGCGGAACCCAGGGGAAGAGGGGCGGGCGGGGCCGTCACCCGCGTCACGTTCCGGGTTATCGTGGGCTGCCCTCCGCGTACCGGCAGCGACGGACCGGTCGCGGCCCGTCGAGCGCTCCGGTGGCACGAGCGGTGGGCGTGGCGGGTGTCGTGTCGGAGGGAGGGGCGGCCGTGACGGGTGCCGAGCGGGCCACCGGGGGACCGGACGGTCCAGCCGCCGGATCCGTGCGGGCGTCCCCGCCCCCGTCGGGCGGCTCGCTGGAGGTGGCCGCGCCGACCTCGACCGGGCCGGTGGACGTGGCCGCGCCGGAGGCGGCGTCGGACGTACCGGGTGGCGGGTCGTCGGCGGACGGGCCGCGCCGGGGGCTCGGCGACCGGGTCGGCGCGGCGCTCGGCGACCGGGTGGGCTCGGTGGAGGTGCTGGCCGCGCTGCTGGTGCTGCTGGTGGTCTTCCGGGAGCCGGTGGCCGCCGCGGTCTCCGCGCCCCGGTTGCAGACCTGGACGACGGTGTTCGTCTCGGTGCTGGTCCAGGCGGTGCCGTTCCTGGTCTTCGGGGTGCTGCTCTCGGCGGTGATCGCGGTCTTCGTGCCCCGGTCGTTCTGGGCGCGGGCGCTGCCCCGGCACCCCGCCCTCGCGGTGCCGGTGGCCAGCGCCGCCGGGGTGGTCCTGCCCGGCTGCGAGTGCGGCTCGGTGCCGATCGCCGGCTCGCTGATCCGTCGGGGGGTGACCCCGGCCGCCGCGTTGGCGTTCCTGCTCGCCGCCCCGGCGATCAACCCGATCGTGCTCACCGCCACCGCGGTCGCCTTCCCGAACGACCCGGAGATGGTGCTGGCGCGCGGACTGGCCAGCCTGGTCGTGGCCATGATCATGGGGTGGCTCTGGCTGCGGATCGGGCGGGCCGACTGGATCCGGCTGCCGCGCCGCCCCGACCTGGCCGGGCTGGGCCGGGGCGCGGCGTTCTGGTCGGCGGTCCGGCACGACGTGGTGCACGCCGGGGGTTTCCTGGTGCTCGGCGCGATGGCCGCCGCCAGCATCAACGTGCTGGTGCCGGAGCGCTGGTTGCAGACCCTGGCCGACCGGCCGGTGCTGTCCGTGCTGGCGCTGGCCGTCCTCGCCGTGCTGCTCTCCATCTGCTCGGAGGCGGACGCCTTCGTCGCCGCCTCGCTGTCGCAGTTCTCGCTCACCGCCCGGCTGGTGTTCCTGGTGGTCGGGCCGATGGTCGACCTGAAGCTGGTGTCGATGCAGGCCGGCGTGTTCGGGCGGCGCTTCGCGTTCCGGTTCGCCCCGGCGACGTTCGTGGTGGCCGTCCTGGTGGCCGCCGGCGTGGGGGCGGTGGTGCTGCGATGAACCGGCAGGCCCAGGCGGTCGTCCTGCTGCTGCTGGGCGGGGCGGTGCTGCGGGCCAGCCTCACCGACCTGCACCTGCGCTACGTCAAGCCGGGGCTGCAACCCTTCCTGGTCGCCGCCGGGCTGCTGCTGCTCGCCGCCGCGGCGATGACCCTCTGGTACGAGCTGCGCCCCGACGTCGACCCCGACCCCGACCCCGACCCCGACGACGGCCACGGCCATGACGACGGCCACGGCCATGACCAGGGCCACGGCCACGGGCATGACCACCAGGGGCACGAGCCCCGGGTCGGTTGGCTGCTCGTCCTGCCCGTGGTCGGCCTGCTACTGGTCACCCCGCCCGCCCTCGGGTCGTACGCGGCGGGACAGGCCGGCACCGTGCTGCCCAGCCGGCAGGTGTCCGACTACCCCCCGCTGCCCGCCGGCGACCCGGTCCGGACGACAGTGCTCGACTACGCCTCCCGGGCGCTGTTCGACAGGGGACGGTCCATCGGGGACAGACGCGTTCAGCTCACCGGTTTCGTCACCACCGGCCCGGACGGGCAACCCCTGCTGGCCCGCATGATCCTCTCGTGCTGCGCGGCGGACGGCCGCCCGGTCAAGCTCGGGCTCGTCGGCGACGTGCCCTCCGGGCTGCCCGACGACACCTGGGTCGAGGTGACCGGCCGCTACACCGAGCGGGTCGGCCGGGATCCGGTCAACGACGCGGAGGTGCCGTACCTGGCGGTGGAGTCGTGGCGGCAGGTGCCGACCCCGAGACAGCAGTACGAGTAGGTACGGGCGGGCGATGCCGGCGGTAGGCTGGCGATCATGCGGATCGACGCGCGGGGGCTGACGTTCGAAGTGCACGCCGGCGGCCCGGAGGACGGCGATCCCGTCCTGCTGCTGCACGGTTTCCCGCAGCACAGCGGGGAGTGGGTCGACCTGCTGCCGGCGTTGCACGCGGCCAACCTGCGCACCTACGGGCTGGACCAGCGGGGCTACTCGCCCGGCGCCCGACCGGCCGACGTCGGGGCGTACCGGATGACGGAGTGCGTGGCCGACGCGGTGGCCGTGCTCGACGCCCTGGGCGTCGGATCGGCGCACGTGGTCGGCCACGACTGGGGCGCGGTGGTCGCCTGGACGCTCGCCGCCCGGCATCCGGAGCGGGTGCGCAGCCTGGTCGCCGTCTCCGTGCCGCATCCGGCGGCCATGGCGCACGCCCTGGCCACCGACCCGCAGCAGAAGGCCCGATCGGCGTACATGGCGCTGTTCCGCAAGGAGGGCAAGGCGGAGAAGGTGCTGCTGGCCTGGCAGGCCGCCGCCCTGCGCAAGCTGCTCGGCGGGGTGGGTGACCGGGACCGGGTCGCCACGTACGTGCAGCCGATGCGCGAGCCGGGCGCGTTGACCGCCGCGCTGAACTGGTACCGCGCCATGTCCGGCCGGGACATGGCCGGCACGGGGCCGGTGGCGACGCCGACCACGTTCGTGTGGAGCGACCGGGACATCGCGATCGGCCGCGCCGCGGCCGAGGCGTGCGCGGCCCACGTGACCGGCGAGTTCCGGTTCGTCGAGTTGTCCGGGGTGAGCCACTGGATCCCGGACGAGGCGCCCGGCGCGCTGGCCGAGGCGGTGCTGGCCCAGGTGGACGCGGTCTCCTGACCGGTGTGGACCGGGGCGTCCGCGCTGTCGGCCCGGCCTTCGACCAGCCCGTTCCGCCAGCGGGACCCGGGCGGCGGCCAGGATGCCGCGGCGATCGACGGACATTCACCGTCCCCACGGCACGCGAACGCGTTTCACGGTTGCCGGCGCGGGGCAAACGCTGTGCTGCCCGGCGGAGGGAGCACGCCGCCGGTCCGATCGCAGGCGGAGGTGGCGTTTGTCCAGGGAGACCGAGAAGCAGCGTTGGCAGCGGAACTTCGCCGACCTGTTGCAGGAGCTACGGGTCGCCCAGACCGGTGTGCAGATCCTCTTCGCGTTCCTGCTCACCCTGCCGTTCAGCGCCGGCTTCGGCGAGACCACCGAGTTCCAGCGGGACATCTACGTGGTGGCGCTGTTGGCCGCCGCCGGGGCCACCGCGATGATCATTTCACCGGTGGCGTTCCACCGGGCGCTGTTCCGGCAGGGCCGCAAGCCGGAGCTCGTCCGGTTCGCCCACCGGATGGCCAGTGGCGGTCTGGGGCTCATGCTGGTGTCGATGGTCAGCGCGGTGCTGCTGATCACCGACTTCATCCTGGACCGACCGATCGCCTTCCTGCTCAGCGGGATCGCCGGCCTGTGGTTCCTCACCTTCTGGGTGTTCCTGCCGTTCTCCCGACGCAACTGGGGTGAGGACGACGACGAGGACGAGGAGCCGCCGATCATCCCCGGGAGCTGAGATCCCGGCCGCCGGTCGCCCGGCGGGCAGAAGGCTCGACGGCGACTCACAACTGGCGCACCGGTCGACCCTACCGACCCGGTCGTAGCCCCAGTTCCCGCAGCTCCAGGGCGGCCAGCGCGTCGACCGTGGCGGGGTCGCCGCGCCGCCAGGCGGCGGCGACGTCGGGGTCGATCCGGGTGAGTTTGCCCATCGGCTGCCCGACCAGCGCCCGCAGGGCGAGCAGGTCCCGGCCGGCGGGCGCGGACCGCAGGGCCGCCGCCGCGCCGGCCCGCCGCATCCAGCGCAGCCGCAGCGGCAACCAGCCGACCAGCACGATGCCGAGCGGGAACACCAGCACCGCCACGGCCAGCGCCAGGGCGAGCTGGTCGACCAGCTCCTGCTGGTCCCGGCCGGCCCCGGCCAACGACCGGGCGGCGTCGGCGGCCCGCTCGAACGGCGTGGTCAGCTCGTCACCGACCAACGGCACCCGGCCGACCTTGTCGCTGGCGTCGGCGAGGTTGTCGGCCAGGCCGCCGCCGGCGGACTCCAGCTTCTGTCCGGGTACGGCCAGTTTCTGCACCAGGTCGTGCAGCCAGAGCGCGCCGCGGACCGCGAGCCACACCCAGGCGACGACGAGCAGGTCGGTGAGGATTTGACGGGCGGCGGTCGGAAAACGGTCGGCGTAGATTTTCACGCCGGACAGCGTGCCACGCCGGCAACCCCGACGCAGCCCGCCGTCGGACGGACGCAGACCCCGGTCAGTGGTCGGCGCAGGACGGGCAGGTGCCGAAGATCTCCAGGGTGTGGCTGACGTCGGAGAACCCGTGCTGGGCGGCCACCCGGTCGGCCCAGGTCTCCACCGCCGGCCCGGCCACCTCGACCGTACGGCCGCAGGAGCGGCAGACCAGGTGGTGGTGGTGCCCCTCGCTGCACCGCCGGTACAGGTGCTCGCCGCCCGGCGGGCGCATCACGTCGATCTCGCCCGCGTCGGCCAGCCCCTGGAGGGTCCGGTAGACGGTGGTCAGGCCGACCCGCTCGCCCCGGTCCCGGAGCATGGCGTGCAGGTCCTGGGCGCTGTGGAAGCCCTCCACCTCGGCCAGCAGGGCGCTCACCGCCGTACGCTGCCGGGTGTTGCGGACGGCCGTGCCGGTCTCGCTCACGCCGTCGCCTCCCCGGTCCCGGCCCGCCCGCCGCCGGCCTTCCCGCCTGTGGCGCTACCGCCACGGGCCCCGCCGCCGCTGGCCTGTCGGTCGACCCCGGACCGGATGAACCGGTCACGACCTCTGCTCATGTTCCCTCCCCGGCGTGGCTGACCGCGTCCGCCACGATGTGCGCGACGTGCTCGTCGACCAGGGCGTAGGCGATCTCCCGGCCCCGCCGGGAGCCCCGCACCACACCGGCGCCCCGCAGCACCCGCAGGTGCTGGGAGACCAGTGGCTGCGGCGCGCCGAGCTTCTCCACCAGCTCGTGGACACAGCGTTCACCCTGGGCGAGCTCGCTGACGATGGCCAGCCGGATCGGCGCGGACAGGGCGCGCAGCAGATCGCCCGCGCCCTCGTACACGTCGTAGCCGTTGCCGCTGGTCACTCTGCAACGGTAACCAATCCCGGCGACGCCGCGCGGTCCGGATCAGCGCAGCACCACCTCGTGCGGCTCGGGTTGGGCCGGGGGGTGCGCGGCGTGCCGGCGGCGCACGGCCCGCCACCCCGCGGCGGCGACCGCCACGATCAGGAAGGAGGCTATCGCGAACACCACCACGGACGCCCCCGGGGCGGTGTCGGCGACCGCCGCGACCCACACCCCGGCCCCGGCGGCGAGCAGACCGATCGCCATCGCCGCCGCCATCGTGCTGCGGAACCCCCTGGTGACCTGCTGCGCGGTGGCCACCGGCACCACCATCAGCGCGCTGATCAGCAGGACCCCGACCGCCCGCATGGCGATGGTGACGGTCACCGCCGTGGTCACCGCCAGCAGCAGGTTCAGCGTACGGACCGGCAGGCCGGAGACCCGGGCGTACTCCTCGTCGTGGCAGACGGCGAACAGCGCCGGGCGGAGCACGAGCATGGTGACCAGGATCGCGCCGCCCAGCACCGCGATGGTGACCAGATCGGCACGGGAGGTGGTGGTCAGCGCCCCGAACAGGTACGCGTTGAGGTTGGCGTTGCTGGCGTCGGAGAGCCCCACCAGCATCACGCCGCCGGCGATCCCGCCGTAGAAGAGCAGCGCCAGGGCCAGGTCACCGGAGGTGCGACCACGCTCCCGGACCAGCTCGATGACCACCGCGCCGAGCCCGGCGGCGACCACCGCGGTGAGCACCGGCGAGGTCTGGAACAGCAGGCCGGCACCGACGCCGGTCAGCGCCACGTGCCCGATCCCGTCGCCGATCAGCGCCAGCCGGCGCTGCACCAGGTAGATGCCGAGCGCCGGCGCGGCCAGACCGATGATCAGCGCGCCGACCAGGGCGCGCAGCATGAAGTCGTACTGGAAGAGGCTCACCTGGCGCTCCACAGCCCGGCGGGCTCCTCGGGGCCGTGCGGGTGCACGTGGTCGTGGTCGGGGTCGGCGTGGTGGCCGGCGGGCTCGGGCACCACGCCGTCGTGCGCGATCCCGCCGTGGTGGACGACCACCGCGCGGGTGACCAGCGGGCGCAGCGGCCCCAGCTCGTGGGCGACCAGCAGCACCGTGCCGCCGCCGCTGACGAACCCGCCCAGCGCCCCGGCGAACGCCTCCTGGCTGGCCGCGTCCACCCCGGCGGTGGGCTCGTCGAGCACCAGCAGCTCGGGTCGCCCGGCCAGCGCCCGGGCGATCAGGGTGCGCTGCTGCTGCCCGCCGGAGAGGGTGGCGACCGGGTCGCGGGCCCGGTCGGTCAGCCCGACCGCCGCCAGCGCCTCGGCCACCGAGGCCCGGTCGGCGCGACCGGCCGGGCGCAGCACGCCCCGCCGGGCCAGCCGCCCGGACGCGACCACCTCGGCCACGGTGGCCGGCACGCCACTGCCCGCGCCGAGCCGCTGCGGGACGTACCCGATGCGGTGCCACTGCCGGAACCGGCGCTGCGGGACGCCGAAGAGGGTGACCTGGCCGGAGCGCAGCGGCACCAGGCCGAGCGTCGCGCGGATCAGGGTGGACTTGCCGGAGCCGTTGGCCCCGAGCACGGCGACGACCTCGCCGGCGACGACGTCCAGTGAGACGTCACGCAGCACGGGACGGCCGTCGTAACCGGCCACCCCGTGCGCGATGCTGATGACGGGCGCGCTCACGAACAGCTCAACGCCGTCCGTAGGCTTTCCAGGTTGCTGCGCATCACCGAAAAATAGTCCCCTCCCGCGTTCTCCGCCGACAGGCCCTCGATCGGGTCGAGCACCGCGGTCTTCGCGCCGACCTCCCGGGCGATGGTCTCGGCGACCTTGGGACTGACCAGCGTCTCGAAGAAGATCGTGGTGGCCCGGTGCTCCCGGGCCTCCTCGGCGACCTCGGCGAGCCGCTGCGGGGACGGCTCGTTCTCCGGGGCCAGTCCGGAGATGCCGATCTGGTCGAGCTGGTAACGCTCGCTCAGGTAGCCGAACGCGGTGTGGCTGACCACGATCTCCCGACGCTGGCAGGTCTTCAGGCCGGCGGCGTACTCGGTGTCGAGTTTCTCCAGCTCGGCGCGCAGCGTCCCGGCCCGCGCGGTGTAGTCGGCCGCGTGGTCCGGGTCGGCCGCGCCGAGCCGTTCGGCGAGCCGGTCGGCGATGGTGGCCAGCCGGGTCGGGTCGAGCCAGACGTGCGGGTCCTTGCCGCCGCCCTCCTCCTCGGCGTGCTGCTCCTCGTCCGCGTGCTCCTCCTCGCCCTCGTGCCCTTCCTCGCCCTCGTGTCCGTGGTCGTGTCCGCCGGCCGCGGCGTCGAGCAGCGGCTGCACGGTCGCCACGTCGAACGTCCGGTCGCCGCCGTTCTGCGCGACCGCCTCGTCCACCGCCGGCTGGAAACCCTTCAGGTAGACGATCAGCTCGGCTTCGCTGACCTGGCCGACCTGCCCCGGGTTCAGCTCCAGGTCGTGCGGCTCCGCGCCGGGCTTCGCCAGGTTGGTCACCGCGACGGCGTCCCCGCCGACCCGCTCGGCGACGAACTGCAACGGGTAGAAGGCGGCCACCACGTCGACCCGCTGCGGGTCGGCGCCGGCCACGTCGTCGGACGAGCAGGCGGTGACGCCGCCCAGCGCGAGCAGGGCGGTGGCGGTGGCGGCCAGGAGACGCGGAGCGGAGCTGTTGTTCATGGTCCCCACCCTCCGCCCCAACGACAATCATTGTCAAAAACGCATGCTTGCATGCGACCAGCCACCAGGCTGGGGCGGCGGCCCGGCTGGGGCGGCGGGTCGGCTCAGAGCAGCTTCACCAGGGCCACGGTGACCAGCAGGGTGAGCATGAGCAGCCGGATCACCCGGGTCGCCGGCGTCTGCACCGGCCAGGTCAGCCGCAGCAACGCCACCAGGCCGACGGCGAGCGCCAACAACAGCGCCCCGCCGACCACGCCCGGGACGAGCAGACCCACCAGCACCAGCCCCAGCGTGGCCAGAAACACGGTGGTCGGGTTCACCCGGGCCAGCCGGACCGCCAGAGGACGCTGCGTACGCTGCATCCCACAGACTCTACGAGGAGGCGCCCGGTGCTCGTCACCAACCGGTTCGTGGTCGACGGGGACGTCGCCACCACCTTCGTCGAACGGGCGCACGCCGCCCTCGCCGCGCTCGCCGCCCGCCCCGGCTACCGGCGCGGGGAACTCGTCCGGGCGCTCGACGACCCGCGCCACTGGTGCCTGGTGACCGAATGGGAGTCGGTGGGGGCGTACCGGCGGGCGCTGGGCGGCTTCGACGTCAAGGTCGCCGCCGTGCCGTTGCTCGCCGAGTCGCTGGACGAGCCGTCGGCGTACGAGACGCTGGCCAGCGCCGCGCCCGGCGGCGAGGTGACGGTCTCCGACAGTGATCGGGCCGCTGCCCCGTACCGGTGATCGGTCGGGCACTACCCTGGCCGGTATGACCGCACCCGGACCGGCAGCCCCACCGCCGTACCCCGCGCCGCCCGGCGGGAACGGGACGGAGCCGCACGGCGTACCCGCACCACCCGCCGGCCCCGGGGTGGCCCCGCCGTTCGCGGCCCCGCCCACCGAGGGCCGGGGCGTCCGGATGTGGCTCGGTCTCGGCGCGGGCGCGCTCGCCGTGCTGCTCTGCTGCGGCGGCGGCACGGCCGCGCTGATCGGGCTGGCGGTCGCCGGCACCGAGGCCATCGACGAGCAGGGCCGTGCCGTGACCGGCGACTACTACCGCGCGCTCACCGACGACAAGTACGGCGAGGCGTACGACCTGCTCTGCCGGAGCCTCAAGGAGCGGGAGTCCCGGCCGGAGTTCGAGCGCCGGGTGACCGCCGAGCCGGAGATCACCTCGTACCGGGTCGGGACGGTGGACCTCAACGAGCTCACCGTCCCGGTGGAGGTGGTCCTCGACGGCGGCGGCCGGGAGACCCAGCAGGTCACCCTGAGCCAGAACGGCAGCACCGGGCAGTTGGAGATCTGCGGGGTGAGCTGACCCGCCGGGTCGCCCGCCCCGCGCCGTGGGCGCCCAGGTCACCGGGAGTATTCTGCTGGCCCCGGGGCGGTGGTGCTCGTACCGTTGTCCCGGACATGTCCGGACCGCCACCTGTCCCCGCCGGCCGCCAGCCGGCGTAGGAGGAAACATGCCCGCCGACCGTATCGACGCCGTCGTCAGCCTCGCCAAGCGCCGGGGCTTCGTCTTTCCCTCCAGCGAGATCTACGGGGGCACCCGGTCGGCGTGGGACTACGGCCCGCTCGGCGTGGAGCTGAAGGAGAACGTCCGCCGGCAGTGGTGGAAGACGATGGTCCAGCAGCGTGACGACGTGGTCGGTCTCGACTCGGCGGTGATCCTGGCCCGTGACGTGTGGGCGGCCTCCGGCCACCTGGACGCCTTCGTCGACCCGCTGACCGAGTGCCAGTCCTGCCACAAGCGGTTCCGCTCCGACCACCTCGAAGAGGCGTACGAGGCGAAGCACGGCAGGCCGCCCGCCTCGCTGACCGAGCTGAACTGCCCCAACTGCGGCAACAAGGGCACCTTCACCGAGCCGCGGATGTTCAACGGCCTGATGAAGACCTACCTCGGCCCGGTGGAGAGCGAGGAGGGCCTGCACTACCTGCGCCCGGAGACCGCCCAGGGCATCTTCGTCAACTACAACAACGTGGCGACCTCGGCCCGCAAGAAGCCGCCGTTCGGCATCGCGCAGACCGGCAAGTCGTTCCGCAACGAGATCACCCCGGGCAACTTCATCTTCCGTACCCGGGAGTTCGAGCAGATGGAGATGGAGTTCTTCGTCGAGCCGGGCACCGACGAGACCTGGCACGAGTACTGGCTCGCCGAGCGCTGGAACTGGTACCGCGACCTCGGCATCGCCGAGGAGAACATGCGCTTCTACGAGCACCCGAGGGAGAAGCTCTCGCACTACTCGAAGCGGACCGTGGACATCGAGTACCGGTTCCGTTTCGGCGGCACGGAGTTCTCCGAGCTGGAGGGCGTGGCGAACCGTACCGACTTCGACCTCACCACGCACGCGAAGCACTCCGGCGTCGACCTGTCCTACTTCGACCAGGACAAGGGCGAGCGCTGGGTGCCGTACGTGATCGAGCCGGCCGCCGGCCTGACCCGCGCGGTGCTCGCCTTCCTGCTGGAGGCGTACGACGAGGACGAGGCGCCGAACACCAAGGGCGGCGTGGACAAGCGCACCGTGCTGCGGTTCGACCCCCGGCTGGCCCCGGTGAAGGTGGCCGTGTTGCCGCTGTCCCGCAACGAGGCGCTCTCCCCGAAGGCCAAGGGGCTCGCCGCCGACCTGCGCAGGCGCTGGGTGGTCGAGTTCGACGACTCGCAGGCGATCGGCCGCCGCTACCGCCGGCAGGACGAGATCGGCACCCCGTTCTGCGTCACCGTCGACTTCGACACCCTGACCGACGACGCGGTGACCGTCCGGGACCGGGACACCATGACCCAGGAGCGGGTCGCCCTCGACCAGGTCGAGCGGTACCTCATCGAGCGTCTTCCCGGCTGCTGAGCCGCCGGGCCCGGCCCGGGGACCCGCGCCCCGGGCCGGACTGCTGGCGTGAGCCGGTCCACGCCCGGCCCGGCTCACGCCACCAGCAGGCGCAGGCCGAGCTCTGCCGCGTCGAGGTCGACGAGGTCGCGGTGGCGTTCGGCCCACCGGCCGGAGGCGAGGTCGGCGCGGAGGCGGCCCACCGCCCGCTGCTCGGCGTCCGGCCCGACCCGGCCCCAGACCGACGTCCCGCGCCGCACGCGTTCGTCCAGGTACGCCTCGGGCCGACGCCAGTAGGCCTCGAAGAAGCCGTCCACGCAGTCCCACGGGACGGGCACCGGCTCCACCCGGGCGCCGATCGCGCCGGCCAGCTCGGTCAGCGACGGGCGGCCGACCACCAGACGCCTGACTTCGGGAAGGTAGTCGCGGGTGAGCCAGAACCGGTGGAGCCAGCCCGCGTCACCGGTCTCGTGCGTGAACACCACCACCCGCCTCGCGACCCGCCGCAGCTCGCGTAGCCCGGCGGTCGGGTCCGGCCAGTGGTGGACGGTGGCGAAAGCCATCGCCGCGTCGAAGGACCCGTCCGCGAACGGAAGGCTCTGCGCGGTGGCGGCCACGCACCGCGCCGCGCCCGCGGGGCGCTGCGCCCGCATCAGCGCCGACGGCTCCACCGCTGTGACGTCGCGGTCGGTGGGCTCGTAGGAGCCGGTGCCGGCCCCGACGTTCAGCACCGTCCGCGCGTCACCCAGCGCGGCCCACACCTGGGCGGCGATCCGCGGCTCGGTGCGCCGCGTCACCGGGTAGCTGACGCCGATCGTGTCGTACAACTGCCCGCCGGACATGTCGCCGCCTTCCTGACCGTCACCGGCCCGCCGCGGGCGGGCCCGGCCCGTCGACCGGATGATATCGGCCCGATGTATCGAGACGATATGTCGTGACGGTACTTGTCGGCGCGTCGCGGGACAAGCGCCCCGGACGGGCCGGCGTCAGGGCTCCCTACACTTGTCGGGTGACCGCCGTGACCGCTCCCGCCCCGCGCCCGTTGACCCTCGGGCGGCACGAGGTGTGGCCGCCGGTGGTGCTCGCCCCGATGGCCGGCATCACCAACGTCGGGTTCCGTCAGCTCTGCCGCGAGCAGGGCGGCGGCATCTACGTCTGCGAGATGATCACCACGACGGCGCTTGTCGAGCGGAACCCGAAGACGCTGCGCATGATCGCCTTCGGGGCCGGGGAACGGCCGCGCAGCCTCCAGCTCTACGGCACCGACCCGGAGACCACCGCCAGGGCGGTGCGGATCGTGGTGGAGAAGGATCTCGCCGACCACATCGACCTGAACTTCGGCTGCCCGGTGCCGAAGGTCACCCGGCGCGGCGGCGGGTCGGCCCTGCCGTGGCGGCGGCGGCTCTTCGCCCGGCTGGTGCGGGCCGCGGTGGACGCCGCGTCGCCCGCCGGGGTGCCGGTCACCGTCAAGATGCGCAAGGGCATCGACGACGACCATCTGACGTACGTCGAGGCGGGACTGGCCGCCCAGGACGCCGGGGTCGCCTGGGTGGCCCTGCACGGGCGGACGGCCGCGCAGCGGTACTCGGGGTCCGCCGACTGGGACGCCATCGCCACCCTCAAGCAGACGCTCGACGTCCCGGTGCTCGGCAACGGCGACATCTGGGAGGCCGAGGACGCGCTGCGGATGGTCGCGCACACCGGCGTCGACGGGGTGGTGGTCGGCCGGGGTTGCCTCGGTCGGCCGTGGCTCTTCGCCGACCTGCACGCCGCCTTCGACGGCCGGTCGCAGCGGCGGCTGCCCACCCTCGGGGAGGTCGCGGTCACCATGCGTCGGCACGCCGAGCTGCTGGTCGACCAGTTCACCGCCGGCGCCCGCACCCCGGCCCGGGGCGAGCGGGACGGCTGCACCGACTTCCGCAAGCACGTCGCCTGGTACCTGAAGGGCTTCCCGGTGGGCGGGGAGCTGCGTCGCGCCCTCGCCATGATCGACAGCCTGGCCCAGCTCGACGACCTGCTCGGCAAGCTCGACCCGACCGAGCCCTTCCCGCTCAGCGCGCTCGGCCAGCCGCGCGGGCGGACCAACTCGCCGGGCAAGGTGTTCCTGCCCGACGGCTGGCTGGCCAGCCGGGACGACGACGTCGTACCCGAGGGCGCCGAGCTGGACGACTCCGGCGGCTGACCCGCCCCGCCATGCCCGGCCCGACGCGCCGGCGGGGCGTGCTCGGGCCCGACGCGCCGGTGGCGCGGGGTTACTCCCGGTGGCGGGCCGTCCTCGGCCCGACGGCGTGCGGCGCCGGGGACGGCGCGGCGCGCAGGCCCGGGTCCTGCCGCAGGATCGCCTGGGCCAACTCCGCCAGACCGTCCCCCGGATCGAGGCCGAACTCGTCAACCAGGAGCCGCCGGACGTCGTGGTACGTGGTCAGCGCCTCGCCCGTACGGCCGTCCCGGTGCAGGGCGAGCATCAGGTGCGCCACGCCGCGTTCGCGTAGCGGCTGGTCGGCGACGAGCGCGCGGGCGGCGGCGACGCTGCCGCTGACGTCACCGAGCGCGAGCCGCGCCTCGACCCGGGTCTCGGCCGCGACCAGCCGCAGCTCGGTGAGGCGGGCGATCTCGGCCTGGGCGAACGGGGCGTCGCCCACGTCCAGCAGGGCCGGCCCGCGCCACAGCCCGAGCGCCTCCTCGACGCGTCGGTGCCCGACGCGGGGATCACCGCCGGCCAGCGCCGCCCGTCCCGCCGCGAGGAGCCGCTCGAAGCGGCGCGCGTCGATCAGGTCCGGGTCGGCGGTGAGCCGGTAACCGGCCCGGTGCCGGCACAGCGTGCCCGCGCCGAGCACCCGGCGCAGCCGGGACACGTACGTCTGGAGCGCGTTCACCGCGCTCCGTGGCGGCTCGTCACCCCACACCGCGTCGACCAGGCTCTCCACCGGGACGACCCGGCCCGCCTCCAGCAGCAGCGCGGCGAGCGCCCGTCGCGGCTTGGGTCCACCCACCGCGAGACTCCGACCGCCCTCGGTGACCTCGGTCGACCCCAGGATCCGGTACTCCACTGCTCCCCCTCACGGTCCTGTCGGCCGTCCCTGCCGCCCGCGCGCCCCCGTGGCCGGCTGTTGTCCGGGACGCGGCGACCCGGTCGGATGGTTGCCAGGAGTGCACGCGGATTGCGAGTCGTCTCTGCCACTGTCGACCCGCACGTCCGGCTGTCAGCGCACGCCGGACCCGGACCGCTGCTCGGGGGCGCGAGGTGGAAGAGATGGCCGCAGGCGGGTCGCCGCTGGAGCCGGGCCGGGCCCGTGGCCCGCGCCGTGACCCGGTCGACCGGCACCTCGCCGTCGTGCCGTCGGCCGGCGGTACGGCGGATCCGGCGATCCGGGTGGCCGTGCTGGACGACCAGCCGGTGTTCCGGCTGGGGCTGACGGCCGTGCTGGACGCGCTGCCCGACCTGGGCGTGGTGGCCGCCGCCGACGACGTCGACGGCGTGGTGGCCGTGGTGGCCCGGCACCGGCCGGACGTGGTCGTCCTCGACCTGACGGGCGGGGGCGCCGTGGTCGCGGCGGCCGTCCGTGCGGTCCTGGCCCGCCTTCCCGGTGTGGGCGTGCTGGTGGTGAGTGGGCGCGACGACCCGGAGTCGGTCGTGGTGGCGCTGCGGGCCGGGGCCCGCGGCTACCTGCACAAGGGGGCCGGGCCGGCCGAGTTGGAGCGGGCGGTGCGGGCGGTGGCCCACGGCGAGGTGCTGTTGGCGTCGCGGGTCGCCGCCCGGGCGGTGGAGCGGCTCTGCGCCGGACGCGTCGACGCGCCCCCGCCGTTTCCGGAGCTGACCGGTCGGGAGCGGCAGGTGCTCGACCTGGTCGCCCAGGGGCTGGGCAACGTGCTGGTCGCCCGGCGGCTGTCGGTGAGCCCGAAGACGGTCCGCAACCATCTCTCCAATGTGCTGCACAAGCTCCAGGCCACCGACCGGGGCCAGGCGATCCGGCTGGCCCGCCGGGCCGGGCTGGGCCGGCTCTGAGCCCGGGCCGGGCTGGGCTGGGCCGCTTCCGAGCCCGGGCCGGGCCGGCGTTGAGGCTGCGGCTGGCCGACCTGACCTGGGCGCGGGTCCGCGCCGGTCCGGGCTGAGCTGCGTGAACCTGCGCGTGGGATCGTTCCCAGAAACCCGTACGAACGCGGATAGTCGTGATGACTGTGCCTATTGTCACCGAACGGACCCACAGGGGCGGCCGGTCGCTTAACCTTCGCCCACCGGTGGCCCGTCCGACCTGCGCGTTCGTGGCGTTCGGCCCGTGGCGACCGGCGAGCGAACTCTCGTCAAGTGTCCAACGGCGTACGCGTGGGAGGTTCTGGTGGCTGTGCAGGAGACGGTGGGACACAAGTACGTCTACGACTTCGCCGAGGGCAACCGGGACCTCAAGGAGCTGCTTGGCGGCAAGGGGGCGAACCTGGCGGAGATGACCAACCTGGGTCTGCCGGTGCCGCCGGGCTTCACCGTCACCACCGAGGCGTGCCAGGCGTACCTGGCCACCGGGCGGGAGCCGGACGGCCTCGCCGACCAGATGGCCGTCCACCTGACCGCCCTGGAGCGGCAGATGGGCCGGCGGCTCGGCGACCCGGACGACCCGCTGCTGGTCTCCGTCCGCTCCGGGGCGAAGTTCTCCATGCCCGGGATGATGGAGACGGTGCTCAACGTCGGTCTCAACGACCGCAGCGTGGTGGGGCTCTCCGCGCAGGCCGGCGGGAACGACAGGTTCGCCTGGGACTCGTACCGGCGGCTGATCCAGATGTTCGGCAAGACCGTGTGCGAGGTGCCGGGCGAGGAGTTCGAGCACGCCCTCGACGAGGCCAAACGCGCCAGGGACACCACCGACGACCTGGACCTGACCGCCGACGACCTGCGGGCGCTCGTCGACACGTACAAGAAGGTGTTCCGCGCGCACACCGGCCGGGACTTCCCGCAGGAGCCCCGCGAGCAGCTCGACCTGGCCGTCCGGGCGGTGTTCGAGTCCTGGAACGCCGAGCGGGCGGTGCTCTACCGGCGGCAGGAACGCATCCCCGCCGACCTCGGTACCGCGGTCAACGTGGTCGCGATGGTCTTCGGCAACCTCGGCCCGGACTCGGGCACCGGGGTCGCCTTCACCCGTGACCCGGCCAGCGGCGCGCAGGGCGTCTACGGCGACTACCTGGCCAACGCCCAGGGCGAGGACGTGGTCGCCGGCATCCGCAACACCGTCCCGTTGCAGGAGCTGGAACGGATCGACAAAGCGTCGTACGACGAGCTGCTCGACATCATGGCCCGGCTGGAGCGGCACTACCGTGACCTGTGCGACATCGAGTTCACCATCGAGCGCGGCAAGCTGTGGATGCTGCAGACCCGGGTGGGCAAGCGCACCGCCGCGGCGGCCTTCGTCATCGCCGGTCAGCTCGTCGACGAGGGGCTGATCGACCTGGACGAGGCGACGCACCGGGTCACCGGCGCGCAACTGGCCCAGCTCATGTTCCCCCGGTTCCAGCTCGACCACGACTTCGCGCCGGTGGCGCAGGGGGTCGGCGCGTCCCCCGGCGCGGCCTCCGGGAAGGTGGTCTTCACCACCGCCCGGGCGGTGGAACTGGCCGGCGCGGGGGAGAAGGTCGTCCTGGTCCGGCGGGAGACCAACCCGGACGACCTGCCGGGCATGATCGCCGCCCAGGGCATCCTCACCTCGCGCGGCGGCAAGACCAGCCACGCGGCGGTGGTCGCCCGGGGCATGGGAAAGACCTGCGTCTCCGGCGCGGACGAGATCGACGTGAACGTCCCGGCACGGCGGTTCACCGTGGGCGGACACACCGTCGTCGAGGGCGACGTGGTGTCGGTCGACGGCACCACCGGCAGGGTCTACCTCGGCGAGGTGCCGGTGACGCCGTCGGAGGTGGTGCAGTACTTCGAGGGCACGCTCGACCCGGCCACCACCGACGACGCGCTGGTACGGGCCGTGCACCGGATCATGACGCACGCCGACGGGCGGCGGCGGCTGGCGGTGCGGACCAACGCCGACACCGGCGCGGACGCCGCCCGGGCCCGGCGTTTCGGCGCGGAGGGCATCGGGTTGTGCCGCACCGAGCACATGTTCCTCGGCGACCGCCGGGAGCTGGTCGAGCGGCTGATCCTGGCGCGCGCCGACGACGAGCGGGAGGCCGCCCTCGCCGCCCTGCTGCCGTTGCAGCGGGCCGACTTCGTGGACATCTTCCGGGAGATGGACGGGCTGCCGGTCACCGTCCGGCTGATCGACCCGCCGTTGCACGAGTTCCTTCCCCCGCTGGAGCAGCTCGCGGTGAACGTCGCCGTCGCCCAGGAACGCGGCGAGGACGTGGCCCAGGAGGAGGCGCTGCTGGCCGCCGTCCGGCGGATGCACGAGGAGAACCCGATGCTCGGCCTGCGGGGCGTGCGCCTCGGGCTGGTGATCCCCGGCCTGTTCGCGATGCAGGTCCGGGCGATCACCGAGGCGGCCGTCGAGTGCGCCGGCCGCGGCGTCACCGCCCGACCGGAGATCATGGTCCCGCTGGTCGGCGCGGTCCAGGAGCTGGAGACGGTACGCGCCGAAGCCGAGAAGATCATCGCCGAGGTGGTCCGGGACGCCGGAATCGAGGTGCTGATCGGCACCATGATCGAGGTGCCCCGGGCCGCCCTGACCGCCGGCCAGATCGCCGAGGCGGCGCAGTTCTTCTCGTTCGGCACCAACGACCTGACCCAGATGGCCTGGGGTTTCTCCCGGGACGACGTGGAGGGGGCGTTCTTCTGGCGCTACCTGGAGCTGGGCATCTTCGGCATCTCGCCGTTCGAGTCGATCGACCGGGACGGGGTGGGCCGACTGGTGCGCATCGCCGCAGAGGAGGGCCGGGCCGCCCGGCCGGACCTCAAGCTCGGCGTCTGCGGCGAGCACGGCGGCGACCCGGAGTCGGTGCGCTTCTTCCACGCCGTCGGGCTGGACTACGTCTCCTGTTCGCCGTTCCGGGTGCCGGTCGCCCGGCTGGAGGCGGCCCGCGCCGTCGTCGAGACCGACGGCTCCGACAGCCGCTGATCAGACCGGTGGACGTCGCCAGGCCGGCGCGGCGCGCAGCAGGTGCCGGGGAACCGTCGCCATCGGCGTGCGGGTGACCAGCGGGCGGGGCACGACCGGCGTGGGGACGGCGTACCCGACCCGGTGCGCGTCGACGATCTCGCCGACCCGCCCGGCCGCCGCCCGCGCCGGCTCGCGCAGCGCCCCGGGGTCGGCCTGCGCGCCGACGACCAGGACCAGCAGCGCGTGCCCGCCGGCCGGGTGCACGACCACGTGACCGGCCGTCGTCCGGACCACCTGCTCGCGGAACTCGCCCTGCTCCACCGCGAGGGCGAACCGCTGGCCGAGGCCGAAGCTCGCGGCGGCGAGCGCGGCGAGGTGGGTGGCCGCCGGCTCGGTCAGGTCGCTGGCGACCAACAGACCGTCCGTGCCGGCCAGGACGACGCCGGACACCTCGGGCCGACCGGCCCGCAGCAGCCGCAACTCCGCGTCGATCAACGCGTCAGCGTCCACGATCGCCCTCCCGGGTGCTCGGGTCACCGCCGCGTGGCGTCGGTGACGTTCCGCTCCTGGGACGTTACCGGCGGCCACTGGTCCCCGTGGTCCCGCAGCGGTCCGCGATCGGTCCACACCTCCAGGCCCGTTCGGTCGATGCGTGCTCCGCCGAACCGTCGCTCCGGCTGGGAGGGTGGGGGTGACCTGGGTCGGTCGTCGTCACCGCGCCGGCCGCCGCCGGTCGGCGTAACCTGGGCTGGCCCGAGACACCGTGGTCCGCAGCGAAGGAAGGCCCGATGACCAGCGTGGGGGAGCGCCCGACGAGCGACGCCGATGGTCCGGCCCGACGCGCCCGCCGGTGGGCCGGGCCCGCCGGCCCCGGGGGGAACGGGTTCCGCGTGTTCCGCCAGCGCGAGCAGACCGGCTGAGCGGGCGGTGGACCCCGACGTCGACCCGGCGGCTGCCGTGGCCCGCCCGGGCGACGGCGACACGCGGCGGTGGGTGGCCGAGTCGCCGAAGGACACCGGGCACGGTCGCGGCCCGTACGAGCGGGACCGGGCGCGGGTGCTGCACTCGGCGGCGTTCCGTCGGCTCGCCGCGAAGACCCAGGTGCACACCGCCGGCACCGACGACTTCCTGCGTACCCGGCTGACCCACTCGCTGGAGGTGGCGCAGATCGCCCGGGAGATGGGCGCCCGCCTGGGCTGTGATCCGGACGTGGTGGACGTCGCCGGGCTGGCCCACGACCTGGGGCACCCGCCGTTCGGGCACAACGGCGAGGCGGCCCTGGACGCGCTGGCCGCCGAGTGCGGCGGATTCGAGGGCAACGCGCAGACCCTGCGCGTGCTCACCCGGTTGGAGGCCAAGGTGCTCGCCCCGGACGGCACGTCGGCCGGGCTCAACCTGACCCGGGCGTCCCTCGACGCGGTCAGCAAGTATCCCTGGCCGCGCCGCCCCGGCCAGGTGAAGTTCGGCGTGTACCCGGACGACCGGGCGGTCTTCGACTGGCTGCGGGCCGGCGCGCCCACCGGTCGACGCTGCCTGGAGGCGCAGGTCATGGACTGGGCCGACGACGTGGCGTACTCGGTGCACGACGTGGAGGACGGCATCCACGGCGGGTACGTCACGCTCCGGCCGCTGCGGCACGACGCCGACGAGCAGGCGGCCCTCTGCGCGGACGTGGCGGCGGTCTACTCCGGGGAGTCCGCCGCGGACCTGGCCGACGTGCTGGCGGAGCTGCTCGCCGACCCGGTGCTCGCCCCGGTCGTCGACCACGACGGCAGCCATCGGGCGCAGGTGGCGCTGAAGGCGACGACCAGCATGCTGACCGGGCGGTTCGTGGCCGCGGCGGTGGCGGCGACCCGGGAGCGGTACGGCCCCGGGCCGCACCACAGGTACGCCGCCGACCTGGTCGTGCCCCGCCGCACGCGCGCCGAGTGCGCGCTGCTCAAGGGCATCGCTCTGCGGTACGTGATGCGCGGTCCCGGGGCGGGCGCCCGGTACGCCCGCCAGCGGGAGCTGCTGGGCGGGCTGGTGGCGGCGCTGGTGGCGCGGGGCGGGGACGCCCTGGACCCGGTGTTCGCGCCGTGGTGGCGGGCCGCCCCGGACGACGCCGCCCGGCTGCGGGTGGTGGTCGACCAGGTCGCGTCGCTGACCGACCCGGCCGCGGTGGCCTGGCACCGTCGACTGGTCACCTGAGCCACCCGCCCGCCCTGACGCCGTCGACCGACCGTCCGACGCCCCGCCCGGGGCCGTCGACCGACCGTCCGTCGTCGTCGGGGCGGGGTTAGCCTGACGCCATGAGCGACCGTCCGAAGAAGGTCACCACCGCCCACGTCGTCCGCGCCGACCGCCTCACCCGGTACGTGATCCGCCTGGTCGTGGGCGGTGACGAGCTGGTCGGCCTGCCGCTGGGCGAGCACACCGACCACTACGTGAAGCTGCTGTTCCCCCGGCCCGGGGTGTCGTATCCGACGCCGTTCGACCTCGCCGCGATCCGCCGGGACCTGCCCGCCGAGCAGTGGCCCCGGCTGCGGGCGTACACCGTGCGGGCCTGGGATCCGGTGGCGGCCCGGATGACCATCGACATCGTGCACCACGGCGACGAGGGGGTGGCCGGTCCGTGGGCGGCCGGGTTGCGGCCCGGCGACCCGGTCCACTTCACCGGCCCCGGCGGCGCGTACGCGCCGAGCCCGGAGGCCGACTGGCACCTGCTCGTCGGCGACGAGAGCGCCCTGCCGGCGATCGCGGCGGCGCTGGAGCGGCTGCCGGCCGGCGTGCCGGCCCGGGTCTTCGTGGAGGTCGACGGGCCGGCGGACGAGCAGCCGCTGCCCAGTCCCGGCGCGGTCGACCTGGTCTGGCTGCACCGGGGCGACCGGCCGGTCGGCGAGGCCCTGGTCGACGCGGTCCGCGCGCTGGCGTTCCCGTCGGGCGTGGTGCACGCCTTCGTGCACGGTGAGGCGACCTTCGTCCGGGAGCTGCGCAGGCTGCTGCGCGTCGAGCGGGGGGTGTCCCGGGAGATGCTGTCGATCTCCGGCTACTGGCGGCGTGGCTTCGACGACGAGGGCTGGCGGTCGAGCAAGCCGGACTGGAACCGTCAGATCGAGCGGGAGGAGACCGCCGCGATCCACTGAGCCCGGGGTGGAAGGGCATCCGGCATCGGGATGAGGATGACGAATGGTATGCATGGCGCATCATTCGCGATTCTGGCAGGGTGGGCAGCATGGTCGAGGAGAAGTCACGTCCCGCGAGCCGGGCCGCCGACCCCCTGGTGCTCGCGCTCGGCGTCGGCGGGGTGCTGGCCGTGGTCGTCTGGGGCGTGGCCGGCCGGGACTCCCTGGCCTCGTTCGGCACCTCCGGCCTGGCCTGGGTGATCGACACCTTCGGCTGGTTCTTCGTGGTGGCCGCGGACGCGTTCCTGGTGCTCGCCGTGGTGCTCGCGGTGTCCCGGTTCGGTCGGGTCCGGCTCGGCGCCGACGACGAGGAGCCGGAGTTCTCCGGCCTCGCCTGGGTGGCCATGATGTTCAGCGCCGGCATGGGCATCGGTCTGGTCTTCTTCGCCGTGGCCGAGCCGATCCAGCACTACGCCACGCCACCGCCGGCCAGCGGGGTCGAGCCGCAGACCGGCGCGGCCGGGGCGGCGGCCATGCAGTACACCCTCTTCCACTGGACCCTGCACCCGTGGGGCATCTACGCCGTGGTGGCGCTCGCGCTGGCGTACTCGACCTTCCGGCGGGGTCGGGACAACCGGATCTCGGCGGCCTTCACCCCGCTGCTCGGTCGGCGGGCCGACGGCGTGGCCGGTCGGGTGATCGACCTGCTGGCCGTCTTCGCCACCGTCTTCGGCTCGGCGACCAGCCTGGGTCTCGGCGCGCTCCAGGTCGCCGCCGGGCTGGACCTCGTCGCCGGGGTGCCGGACACCACCACCGTCGAGCTGGTGGTGATCGGAGCGTTGACGCTGGCCTTCGTCGTCTCCGCCTTCTCCGGCCTGCACCGGGGCATCAAGTGGCTCTCCACCACGAACGTGCTGCTGGCGGTCGGGCTGCTGCTGTTCGTCTTCGTGCTCGGCCCGACCATCTACACCCTGGAGGTCCTGCCCGCCGCCGTCGGCGACTACCTGAGCGACCTGGTCACCATGTCCACCCGGACCGGGGCGTTCTCCGACCCGTCCTGGCTCGGCGGCTGGACGATCTTCTACTGGGCCTGGTGGATCTCCTGGGCGCCGTTCGTCGGCGTCTTCATCGCCCGGATCTCCCGGGGTCGGACCATCCGGCAGTTCCTGATCGGGGTGCTGCTCGTGCCGAGCGGGGCCAGCGCGGTCTGGTTCGCGGTGCTCGGCGGCAGCGCGCTGCGCGCCCAGGCCACCGGCGCCCGGGACCTGGTGGCCGACGCGGCGGCCAGCAGCGAGCAGGCGCTGTTCGGGCTGCTCGACACGCTGCCGCTGGCCACCGTCACCAGCGTGCTGGCCATGGTGCTGATCTCGATCTACTTCGTGACCAGCGCCGACTCCGCCTCGCTGGTGCTCGGCTCGCTGAGCTCCCGGGGGGCGCTGCGGCCGTACCGGCCGGTGGTGGTCCTCTGGGGGGTGCTGATCGGCGCGGTCGCCGCGGTGCTGCTGCTGGTCGGCGGGCTCGACGCGTTGCAGCAGGCCACCATCATGGTGGCCCTGCCGTTCGTGGTGGTGATGCTCGGTCTCGCCGTGGCGCTGCTGCGCGACCTGGCCCGGGATCCGCTGGTCCAGCCGACCCGGACCCGCCGCCCGGCCGGCCTGGCCACGGCGGTGCGGGCCGCCCGGTCGTACGAGGACGAGGACCCGCCCTCGGTCACCCGGCACTTCTGGCGGCGCGGCTCCTGACCGCCGCCCGCCGGGTCCGTCGACGGCGGTCACCCCTCCGAACCCCGCCGGGCCGGTCGCCGGTCCGGCAGGGCAGGATGTACGCCGAGGGGGTGACCGATGGCGGGACGGATCCGGGACGAGGACATCGCGCTGGTCCGGGAGCGCACCTCGATCGGGGACGTCATCTCGGAGACGGTCACCCTGCGCTCGGCCGGCGGCGGCAACCTCAAGGGCCTCTGCCCGTTCCACGACGAGAAGAGCCCCTCGTTCAACGTCTCGCCGGCCCGTAACGTCTTCTACTGCTTCGGCTGCGGCGTCGGCGGCGACGCGATCAAGTTCCTGATGGACGCCGAGCACCTCAGCTTCGTCGAGTCGGTGGAGCGGCTGGCCGCCCGCGCCGGCATTCAGCTCCGGTACGTCGAGGACGGCAAGCCGGCGCCGCGCGCGCGGCAGCAGCAGGGCCAGCGGCAACGGCTGGTCGCCGCGCACGCCGCCGCCGCCGAGTTCTACGCCGCCCAGCTCGGCACGGCCGGGGCCCGTCCGGCCCGCGAGTTCCTCGCCGAGCGCGGTTTCGACCGGGCCGCCGCCCAGCGGTACGGCTGTGGTTTCGCCCCGGACGCCTGGGACCTGCTCACGAAGCATCTGCGTCAGCAGGGGTTCAGCCACGACGAGCTGGTCACCGCCGGGCTGTCCCGGCCGGCCCGGTCCGGCTCGCTGATCGACCGGTTCCGCCGCCGGCTGCTCTGGCCCATCCGGGACCTCGCCGGCGACGTGATCGGTTTCGGGGCGCGCAAGCTGTTCGACGACGACGACGGACCGAAGTACCTGAACACCCCCGAAACGCCGATCTACAAGAAGTCGCACGTGCTGTACGGCCTCGACCAGGCCAAACGGGAGATCGCCAGGCAGGGGCGGGTGGTGGTCGTCGAGGGGTACACCGACGTGATGGCCTGCCACCTGGCTGGCGTGAGCACCGCCGTGGCGACCTGCGGCACCGCCTTCGGCGCGGACCACATCGGCGTGCTGCGCCGGCTGCTGCTGGACACCGACGACGTGGCCGGCGAGGTCATCTTCACCTTCGACGGGGACGCCGCCGGCCAGAAGGCCGCGCTGCGCGCCTTCGACGACGACCAGCGGTTCGTCGGGCGGACGTTCATCGCGGTCAGCCCGGACAACATGGACCCGTGCGAGCTGCGGCTGGCAAAGGGCGACCTGGCCGTCCGGGATCTGGTGGCCCGCCGCGAGCCGCTCGTGGACTTCGCGTTGCGGCACGTGATCAGCCGGTTCGACCTGGACACCGTGGACGGTCGGGTGGAGGCGATGCGCCGGGCCGCCCCGCTGGTGGCGAAGCTCAAGGACGCCGAGAAGCGTCCCGAGTACGTCCGCAAGCTTGCCGGTGACCTCGGCATGGAGATCGAGCCGGTGCAGCGGGCGGTGGCCGCCGCCGGGGCCGATCCGGGCCGGGAGGGGCGTCCCGCGCCGGTCCGGCGGGGGCCGGCGGTGGACAGCCCGCAGTCGATGGTCGAGCGGGAGGCGCTGAAGCTGGCCCTCCAGGAGCCGGTGCTGGCCGGCCCGATGTTCGACGCGGTCGACGCGGACGCGTACCGGCATCCGGTACACCAGGTGGTGCGGTCGGCGGTCGCGGCGGTCGGCGGGGTGACGGCGGCGACCGGCGGGGCGGTCTGGATCGGCCAGGTCCAGGACGCCTGCCCCGACCTGGGCGCGCAGGCGCTGGTCGCCGAGCTGGCGGTGGAGCCGCTGCGGATCGACGGCGAGCCCGATCCCCGGTACGTGTCGGTCACGCTGGCCACGTTGCAGTGGGGCTCGGTGACCGGCCGGATCAGGGAGCTCAAGTCCAGGATCCAGCGGGTGAACCCGGTGGCGGAGAAGGACGAGTACTTCGCGCTCTTCGGGGAGCTGCTGTCGTTGGAGCAGCACGCCCGGGCGCTGCGCGAGCAGGCGGCGGGAGGTCTGTGATGGGGCTGTTCCAGCGTCGGCGCAGACTTCCGGCCGCGCGCCGGCCGGCGTTGGCGGCGCACGAGCGGGTGCTCGCCTGGGCCGGGGTCGGTGACTCCGGCGACGGCGTGGTGGCCGCCACCAATCTGGGGCTCTGGCTGCCCGGCCGGGCCGAGCGGCTGGGATGGCACGACGTCCTCAAGGCGGTGTGGTCCGGGCGGGAGCTGACCGTGACCCCGGCCGAGCCGGTCGCGGAGCGGGACGGCTGGCTGGTGGTCGCCGACGCGCCCGTGCTGACGTACCTGCTGCTCGACCCGGGGGAGTTGCCGCACCAGGTGCGCGCCCGGGTGACGAAGTCGGTGGGGTACACCGCGCACCATCAGGTGCCCGGCGGGGCGGGTCGGATCGCCGCCCGGCGGGTGCCCGGCGTGGACGGGTTGACGTGGACGGTCCGCTACGACCCGGGCACCCCGGTCGACGACCCCGAGGTGGTCGCGGAGACCGGTCGACTGGTGGCTGCCGCCCGGTCCGCCCTCGCCTGATCACCATTTTGTTTCCGGCCTGTTCCGAATAGTCGACAGGGCCGACGGAAAAGATGATCAGTCACGCCGAGTGACTTGGCGCACACCTCCGGCTCGACCGGCAACTCCCCTTCCTCGACCGGTTCGCGCCCCACGGTCTCGCGCCCTCGGCGCTGTGGCCCGCGTTCGGCATGACCGAGACCTGCGCCGGCAGCATCTACTCCACCGACTTCCCGGCCGCCGACACCGGCCAAAAGTTCGCCAACCTCGGCACCTGCGTGCCCGGCCTGCGGATGCGCGTGGTGGACGACCAGGACCGCGAGCTGCCCCCCCCGGCCAGGTGGGCGAGCTCCAGCTCACCGGCCCGATGGTCACCCCCGGCCACCACCGCGACGAGCCGGCCACCCGGGCCGCCTTCACCGCCGACGGCTGCCCGCCGGTTGGGCGTGACGGATCTGGAGATCATCACGGTGCCGACCGCGCCGAGCGTCCGCGCCCTGGCCGCGCGGCCCACCGACGACGCCGCCGTCCAACGGCCGTACGACCCGGTCGTCACGTTGCAGGGCAGCGGGGACAGGACGCCGCTGTTCTGCGTGCACCCCGGGGTCGGCGAGGTGCTGGTCTTCGTGAACCTCGCCAGGTACTTCGTCGGCGACCGGCCGTTCCACGCGCTGCGGACCCGGGGCTTCAACGCCGGCGAGACCCCGTTCGCCAGCATGGCCGAGATGGTCGACACGTACCTCACGGCCATCCGGTCCCGGCAACCGCACGGCCCGTACGCGGTCGCCGGCTACTCGTACGGCGGGGCGGTGGCCTTCGAGATCGCCAAACGGCTGGAGGCCGAGGGCGAGCGGGTCGACTTCGTCGGCAGCTTCAACCTGCCACCGCACATCAAGTACCGGATGAACGAGCTCGACTTCGTCGAGACCGCCACCAACCTGGCGTTCTTCCTCGCACTGATCGACAAGAGACAGTCCCTCGACCTGCCCGACCAGCTCCGTGGGCTACCCCGCGAGGAGCAGTTGGCCCACCTCGTCGGCATCGCGCCCAAGGAACGGCTGGCCGAGCTGGACCTCGACCTGGCCAAGTTCACCGCCTGGGCGGAGCTGGCCGACCGGCTCACCGACCTGGGCCGCCGTTCACGGCGCAGGCCGAGGCGTCCCTGGCGGCGGCCCTCGACGCCGTCCGCGACCTCGCGGGGTCGAGCGCCGGGCCGTCGGCGTCGCGGTGATCGTCCCGGCCGGCCCCCGGCCCGGATCGGCCTGACCACCGGCGACGGCCTACCGGACCGGCCGTCGCCCCCATCCGACACACCGACACCTCGCCCCGGGAGGCTCCATGTTCATCGCGCTCGTCGTCCTGTCCCTGCTCCTCGCTGTCGCGTTCGTCGTCATCGGGCTCTTCAAGGTGTTCAACGTGCCCCAGGCCGCCGAGTCGGCGCGGCACCTGGGGTTGTCGACCAACCTGTCCCGCCTGATCGGCCTGCTCGAACTGGCCGCCGCCGCCGGGCTGGTGATCGGCATCGGCGTCGGTCGGGTGGCCGCCCCGGCGTGGCCACCCGGACGCTCGCGCGGGCGCCCGACCCGGTCTCGCGGACCCGCGCCGAGCGGGGCGGTGAGCGGGGCGCCCACGTGGGCGCCCCGGCCCGCGGGTGGGTGTGACATCGGGTCGGTCCCCGCGATGGTGGGTTATCCGGTCGGCCGGTGGGGCATGACGAGGAGGAGACAGCCGACCTGAGGGAGGGGCGATGGCCTCCGACGAGCCCACCGGCCGCGGATCGCGGCGCGACCGTGCGGTGACCACCGCCGACCGGGACGACGTCGACCGGCCGGGCCGGACCGGCGCCGACCGCCCGACCGGCGCCGACCGCCCGACCGGCGCCGACCGCCCGACCCGGGCCGACGACGACCCGGACCGCCCGGCCGGGGGACGGAACCGCCCGGTGGGGCCGGGCGACGGCCCGGACAGCCCGACCGAGCTGTCCGGCACCGGCTGGCTGGACACGCTGCGCCGGACGTTCCGGGAGTTCTCCGACGACAGCCTCACCGACTGGGCGGCGGCCCTGACGTACTACGGCGTGCTGTCGATCTTCCCCGGGCTGCTGGTGCTGATCTCCCTGCTCGGGCTGCTCGGCCAGAACGCCACCGACGAGGTCCGGGACACGGTCACCGAGGCGGTGCCGGAGGAGAACATCCGCGCCATCATCGAGGGCGCCATCGACCAGGCGGGCGCCTCCGGTGGGCTGGCCAGCGTCGCGGCGGTGATCGGTCTGCTGGCCGCGTTCTGGTCGGCCTCCGGCTACGTCGCCGCGTTCATGCGCGCGTCGAACTCCATCTACGACGTGCCCGAGGGGCGGCCGATCTGGAAGACCCTGCCGATCCGGGTCGGGGTGACCGCCGTGATCGGAGTGCTGCTGCTGGTCAGCGCGGTCATCGTGATCTTCACGGGTCGGCTGGCCGAGGCCGCCGGCGAGGCGATCGGGCTCGGCTCGACCACTGTCGCGGTGTGGAACGTGGCCAAGTGGCCGGTGTTGCTGATCCTGGTGAGCCTG
The DNA here is from genome assembly GCF_027497255.1 of Micromonospora sp. WMMD882. NCBI lineage: Bacteria > Bacillati > Actinomycetota > Actinomycetes > Micromonosporales > Micromonosporaceae > Micromonospora > Micromonospora sp. WMMD882. Next base: position 6,213,187 of record NZ_CP114903.1, read on the forward strand.
ATGTTCGCCATCCTGTACTGGGCGTCGCCGAACGCCCGGCACGGCGGGTTCCGCTGGGTCAGCCCGGGCGGGGTGCTCGCGGTGGTGCTCTGGGTGGCGATCTCCGGCCTGTTCGCCTTCTACGTCAGCAACTTCGGCTCGTACAACAAGACGTACGGGGCGCTCGCCGGCGTGATCATTTTCCTGGTCTGGCTCTGGTTGAGCAACATCGCCATCCTGCTGGGCGCGGAGTTCGACGCCGAGCTCGAACGGAGTCGGGCCATCGCGGCCGGGCACCCGCCGGACCGGGAGCCGTACGTCGAGCTGCGGGACGACCGTAAGCTCCGCAAGAAGCGCTGACCTGCTCCGCCGCGCCCGGGAGGGCGTCCGACGAGAGCCCGACGAGTCCCGCGACGAGCCGGCCGCCGACCAGGCGGCCGGCTCGTCGGCTGTCGACCGGCGCTCCCCGCCAGCGGAGGGCCGGCGCGGGCGGCGCCCGGCCCCGGGCGGCCGAGAGCCGCCCCGGGCGGTCGGGGCGGCGCCCGTGGCGTCGGAGCGACACCATCCGTAGCTTTTGTCCGAGAAGACAAAAGTTGGAGCCTGATTCGCTGAAGCCCTAGACACGTGCTGCGGAAGACTCCTACTGTGTCGGGCACAACACATCGACATTCCGTCGATGTGAACGGCTGGAATCGAGGTGAGCCTGGTGCGGACGGCCGACCACCTGCACCTGCGGCTGCTGCGGTTGCTGCGCGACGAGGGCGCGGTGTCCCGGGCGGAGCTCGCCGACCGGCTCCAGATGCCCCGGCCACGACTGCTCGCCGAGCTCGACCGACTGGTCACGCTCGGCTACGTGGCCGAGGCCGGTCTGGCCGCCTCCCGGGGCGGTCGCCGGTCCACCCTGGTCGAGCTGAATCCCAGGCTGCGCTTCGCGGCGGTGGACATGGGCGCCAGCTCGATCGACGTCGAGGTGGTCGACGGCCGGCTCGAACCGGTCGCCGCGTACGCCGAGCCGGCCGACATCCGGTCCGGGCCCAAGGCGACGATGCACCGGGTCAACGAGCTGCTGCACAAGGCGAAGGCCGACGGGGTGTACGAGCGGCTCGACGCGATCGGCGTCGGCTTGCCCGGCCCGGTGAGCTTCCGCGACGGCGTGCCGGTCTCGCCGCCGATCATGCCGGGCTGGGACCGGTTCCCGGTGCGCGAGCTGCTGACCCGGGAACACGGCTGCCCGGCGGTGGTCGACAACGACGTCAACATCATGGCCATCGGCGAGCGGCACGGCGGCGTGGCGCACTCGGTGGACGACTTCCTCTTCATCAAGATCGGCACCGGCATCGGGTGCGGCATCTACCTCAGCGGCGAGGTCTACCGGGGCACCGACGGCTGTGCCGGCGACATCGGGCACATCCAGGTCGACCCGAACGGTCCGATGTGCTCCTGCGGCAACGCCGGCTGCCTGGAGGCGCTGTTCAGCGGCGCGGCCCTGGCCCGGGAGGCGACCGTCGCCGCGCGCGGCGGGTCGTCCCCGGCCCTGGCGGAGCGGCTGGCCGACCGCGGCGCGGTCAGCGCCCTCGACGTCGCGCTGGGCGCGGTGGAGGGGGACGTGACCTGCATCCAGCTCATCCGCGACGGCGGGCGGCGGGTCGGTGGCGTGCTGGCCGGACTGGTCAGCTTCACCAACCCGTCCATGATCGTGATCGGTGGCGGGCTGGCCCAGCTCGGGCACATCCTGCTCGCCGAGATCCGCAGCGTGGTCTACCGCCGGTCGCTCCCGCTCGCCACCGGCAACCTGCCGGTGGTCCTCTCCGAGCTGGGGTCGCGGGCCGGGGTCGCCGGGGCGGCGGTGCTCGCCAGCGACGTCGCCTTCCTCGAGGCGTCATGAGCACAAGAGACGACCAGCCGGGAGGCGGCATGGACAGTCAACCCCTGGTCGGAGCATCCGCCGACACCGTCGTCGGTGACGTGGTGCTGCGACTGACCGACGTGGTCAAGACATTCCCCGGCGTCCGGGCCCTGGACGGCGTGCAGTTGGAGGTGCGGGCGGGCGAGGTGCACTGCCTGCTCGGTCAGAACGGCGCCGGCAAGTCCACCCTGATCAAGGTCCTCGCGGGCGTGCACCGGCCGGACTCCGGGCTGGTCGAGTGGCGGGGCGGGCCGACCGTCTTCGCCAACCCGCAGGCCGCGATGCGCGCCGGCATCGCCACCATCTACCAGGAGCTGGACCTCGTCGAGGATCTCTCGGTCGCGGAGAACGCGTTCCTGGGTCACGAGCCGCGTCGGCTCGGGTTCGTGCGCCGTGGTCACATGGCCCGCCGTACCCGGGAGATCCTGGGTCGGCTCGGCCACCCGGAGATCCCGCCGGGCCGGATGGTCCGGGCGTTGCCGGCAGCCGGCAAGCAGATCGTCAGCATGGCCCGGGCGCTCTCCCACGAGGCCCGGCTGATCATCATGGACGAGCCGAGCGCGGTGCTCGCCCACGACGAGGTGGGCAACCTCTTCCGCATCATCCGGGAGCTGACCGCGCAGGGCATCGCCGTCATCTACATCTCGCACCGGATGGAGGAGATCCGCGAGATCGGCGACCGGGTCACCGTGCTCAAGGACGGCCGCACCACCGCCGCCAACCTGCCCGCCCGGACCACCCCCACCAACGACCTGGTGAGCCGGATGACCGGGCGCAGCATCGAGTACGTCTTCCCGGAGCGCCCGGCCGACGACGGCGTGGGCGACGAGCTGCTCCGGGTCGACGGGCTGAGCCGGGCCGGCGAGTTCAGCGACGTGTCGCTGCGGGTGCGGGCGGGGGAGATCGTGGGCATCGCCGGGCTGGTCGGCTCCGGCCGGTCCGAGGTGCTGGAGACGATCTTCGGCGCCCGCCGGCCGGACGCGGGCACGGTCGCCGTGGCCGGTCGCGCCCTGCGGCCGGGCAGCGTCGGCGCGGCGGTCCGCGCCGGGCTCGGCATGGCCCCGGAGGAGCGCAAGAGCCAGGCGCTGCTGCTCGGTGAGCCGATCTACCGCAACGTCACCCTGGCCACCTTCGCCCGGTTCGCCCGGCTGGGCTTCACCAACGCCGGGCGGGAGCGCGCCGAGGCGAACCGGATCGCCGACCTGCTCGAACTGCGCCCCCGCGACGTGCTGCGCCCGGTGCGGACGCTCTCCGGCGGCAACCAGCAGAAGGTGGTGGTGGGGCGCTGGCTGCTCGGCGACACCCGGCTGCTGCTGCTGGACGAGCCGACCCGGGGCGTGGACGTGGGCGCGCGGGCCGAGCTGTACCAGGTGATCCGGGGGCTGGCCGCCCGGGGCGTCGGGGTGCTGCTGGTCTCCAGCGAGGTGCCCGAGGTGCTCGGTCTGGCCGACCGGGTGCTGGTGATGCGCGAGGGCCGGGTCGTGCGCGAGGCGCCGGCCGGCGAACTTGACGAAGACACCGTGCTCGACCTCGTCATGGCGGGGTCCCTCATGGAAGGCGCGCCGGCATGAGCGCGCGGAGCGAGCGAATCAGACTGATCGGCGCGAACGAGCCTCAGGCCGGCGCCGAGCGCAGCGAGGGGGCGGCATGAGCGACGCGACAGGCACCACGACACCGGAACGGCCCGCCGACCTGCCGGCCCAGTCCCCGCCGGTCAGCAAGGAGGGCACCGAGGCGGCGACCCACCGGGAGCCGGCAACGGGCCGGCTCTCCTTCTGGAAGGGCGACAGCGGTGAGGGCGCCCGACGCAACCTCGGTCTGATCGCCGTCCTGGTCATCCTCGTGATCATCGGGATCGCCACCCGGCCGGACCTCTACTCCAACCCGGACTGGGTGTGGGACAACACCCTCACCATCCTCAAGCTGGCGTCGGTGGTCGGCGTGGTCACGGTCGGCATGACCTTCGTGATCATCGGCGGTGGCATCGACCTCTCGGTCGGGGCGATCGTCGCGCTGGCCGGCGTCTGGTGCACCACCGTCGCCACCCAGAGCTTCGGCGCGGGCGGCATGATCTTCACCGCGGTCGTCGTCGGGTTGTGCGTCGGCCTGGTCAACGGGGTGCTCATCTCGTACGGCAGGCTGGTGCCGTTCATCGCGACGCTGGCGATGCTGGTGGCCGCCCGGGGCCTGGCGGCGGAGATCTCCGACAAGCAGACGCAGGTCTCGGACAACGGCGCCATCAACGGCATCGCCAGCACCAACGTGCTCGGCATCCCGCTGCTGGTCTACATCCTGGCCGCGGTCGTGATCGCCGGTTGGGTGCTGCTCAACCGCACCACCTTCGGCCGGCGTACGGTCGCCGTGGGCGGCAACCCGGAGGCGGCCCGACTGGCCGGCATCAACGTCAAGCGGCACACCGTGCTGCTCTACGCGCTCTCCGGCGTCTGCTGCGGCATCGCCGCCATCATGCTCACCGCCCAGGCCAACTCGGCCCAGGCGGCCATGGCCAACCTGTACGAGCTCGACGCGATCGCCGCCGCGATCATCGGCGGGACGCTGCTCAGCGGCGGCCGGGGCACCGTCGTCGGCTCCCTGCTCGGCGTGATCATCTTCTCCACCATCACCAACCTGTTCGCCATCAACGGGCTCTCCACCGAGGCCCAGAACATGGTCAAGGGCGGCATCATCGTCGCCGCGGTCCTGGTCCAGCAGGTCCAGTACCGCAGCGTCACCGGGTTCTTCAACCGCAACAAGCCCACCGCCGCCTGAGCCGCCCGGCCCCTCGGGGCCGGGCACCCACCAGCGGCCACCGACCCGATCGGACGGTGGCCGGGACCACCACACCTTCCTCAGCCGACATTTCCTCCACCACCTGACCCCCAGGAGGTCACGATGACCACGCAGAGCCGCGACCTGTCGCGTCGCCGGATGCTGTTCGGCACGGCCGCGCTCGGCGCCGGCGCGCTGCTCGCCGGTTGCACCAGCAACGAGACCGAGCCGACCGCCGCGCAGACCAAGGCCGCCGAGACCGGCGGCAACGCCGAGCCCGGCAAGCGCGTCACCATCGGCTTCTCCGCGCCGGCCGCCGACCACGGTTGGATCGCCGCCATCACCAACAACGCCAAGGCCCAGGCGGGGGCGTACTCCGACGTGGAGTTCAAGACCGTCGAGGCCGGCGCGGACGCGGCGGCCCAGCGGGCGGCGCTGTCCACCCTGCTCTCCCAGAAGCCGGACGTGATCGTGCTGCTGCCGCACGACGGCAAGGAGCTCAACGCGTTCGGTCTGGAGGCGATGCAGGCCGGCATCCCGGTGGTCAACCTGGACCGGGCCTTCCCGGACGCCAAGGCGTACCGGACCCAGATCAAGGGCGACAACTACGGCATGGGCGTGGCCGCCGCCAACTTCATGATCGAGCAGTTCAAGGCGAAGGGCGTCAGCGCCCCGATCATCGGCGAGATCGCCGGCATCGACTCGCTGGAGCTGACCCAGGAGCGCTCCAAGGGCTTCGCCGACACCCTGGCCCAGGCCGGGTTCAAGGTGGCCAACCGGCGGGCGGCCGAGTTCACCGCGGACTCCGGCCAGCAGGCCGCCACCGGGCTGCTCCAGGCCCTGCCGAAGATCGACGCCATCTGGAACCACGACGACGACCAGGGCATCGGCGTCCTCGCCGCGGTCAACCAGGCCAGCCGCAGCGAGTTCTTCATGATCGGCGGCGCGGGCTCGAAGAAGGCCATGGAGGACATCCAGGCGGACAACACCGTGCTGAAGGCGACGGTCACCTACAGCCCCTCGATGGCCTCCTCGGCCATCTCCCTGGCGCGGCTGATCGGCCAGGGCAAGGGCATGTCCGACCTGGTGGAACTCCAGGTACCGAAGGAGATCGTGCTCGCCTCGGAGACGATCACCAAGGAGAACGCGGGCGACTACCTGAAGCTCGGGTTCTGACACACAGGGAGAGACCCACCTTGTCCACTGTAAGCAGAGAACTGCGGATCGGCCTGGTCGGCTACGCGTTCATGGGCGCCGCGCACTCGCAGGCGTGGCGCACCGTGAACCGGGTGTACGACCTGCCGGCACGGGCCCGGATGGCGCTGATCTGCGGCCGGGACACCGGGAAGGTGGCCGACGCCGCCGACCGGCTCGGCTGGGACGCGTACACCACCGACTGGCGTGACCTGGTCACCCGGGACGACATCGACGTGGTCGACGTCTGCACGCCCGGCGACAGCCACGCCGAGATCACCCTGGCCGCGTTGGCCGCCGGCAAGCACGTGCTGTGCGAGAAGCCGCTGGCCAACACGGTCGAGGAGGCCCGGGCGATGGTCGCCGCGGCGACGAAGGCCCAGGCCGCCGGGGTCCGGTCGATGTGCGGTTTCAACTACCGTCGGGTGCCCGCCGTCACCATGATGCGGGACCTGGTGGCCAGCGGCCGGCTGGGCGTCATCCGGCACGTCCGCGCGGTCTACCTCCAGGACTGGATCGTCGATCCGCAGTTCCCGCTGGTCTGGCGGTTGCAGAAGGACAGGGCGGGCTCCGGCGCGCTCGGCGACATCGGCGCGCACATCATCGACCTCACCCAGTTCGTGACCGGGCAGCGGATCACCGGGGTCAGCGCGGTGACCGAGACGTTCGTCAAGGAGCGACCGCTGCCGGCGGAGTCCAGCGGGCTGGCCGCCTCCGCGAACGGCGCGGACGGGGCGGAGCCGGCCACCGGGCCGGTCACCGTCGACGACGCGGCGGTCTTCGTCGCCCGGCTCGACGGCGGGGCGCTGGCCACGTACGAGGCGAGCCGGTTCGCCACCGGCCGGAAGAACGCCCTGCGGGTCGAGATCAACGGCTCGCTCGGCACCGTCGTGTTCGACCTGGAACGCCTCAACGAGCTGGAGTTCTACGACGCCACGCGGCCCGCCGCCGAGCAGGGCTTCAGCCGGATCCTGGTCACCGAGGCCGACCACCCGTACATGTCGGCCTGGTGGCCGCCGGGGCACATCATCGGCTACGAGCACTCCTTCACCCACCAGATGCGTGACCTGGTCGAGGCGATCGCCACCGGCGTCGACCCGACCCCCTCCTTCGTCGACGCGTTGCAGGTCCAGCTCGTGCTGGACGCGGTGACGCGGTCGGCGGAGGCGGGCTCGTCCTGGACCGGGGTGGAACCGGCGCTGGCGCCGGTGAACGCCTGACCGGCGGGCCGCCGACCACCTGGCCGGCGGCCCACCCGGCTCCTGCCCATCCACCGTGGCGTCGGCCGTGCGGCCGGCGCCACCCGAGGACTTTCCGGACCGACCGGCGAGGGCCGGCCGCGGTTGCGCCCCGCGGCCGGGACGAGGTCGGCGCCGGAGAGGGCGTGCCCACCGGTTGAGGTGGCGCACGGCAGCACGACGGCCGTCCGGCGCGGCCGGACCGGGATTCCCCGGTCGCGCCGGACGACCCGGCCCTGGCACTGTCCACCACCACCACGGAGGAACAGATGGCCCCGTCACACCGTCCACCCGGCCACCGGCGACCCGGCCGACGCACGCCCTGACAGACGTCCGCCCGGGGCGGTGCCAGCGTCCCGACCGGCGGGCGGGGCGGGCAGGGCCGAGACGCCGAACGGCCCTGCCGGCCTGCCCCGTCCGTCCCCACCCGATCGGGTCCGCGGGCCGGCGGCGACGCCGCCGACGCCGCCGCCGGTTCCCCGGCGCTCTCCCGAGCGGGCGGACGGACGGGGCATCCGCCGGGCCGCTCCAGCAGCTTCCGGACCGTCGGATGTCGTTCCCGTCGACATCTGATATCCATGAAACTCACTGTGTTGTCGAAGGGGGCGCCATGCGTACGGGGGTCTGGCTGGTAGGAGCACGCGGCTCCGTCGCGACCACCAGCATCGTCGGGGCGCTCGCCCTGCGCGCCGGCCTGACCGGGCCGACCGGCTGCGTCACCGAACTCCCCGGAGTCCGGGGCCCCGCCCTGCCCACCTTCGCCGACCTGGTCTTCGGCGGGCACGACGTCGCCGCCACCCCGCTGGTCAAGAAGGCCGAGTCGCTGGCGGCGGCCGGCGTGCTGCCCGGCCGGCTGGTCGACGCCCTCCCCGACGAGCTGGCCGCCGTCGAGGCGGAGATCCGCCCGGCCCCCACCGGGGACACGCAGGCCGACCAGATCGCCGCGACCGTCCGCGACCTGGCGTCGTTCCGCGACCGGCACGGGCTGGCCCGGGTCGTGGTGGTCAACGTCTCCGCCACCGAGCCGGTCGCCACGCCGCACCCGGCGCACGCCGACCCGGCCGCCCTGCGGACCGCGCTCGCCGGCCCCGACGACGTGCTGCCGGCCAGCTCCCGGTACGCGTACGCGGCGTTCACCGCCGGCTGCCCGTACGTCGACTTCACCCCGTCGACCGGGGCCCGGCTGCCGGCCCTGACGGCGCTGGCCGCCGAGCGCGGCCTGCCGTACGCCGGGCACGACGGCAAGACCGGGGAGACCCTGGTCAAGTCGGTGCTCGCGCCGATGTTCGCGATGCGGCACCTGGCCGTGCGTTCCTGGTCGGGCGCGAACCTGCTCGGCGGCGGCGACGGGGCCACCCTCGCCGACCCGGCCGCCAACGCCGCGAAGGCCGCCAGCAAGCAGCGCGTGCTCGCCGAGACGCTCGGCTACCAGCCGCAGGGCACCACCCGGATCGAGTACGTCGAGGACCTGGGCGACTTCAAGACCGCCTGGGACCTGGTCACCTTCAGCGGCTTCCTCGGCACCGGCATGCGGATGGAGTTCACCTGGCACGGCTGCGACTCCGCGCTGGCTGCCCCGCTGGTGCTCGACCTGGCCCGGCTCACCGCCGCCGCGCACGCCGCCGGCCACACCGGCCCCCTGGCCGACCTGGCGTTCTTCTTCAAGGACCCGCTGGACGCCGCCACCCACTCGCTCGCCGAGCAGTGGCAGCGTCTGACCGCGTACGCGGCCCGACTGCACGCCGGAGGCTCCCGTGCCGACGCTGGCTGACCTCGCCGAGCTGGTCCGGGCGCCGGCCGCCCTGTCGGTGCCCGGCGACGTGCTGGCCGGCGCGGCGGCGGCCGGGACGCTCGGGCCGCGCACGCCCGCGCTGGCCGGCGCGTCGGTGCTGCTCTACTGGGCCGGCATGGCCGCCAACGACTGGGCCGACCGGGGCCTGGACGCGGTCGAACGCCCGGAACGGCCGATCCCCGGCGGCCGGATCGCCCCGGCCACCGCGTTCGGGGTCGCCGCCGGGCTGACCGCCGCCGGGGTGGCGCTCGCCGCCGCCGCCGGGGGCCGCCGGGCCGCCGCCGTCGCGGTGCCGCTGGCCGCCAGCGTCTGGGGTTACGACCTGGCCGCCAAGAACACCGCCGCCGGCCCGGCCGTGATGGCCGCCTGCCGGGGGCTGGACGTGCTGCTCGGCGCGTCGGGCGGCCGGCTCGTGCGGGCCGTGCCGGCGGCGGTCACCGTCGCCGCGCACACCTGGACGGTCACCGCGCTGTCCCGCCGCGAGGTCACCGGCGCCGACCAGCTCCTGCCGGCGCGTACCCTGGCCGGCACCGCGGTGGTCGCGGCCAGCGCGGTGGCCACCCGCCGGCCGACCCGCGCGGACGTCCTGCCGGCCGCGCTGACCGCCTGGTACGCGGCCCGCTACGGCGGCGCCCAGGCCCGGGTGTACGCCGACCCGTCCGCCGGTCGGGTCCGCGCGGCCGTCGGCGCCGGCATCACCGGGCTGCCCGCCCTCCAGGGGGCGCTGACCGCCCGGGCCGGCGCGGGCTGGCTGGGGATCGCCGTGGCCGCCGCCGCGCCGCTGGCCCGCCGGCTCGCCCGGAAGGTCTCGCCGACATGACCGGCCGGCTCCGGTTCGGGTACGGCACCAACGGCTTCGCCAACCACCGCCTCGACGACGCGCTGGCCCTGCTGGCCGACCTCGGCTACCAGGGGGTCGCGTTGACCCTGGACCACGCCCACCTCGACCCGTTCGCGGCCGGGCTGGCCGCCCGCACCGCCGCCGTACGCCGTCGGCTGGAGAGCCTCGGCCTGACCGTGGTCGTCGAGACCGGCGCGCGTTACCTGCTCGACCCGTGGGAGAAGCACGCGCCGACGCTGCTGCACGACGACCCGGCCCGGCGGATCGAGTTCCTGCGCCGGGCCGTCCGGGTCGGCGCGGACCTGGGCGCGGAGGCGGTGTCGTTCTGGGCCGGCGTCCGACCCGGCCCGGTCGCCCCCGAGGTGGCCTGGGACCGGCTGTTCGCCGGCTGCGCCGAGATCGTCGCCGTCGCCGACGCGGCCGGGGTGCCGCTGGGCTTCGAGCCGGAGCCGGGCATGCTCGTCGAGTCGATCGCCGACTGGCGGCGGCTGCGCGACGCGCTCGGCGCGCCGCCCGGCTTCGGCATCACCCTCGACATCGGACACTGCCGCTGCCTGGAGCCGCAGCCGGTGCCGGACTGCGTCACCGACGTCGCCGGGCACCTGGTCAACGTGCAGATCGACGACATGGTCCGGGGAGTGCACGAGCACCTGGAGTTCGGCGCCGGGGAGATCGACTTCCCGCCGGTGCTGCGGGCGCTGGCCGACGCCGGCTACCGGGGCCTGGTCGGGGTGGAGCTGCCCCGGCACTCGCACGCCGCCCCGACGGTGGCCGCCCGGTCGATCGAGTTCCTCCGCGCCGCCGCCCGCGCCGGCTGACCCGGCGGGGCAGGGCAGGGCCCCTCGTCGTCGCCTGCGGTAGAGAAAGGGCCCCCTCCTTGCACCTCGGCAGGGGACGAAACGGAAGGGAGACGGGAAATGACACCGGACGAGCTTCGGGCGGCGCTGCGGGACGTACCCGATCCGGGGTGGCTGGCCGCGGCGGAACGGGACGTGGCCACCGACCCGACCACCCTCGGTCGGCACGTGGCCGCCGCCGGGCGGCGCTGCGGCCGGGGCCCGCTGCCCGGCCGGCCCGACTGGACCGTCGACGACGCGGCCCGGGCGCTGCTGCTGACCGCGTTGCCCGCCGACCACGCCACCTGGGCCACCACCGTCTACCGGCAGGGCGACGCGGCGGAGAAGCGGGCCGTGCTGCGCGCCCTGCCGATGCTGCCGGTCGGTGACGCGGGCGTGCCGCTGCTGCACGACGCGATCCGCACCAACGACACCCGGCTGGTCGCCGCCGCGCTCGGCCCGTACGCCCGACGTCTGGACCCGCCGGCCTGGCGGCAGGCCGTCCTCAAGTGCGTCTTCATGGATGTCCCGCTCGACGTCGTCGCCGACCTCGACGAACGGGCCGACGCCGAGCTGGCGGTCATGCTCGGCGGACTGGCCGACGAACGCCGGGACGCCGGCCGGTCGATGCCCGCCGACGCCACCGAACTGCTCCACCGGCTCCGCGCCAGGCAGGCGTGAGGGCCGGCACCGTCCCAGGGGAGGCCCGATGCGAATCTTCGACCCGCACATCCACATGACGTCCCGCACCACCGACGACTACGAGCGGATGGCCGCCGCCGGGGTCCGCGCGGTGGTCGAGCCGGCGTTCTGGCTGGGCCAACCGCGCACCAACCCGGGGTCGTTCACCGACTACTTCGACTCGCTTGTCGGCTGGGAGCCGTTCCGGGCCGGGCAGTTCGGGGTACGGCACCACGCCACCGTCGCGCTCAACCCGAAGGAGGCCAACGACCCGCGCTGCCGGCCGGTGCTCGACCTGCTCCCGCGCTACCTGGAGAAGGACGGCGTGGTCGCGGTCGGCGAGATCGGGTACGACTCGATGACCCCGGAGGAGGACGAGGTGTTCGCCGCCCAGCTCGCCCTGGCGGTGGCGCACGACCTGCCGGCGCTGGTGCACACCCCGCACCGGGACAAGGCCCGGGGCACCGAGCGCAGCCTCGCCGTGGTCGCCGAGTCCGGCATCGACCCGGGCCGGGTGGTGATCGACCACCTCAACGAGGTGACTGTCCAGGTGGTCCGGGAGAGCGGTTGCTGGGCCGGTTTCTCGATCTACCCGGACACCAAGATGTCCCCGCCGCGCATGGTCGAGCTGCTGCGCCACTACGGCCCGGAGCGGATGCTGGTGAACTCGGCGGCCGACTGGGGCCGCTCCGACCCGCTGCTGACCCGGGTCACCGGCGAGGCGATGCTGGCGGCCGGGTTCTCCGACGACGACGTCGACTGGGTGCTGTGGCGCAACCCGGTGGAGTTCTACGGCCAGTCCGGCCGGCTGGACCTGACCGACCTGGACGCCCCCGGGCCCACCTTCGCGGGCAACTCGATCCTGCGCGGGGGCTCGTGATGCGGCTGCGGCACGCCGACGGCAGCGCCGTCCACGTCAGCTACTGCACCAACGTGCACCCCGCCGAGGAGCTGCCCGGCGTCCTCGCCCAGCTCGACACGTACGCCACGCCGGTGCGGGAGCGGCTCGGCGTGGACCGGCTCGGCCTCGGCCTGTGGCTGGCCGCCCCGGTCGCCGCCGAGCTGGCCGCCGACCCGACGGCCCGCGCCCGGCTGCGGCACGAGCTGACCGTACGGGGGCTGGAGGTGGTGACGCTCAACGGCTTCCCGTACGCGGCGTTCCAGGCCCCGGTGGTCAAGGGCGACGTGTACCACCCGGACTGGGCGACGCCGCAGCGGCTGGCGTACACCCTGGACCTGGCCCGGGTGCTGGCCGACCTGCTGCCCGACGACGCGGCCCGGGGCTCGGTGTCCACCCTGCCGCTGGCCTGGCGGACCCCGTGGGACGCCGACCGGGCGGACGCCGCCCGCCGCCGGCTGGACGAGCTGGCCGCCGGTCTGGCCGTGGTCGAGCGGGACACCGGCCGCCCGGTGCGGGTCGGCTTCGAGCCGGAGCCGGGCTGCGTGGTGGAGAGCACCGGCCAGGCGGCCACCGCGCTGGCCGGGGTGGACTCCGACCGGCTGGGCGTCTGCCTGGACCTGGCCCACCTGGCGTGCGCCTGGGAGGAGCCGGCCGCCGCGCTGGCCCGGCTGCGCGCCGCCGGCCTGCCGGTGGTGAAGGTGCAGGTCTCCGCCGCCATCGAGGCCGCCGACCCGGCCGCGCACGCCGACGAGCTGCGCCGTTGGGTGGAGCCGAGGTTCCTGCACCAGACCCGGTCGGCCGGCTGCGCGCACGCCGCCGACCCGGCCGATCCGGCGTACGCCGCCGACGACCTGGACGCCGCCCTCGACGCCGGGCTGCCGGACGCCTGGCGGGTGCACTACCACGTGCCGCTGCACGCCCCACCGGAGCCGCCGCTGGGCTCCACCGTCGCGGTGCTGCGCGCCGCCCTGGCCGAGCTGCTGGGCGGCCCGGTGGCCGGCTGTGACCACCTGGACGTCGAGACGTACACCTGGGGGGTGCTGCCGGCGGCCCGACGGCCGCGCACGGACGCGGAGCTGGCCGCCGGTATCGCCGCCGAACTGGCCTTCACCCGAGACGAGCTGACGGCGCTGGGCCTGACCGCGCCGGCGGAGGTGGTGCACTCATGAGTCGCAAGGTGGTCGTGTTGAACGTGGTCGGGTTGACTCCCCGGCTGCTGGCCCACATGCCGAGCCTGCGGGCGGTGGCCGAGGGCGGGTTCACCGCGCCGCTGGGCACGGTGCTGCCGGCGGTGACCTGTTCGGCGCAGTCGACGTTCCTCACCGGTGAGCTGCCCGCCGGGCACGGCGTGGTCGGCAACGGCTGGTACTTCCGGGACCTGGGCGAGGTGCTGCTGTGGCGGCAGCACAACGCGCTGGTCGGCGGGGACAAGATCTGGGACGCGGCCCGTCGCGCCCGGCCCGGCTACACGGTGGCGAACATCTGCTGGTGGTACGCGATGGGCGCGGACGTGGACTGGACGGTGACCCCGCGGCCGGTCTACCACGCCGACGGGCGCAAGGAGCCGGACTGCTACACGTACCCGCCGGAGCTGCACGACCGGCTGACCGCGAAGCTGGGCACCTTCCCGCTGTTCACCTACTGGGGGCCGGGCGCGGGCATCGCCTCGTCGCGGTGGATCTGCCGGGCCGCCGAGCAGGTGATGGCCGACCACGACCCGGATCTGACCCTGGTCTACGTCCCGCACCTGGACTACGACCTGCAACGCTTCGGGCCGTCCGCGCCGCAGGCCGCCGCCGCGGCGGCCGAGCTGGACGGGGTGCTCGCCCCGCTGCTGGACGCCGCCCGCCGCCGGGACGCCACGGTGGTGGTGCTCTCCGAGTACGGCATCACCGAGGTGTCCACCCCGGTGCACGTCAACCGGCTGCTGCGCGCCGAGGGGCTGCTGCGGGTGCACACCCAGGAGGGCATGGAGTACCTGGACCCGTGGACCTCGCGGGCGTTCGCCGTCGCCGACCACCAGGTGGCCCACGTGTACGTGAAGGATCCGGCGGACGTGCCGCTGGTGGCGAAGCTCTGCGCCGGCCTGCCCGGGGTGGCCGAGGTGCTCGACGCCGAGGGCAAGGCGGCGCACGGGCTGGACCACGAGCGCGCCGGTGAGCTGGTGCTGGTGGCCGAGCCGGCGGCCTGGTTCACGTACTACTACTGGCTGGACGACCGCCGCGCGCCGGACTTCGCCCGGCTGGTGGAGATCCACCGTAAGCCCGGGTACGACCCGGCGGAGCTGCTGTTCGACCCGGCCGCGCCGGGGGCGGCGAAGCGTCGGGCCGGGATCGCGTTGGCCCGCAAGAAGCTCGGCATGCGGTACCTGATGAGCGTGGTCGGGCTGGACGCGGGGGCCCGGGCGGTCCGTGGCTCGCACGGCCGGCTGCCGACGGACGACGCGGACGCCCCGGTGCTGCTCTGCTCCGATCCGGCCGCCGCCCGGGAGCGGGTCGGGGCGACCGCCGTGAAGGGTCTGCTGCTGGAGTTGGCCGGCCTGTCGTCGGGGCGGGTGGCGGACGGCGCCGGACCGGTCGGCCCCGCCGGGGAGGCCGGCTGATGACGGTCACCGCCGAGTCGGAGACCGACGCGGGCCGGTTGCGGGCCCGCTTCGACGCCGCGTTGACCGCCTTCCTGGAACGGCAGGACCCGGACTGGCCGGACGGGGCGCCCCGGGGGGTCTTCACCATCCTGCACCGCTTCGTGTTGGCTGGCGGGAAGCGGCTGCGTCCGCTGTTCTGCTACTGGGGTTGGCGCGGGGCGGGCGGGCCGGACGGCGCGCCGATCGTGGTCGCCGCGGCGGCCCTGGAGCTGTTCCACGCGTTCGCGCTGATCCACGACGACATCCTGGACGGCAGCGACCAGCGGCGCGGCGAGCCGTCGGTGCACCGGCTCTTCGCCGACCTGCACGCCCGGTCCGCCTGGCGGGGTGATCCCGCCGCGTACGGCCGCAACATCGCGTTGCTCTGCGGCGACCTCTGCGCCGCCTGGTCGGACCAGATGTTCCACGAGTGCGGGCTGACCGTGGAGGAGGTGCACCGAGGGTACGGCGTGTTCGCCCGGATGCGGACCGAGGTGATCGCGGGGGAGTACCTCGACCTGGTCTCCGGGGTGGGCGACGGCTCGGTGGCCAGCGCGCTCACCGTGATCCGGATGAAGGCCGCCCGCTACACGGTGACCCGGCCGTTGCAGATCGGGGCGGCGCTGGCCGGGGCCGAGCCGGACGTGCTCGCCGCGCTCACCGAGTTCGGCGACCCGCTCGGTGACGCGTTCCAGCTCCGCGACGACGTGCTCGGCGTCTTCGGTGATCCGGCGGTGACCGGCAAGTCGGTCCTGGACGACCTGCGGGAGGGCAAGCCGACGGTGATGATGGCGCTGGCCCGGGACGCCGCCGACCGGCCGCAGACCGCCCGACTGCGCGAGCTGTTCGGTAATCCGACGTTGGACGCCGACGGCGCGGCCGAGCTACGCGAGATCATCGTGACGACCGGGGCCCGGGACCAGATCGAGCGGATGATCACGGTTCGCGCCGACGCTGCCCTGGCTGCCCTGGAACGCGCCCCGGTCACGTCGGAGGCGCGGCAGGTGCTGGCCGAGCTCGCCACCCAGACCATTCACCGCCAGTCCTGAGCGTCCGGTCCTCTCGTCCGGGGCGGCCTGCGGCCGCCGCCGGTCCGGCCGCCGTCCCGCCGTCTCAGCCCTGCGGAGGCGGGGGCTTTTCGCGGTTCGAGCAGAAGTGCGCCGTGGTCGGGCAGAAGGGTATGGACAGCGGGATCGAAACCGCTTAATGTCTTCGCCATCCCGAAAATGTTTCGGCGAGGTGAACCGGCAGCTCGGTGACCCGTCGCCCGTCATCCCCTGTACCCGTGTCCCGCAGATCCGTCGGTCCAGGCCCGCCCGGAAGCGGCACCTCCCGGTGCGGGCCCACCACATCCCCCGCTACGGCATCCGGCGCGACGGCGCGCGCCCCGCCCTGGCAGTCGAACGTCAGGAAGGGACGGACAGAGCATGTCCACACACGACCGTGCATCCGGCCGACGAACGGCCCCGGTGAGCTCCACGCTGCTGCTGGTGGCCGCCACCGGGCTGGTCGCCCTCGGCGGCCCGGCCCCAGCCCAGGCCCACCCGATCAACGCCAGCGACTTCCAGCAGGTCACGCTGGCCAAAGGCGTCGCCGAGGTCGGCGAGCCGATGACCATCGCGGTGCTGCCCGACCGGTCGGTGCTGCACACCGCCCGCAACGGCACGCTGCGCCGTACCGACGCGGCCGGCGCCACCGCAGTGGTCGGCAACGTCGCGGTCTACGCCCACGACGAGGAGGGACTCCAGGGCGTCGGCGTCGACCCGAACTTCGCCACCAACCGGCACATCTACCTGTACTACGCCCCGCCGCTGTCCACCCCCGGCGGGGACGCCCCGGCCACCGGCAGTGACTTCTCCGCCTGGCAGGGCGTGAACCGGCTGTCGCGCTTCACCCTCAACGCCAACTGGACGCTGAACACCTCCAGCGAGGTGCGGGTCCTGGACGTGCCGGCCGACCGGGGCATCTGCTGCCACGTCGGCGGGGACATCGACTTCGACGCGGCCGGCAACCTGTACCTGTCGACAGGTGACGACACCAACCCGTTCGAGTCCGCCGGGTACTCCCCGATCGACGAGCGCAGCAACCGCAATCCGGCGTACGACGCGCAGCGCAGCGCCGGCAACACGAACGACCTGCGGGGCAAGATCCTGCGGATCAAGGTGAACGCGGACGGGTCGTACTCGATCCCGGCGGGGAACATGTTCGCCCCGGGGACCGCGCGGACCCGTCCGGAGATCTACGCGATGGGGTTCCGGAACCCGTTCCGGATGAGCGTCGACAAGGCCACCGGGGTCGTCTACGTCGGCGACTACGGTCCGGACGCCGGCACGACCAGCGCCCGGGGGCCCAGTGGCCAGGTCGAGTTCAACCGGGTGACCGGGCCGGGCAACTACGGTTGGCCGTACTGCACCGGCACGAACACCAGCAACGAGACGTACGCGGAGTGGGACTTCAACAGCAACACCGCCGGCGCGAAGTACAACTGCACCGGCGGGCCGACCAACAACTCGTTCCGCAACACCGGCCTGACCACCCTGCCCGGGGCGAAGCCGGCCTGGATCCGGTACGCCGGTGACGCGGGCAGCCCGCCGGAGTTCGGCGGCGGCTCCGAGTCGCCGGCGGCGGGCCCGGTCTACCGCTACAGCGCGTCGAACCCGTCCACCACCAAGTGGCCGCAGTCCTTCGACGGGCAGTTCTTCGCCGGTGAGCTGGGCCGGGGCTGGATCAAGCCGATCCACCTCAACGCCGACGGCTCGCCCGGGGCCATCGACGCCTCCTTCCCGTGGAACGGCAAGCAGGTCATGGACATGGCCTTCGGCCCGGACGGCGCGCTGTACGTCCTCGACTACGGCACCGGCTACTTCAACGGCGACGCCAACTCGGCGTTGTACCGGTACGACTACGTCGCCGGCGGCAACCGCGCGCCGACCGCCGTGGCCAGCGCGAACCGGACCTCCGGGGTGGCCCCGTTGACGGTGAGCTTCTCCTCGGCCGGGTCGTCGGACCCGGAGGGCGGGTCGTTGACCTACTCGTGGAACTTCGGTGACGGCACCACCTCGACGGCGGCGAACCCGAGCAAGACCTTCACCGCCAACGGTACGTACAACGTGACGTTGACCGTGCGTGACCCGCAGGGCGCGACCGGCACGGCCAGCGTGCAGATCGGCGTGGGCAACACCGCGCCCACGGTCACCATCAACGGCCCCGCCAACGGCACCCTCTTCTCCTACGGCGACACCGTCCCGTTCAGCATCACCGTCACCGACCCGGAGGACGGGACGATCGACTGCGCCAAGGTCAAGATGACCTACGTGCTCGGCCACGACCAGCACGGCCACCAGATCACCTCGCGGAACGGCTGCTCCGGCTCGATCACCATCCCGGTCGACGGTGAACACGACGACGCGGCGAACATCTTCGCGATCTTCGACGCCGAGTACACCGACGCCGGTGGGCTGACCACCCACAAGCAGCACACCCTCCAGCCGCGCAAGCGCCAGGCCGAGCATCTCAGGACCTCGTCGGGGGTGACCCTCCACGACAAGGCCGCGGCCGAGGGCGGTCGGACCGTCGGCAGTATCGACAACGGCGACTGGATCGCGTTCGAGCCGTACCGGCTGGACAAGGCCACCTCGTTCAGCGCCCGGGTCTCCTCCGCCGGCGCCGGCGGCGCCATCCAGGTGCGGATGGGCTCACCCACCGGCGCCGTGCTGGGCTCGGCGACCGTGCCGGTCACCGGCGGGTGGGACGTCTTCACCACCGTCACCGGCGTCATCTCCGGCGCGCCGACCACCACCGGCACGCTCTACCTCACCTTCGCCGGGGGTTCCGGCGCGCTGTTCGACGTCGACACGTTCACCTTCGTCACCAGCGCCACCACCGCCGGCACCGGGCCGGTCGTCGGGCTCGGCGGCAAGTGTCTGGACGTGCGGAACGCCTCGTCGACGGACGGCACGCAGCTCCAGATCTGGACCTGCAACGGCACTGCCGCGCAGACCTGGACGGTGACGCCGAACGGCCCGGTGAAGGCGCTGGGCAAGTGCGTGGACGTGTCCGGTGGTGGCGTCGCCGACGGTACGAAGATCCAGTTGTGGACGTGCAACGGCACCGCCGCGCAGAACTGGTCGGCCCAGGCGGACGGCACGTTGCGTAACCCGCAGTCGGGCAAGTGCCTGGACGTGTCGGACAACAGCTCCGCCGACGGTCAGGCGGTGCACCTGTGGTCCTGCCACGGCGGCGCGAACCAGCGGTGGACCCTGCCGTGACGCGGTAGGGCCGGACCCCTCGCCGTCCCCAGGGGAGGGCGGGACAGGGCCCTCCGTCGCGCGTCGTCCGGACCCACCGCCCGGTGGGTCCGGACGACGCGGCCCGGTCGCCCGGTCACGGTGGAACGACCGAACTTCTCCAGCGGCGGACGAAAGTTCGGCCGGGACGGGTGGAAGGTGTGGACACCCGCATCGATTCGGCTTAATGTTTCTTCGTCACGGCGATGTTTCGTCTGGGTGAACCGGCGGCGCGGTTCACTTCCGACGGGTGATCTGAGAGCGTGTGCGCCGAAGGTCCGTGGGCACGTCGAGCGGGACGGCACCGTGGCATCAACGAATCTCCTTGCCACGGCACCGGCGCGACGCCGCGCCCTGCCTCAAGCAGTCAGGGAAGGAACGGACCCCCCTATGCCCAGATCCGACAGCGCGTCGGGACGACGACCCCTGTCGTTCGCCTCGGCGCTGCTCATGGTGGCGGCGACCGGCACGGTCGCCCTCGCCGGCGGCGGTGCGCCGGCTGCCGCACACCCCATCAACGCGAGCGACTTCCAGCAGGTCACCCTGGCCAAGGGCGTCGCCGAGATGGGCGAGCCGATGACCCTGGCGGTGCTGCCCGACCGGTCGGTGCTGCACACCGCCCGCAACGGCACGCTGCGCCGTACCGACGCGGCCGGCGCCACCAGCGTGATCGCCAACATCCCGGTCTACGCCCACGACGAGGACGGCCTCCAGGGCGTCGGCGTCGACCCGAACTTCGCCACCAACCGGCACATCTACCTGTACTACGCCCCGCCGCTGTCCACCCCCGGCGGCAACGCGCCGAGCACCGGCACGAGCTGGTCCTCCTGGCAGGGCGTGAACCGGCTCTCCCGGTTCACCCTGAACTCCAACTGGACCGTCAACATGTCCAGCCAGGTCAACATCCTGGACGTGGCGGCCGACCGGGGCATCTGCTGCCACGCCGGCGGGGACATCGACTTCGACGCGGCCGGCAACCTGTACCTGTCGACAGGTGACGACACCAACCCGTTCGAGTCCGCCGGGTACTCCCCACTGGACGAGCGCAGCAACCGCAATCCGGCGTACGACGCGCAGCGCAGCGCCGGCAACACGAACGACCTGCGGGGCAAGATCCTGCGGATCAAGGTGAACGCGGACGGGTCGTACTCGATCCCGGCGGGGAACATGTTCGCCCCGGGGACCGCGCGGACCCGTCCGGAGATCTACGCGATGGGGTTCCGGAACCCGTTCCGGATGAGCGTCGACAAGGCCACCGGGGTCGTCTACGTCGGTGACTACGGTCCGGACGCCGGCTCCACGACCAACCGGGGCCCGAGCGGGCAGGTCGAGTTCAACCGGGTGACCGGGCCGGGCAACTACGGTTGGCCGTACTGCACCGGCACGAACACCAGCAACGAGACGTACGCGGAGTGGGACTTCAACAGCAACACCGCCGGCGCGAAGTACAACTGCACCGGCGGGCCGACCAACAACTCGTTCCGCAACACCGGCCTGACCACCCTGCCGGCCGCCAAGTCGTCCTGGATCAAGTACGCGGGCGACTCCGGCAGCCCGCCGGAGTTCGGCGGCGGCTCCGAGTCGCCGTCGGCCGGTCCGGTCTACCGGTACGACGCGAACAACCCGTCCACCACCAAGTGGCCGCAGTCCTTCGACGGGCAGTTCTTCGCCGGCGAGTTCGGCCGGGGCTGGATCAAGCCGATCCACGTCAACGCCGACGGCACCCGGGGCACCATCGACTCGTCGTTCCCGTGGAACGGCAAGCAGGTCATGGACCAGGCGTTCGGGCCCGACGGCGCGCTGTACGTCCTCGACTACGGCACCGGCTACTACAGCGGCGACGCCAACTCGGCGCTCTACCGGTACGACTACGTCGGCAGCGGCAACAACCGCGCGCCGACCGCGGTGGCGACCGCCGACAAGACGTCCGGGCAGGCCCCGTTGACGGTGAGCTTCTCCTCGGCCGGGTCGTCGGACCCGGAGGGCGGGTCGTTGACCTACTCGTGGAACTTCGGTGACGGCACCACCTCGACGGCGGCGAACCCGAGCAAGACCTTCACCGCCAACGGCGCGTACAACGTGACGTTGACGGTGCGTGACCCGCAGGGCGCGACCGGCACGGCCAGCGTGCAGATCGGCGTGGGCAACACCGCGCCGACGGTCACCATCAACGGCCCCGCCAACGGCACCCTCTTCTCGTACGGCGAGACGGTGCCGTTCAGCATCACCGTCACCGACCCGGAGGACGGGACGATCGACTGCGCCAAGGTCAAGCTGACCTACGTGCTCGGCCACGACCAGCACGGCCACGCGATCAGCTCGCACACCGGCTGCTCCGGCTCGGTGACCATCCCGGTCGACGGTGAGCACGACGACGCGGCGAACGTGTTCGGCATCTTCGACGCCGAGTACACCGACGCCGGTGGGCTGACCACCCACAAGCAGCACACCCTCCAGCCCCGCAAGCGCCAGGCCGAGCACTACAAGACCTCCTCCGGGGTGCTCACCTACAGCAAGACCCCGGCCGAGGGCGGCGTGACCGTGGGTGACATCAACAACGGCGACTGGATCGCGTTCGAGCCGTACCGGCTGGCCAACGTGACCTCGTTCAGCGCCCGGGTCTCCTCCGCCGGCGCCGGCGGCACCCTCCAGGTGCGGGCGGGCTCGCCCACCGGCACCGTGCTGGGCTCGGCGACCGTGCCGGTCACCGGCGGCTGGGAGACCTTCACCAACGTCACCGGGACGGTCGCCAACCCGCCGTCGGCGACCACCACCCTGTACCTGACGTTCTCCGGCAGCGGCACCGGGTTCCTGTACGACGTCGACACGTTCACCCTGAACACCGGCACCACCACCCCGCCCCCGACGAACGGTGTCGGACGGATCACCGGGCTGGCCGGCAAGTGCCTGGACGTGCGGAACGGCTCGTCGACGGACGGCACGCAGGTGCAGATCATGACCTGCAACGGCACCACCGCCGCTCAGCAGTGGACGGTGACGCCGAACGGTCCGATCAAGGCGCTGAACAAGTGCCTGGACATCAGCGGCGGCGCGTCGGCCGACGGCACGAAGATCCACATCTGGACGTGCAACGGCGGCGGGAACCAGAACTGGTCGGCCCAGGCCGACGGGTCGTTGCGGAACCCGACGACGGGTAAGTGTCTGGACGTGGCGAACAACAGCTCCGCCGACGGTCAGGTCGTCCACCTGTGGTCCTGCCACGGTGGCGCGAACCAGAAGTGGACCCTGCCCTAACCCCGAGTGCAGGGAAGGGCCCCTTTCTCACGCCTCGGGTACGGCAAGGGGCCCTTCCTGACCCCTCTCACCCCCTTGGGAGAGCGACATGCGCAGACTCCTCCGATCGACACTCGGCGCGGCCACCGCCGTCCTCGCCGTCCTCGCCGCCACCACGGCCGCCACCCCGGCCAGCGCCGCCGACGCCCCGTACGACGTGCTGGTCTTCTCCAAGACCGCAGGCTTCCGCCACGACTCGATCGCGGTGGGCACCCAGGCCGTCCGGGAGCTCGGCTCGGCCAACAGCTTCACGGTCACCGCGACCGAGGACGCCAACCAGTTCACCACCGCCAACCTGGCCCAGTACGAGGCGGTGATCTTCCTCAACACGACGGGTGACGTCCTCAACAACACCCAGCAGAGCGCCTTCGAGTCGTACGTCAACGGCGGCGGCGGGTACGTCGGGGTGCACTCGGCGTCCGACACCGAGTACGACTGGTCGTTCTACGGCAACCTGGTGGGCGGCTACTTCTCCTCGCACCCGGCCATCCAGCAGGCCACCATCCGGGTGGAGAACCGGGCGCACCCGGCCTCCGCCCACCTGCCGCAGAACTGGACCCGCACCGACGAGTGGTACAACTTCCGGGCCAACCCGCGCTCGTCGGCCCGGGTGCTGGCCAACCTGAACGAGTCGTCGTACTCGGGCGGGTCGATGGGCGGTGACCACCCGATCTCGTGGTGCAAGACGCTCGGCGCCGGCCGGTCGTTCTACACCGGGCTCGGCCACACCCAGGCGTCGTACTCCGAGGCGGCGTTCCGGTCGCACCTGCTCGGCGGCATCCGGTACGCGGCCGGCCGGGCCAAGGCCGACTGCCGTCCCGAGTCGGGCTACACGGCCCTGTACAACGGCTCCACCACCGGTTGGTCGCAGAGCGGGCCGGGCAGCTTCACCAACTCCGACGCCACCCTCACCTCGG
This sequence comes from Micromonospora sp. WMMD882, assembly GCF_027497255.1. Taxonomy (NCBI): domain Bacteria; kingdom Bacillati; phylum Actinomycetota; class Actinomycetes; order Micromonosporales; family Micromonosporaceae; genus Micromonospora; species Micromonospora sp. WMMD882. The sequence continues at coordinate 6,236,444 of NZ_CP114903.1, forward strand.
TCGGCGGCATGGGGATGCTCTGGTACAGCGCCAAGCAGTACACCAACTACTCGCTGAAGCTCGACTGGATGATGCCCGGCGACGACAACTCCGGCGTGATCGTCGGCTTCCCGCCGGGCAGCAGCCCGGACGCGGCCCTGGCCGCCGGCTACGAGGTGCAGATCGACGCCACCGACGCCACCGACCGGACCACCGGCGCGATCTACGCGGTGAAGTCCGCCGACATCGCCGCCCGGGACGCCGCGTTGAACCCGCCGGGGGAGTGGAACAGCTTCGAGCTGCTGGTGGAGGGCAACCGCCTCCAGGTCTTCCTCAACGGCGCGAGGATCAACGACTTCACCAACACCAACTCGGCCCGGTCGCTGGCCGGCGCCATCGGCATCCAGAACCACGGCACCGGCGACGACGTGTCCTTCCGCAACATCCGGATCAAGGACCTGGGTGGCGGGACCACTCCGCCGCCGAGCGGGAACACCACGATCCAGGCCGAGTCGTACAGCTCCGCCAACGGGGTCCAGAAGGTCTCCAAGTCCTCCGCCAACGGTGGACAGGCCGTCGGCTACATCGACTCGGGCGACTGGACCGCGTACCAGGGGGTGGACCTGACCGGGGTGACGTCGCTGCGGGCCCGGACCTCCTCCGCCGGGGCCGGCGGCACCATCCAGGTGCGCGCCGGCTCGGCCACCGGCACGGTGCTCGGCCAGGTCTCGGTGCCCAACACCGGTAGCTGGGACAGCTTCACCACGGTCACCGCCAACCTGTCCGGCGTGCCGAGCGGCACCCAGAACCTGTACCTGACGTACAGCGGCGCGAGCGGCAGCCTGTTCGACGTCGACGAGTTCACCCTGGTCCGTTCCGGCACCACCACCCCGCCGCCCACCGGCAGCGGCGGCCCGATCGTCGGGCTCGGCGGCAAGTGCCTGGACGTGCGTAACGGCTCCTCGACCGACGGCACGCAGATCCAGATCTTCACCTGCAACAACGCCACCGGCCAGCAGTGGACGGTGACGCCGAACGGCCCGATCAAGGCGCTGGGCAAGTGCCTGGACGTCAACGGCGGCGCGTCGGCCGACGGCACGAAGATCCAGTTGTGGACGTGCAACAGCACCGCCGCGCAGAACTGGTCGGGCCAGGCGGACGGCTCGCTGCGCAACCCGGCGACCGGCAAGTGCCTGGACATCTCCAACAACAGCTCCGCCGACGGTCAGGCCGTCCACCTGTGGTCCTGCCACGGTGGCGCGAACCAGAAGTGGACCCTGCCCTGATCCTGCGCTGAACGGGAGGGTCCCTTCCTGACGCCCCGCGTCAGGAAGGGACCCTTGCCGTATCCGGCCGGGCCTTCCGTGGCGGCGGTGACCGTCCTAGAGTGGTCGGTGGCTGCCGTGACCGGCGGCCGGTGACCCGGCGGGAGGCGCAACCCGCTGGGTTCCAGGTGCGTACGCATCCACCGGCCGTTCGGCCCGGTCTGGTCCCGTGTCCCGGGGCCGGTCACCCTCGCCCCGGTCCCGCACCCACCGGAATCCCTTTTCCACACCCCAGGGGAGAAGGACGACAATGGCGCGACCGATCACGCTCTTCACCGGCCAGTGGGCCGACCTGCCGTTCGAGGAGGTCTGCCGGCTCGCCTCGGAGTGGGGCTACGACGGCCTGGAGATCGCCTGCTGGGGCGACCACTTCGAGGTCGACAAGGCGCTGGCCGACGACTCGTACGTCGAGCGCAAGCGCGAGACCCTGGCCAAGCACAACCTCCAGGTCTTCACGATCTCCAACCACCTGGTCGGCCAGGCGGTCTGCGACCACCCGATCGACGAGCGCCACCAGGACATCCTGCCGGCGCGGATCTGGGGCGACGGGGAGCCCGAGGGGGTACGCCAGCGGGCCGCCGAGGAGATCAAGGACACCGCCCGGGCGGCGGCGAAGCTCGGCGTGAACACCGTCGTCGGGTTCACCGGCTCGTCGATCTGGCACACGGTGGCGATGTTCCCGCCGGTGCCGCCGGCCATGATCGACCGTGGCTACCAGGACTTCGCCGACCGCTGGAACCCGATCCTCGACGTCTTCGACGAGGTGGGCGTGCGCTTCGCCCACGAGGTGCACCCCAGTGAGATCGCGTACGACTACTGGACCACCAAGCGGACCCTGGAGGCGATCGGGCACCGGCCCGCCTTCGGCCTCAACTGGGACCCGTCGCACTTCGTCTGGCAGGAGCTGGACCCGGTGAACTTCATCTTCGACTTCGCCGACCGGATCTACCACGTGGACTGCAAGGACGCGAAGGTCCGCACCGGGGACGGCCGGCGGGGCCGGCTCTCCTCCCACCTGCCCTGGGCGGACCTGCGGCGGGGCTGGGACTTCGTCTCCACCGGCCACGGCGACGTGCCCTGGGAGGACTGCTTCCGCGCGTTGAACGCGATCGGCTACGACGGCCCGATCTCGGTGGAGTGGGAGGACGCCGGGATGGACCGGCTGGTCGGCGCGCCCGAGGCGCTCCAGTTCGTGCGCCGGCTCGCCTTCGACGCCCCGTCCGCCGCGTTCGACGCCGCGTTCAGCAGCAAGGACTGACCGCCACCGGTCCGGCCACGGACCGACCGCGGCGCCGAGCCACGGACCGACCGCTACCGCGCCGGGCCACGGACCGGGCACCACCGGTCCGTGGCCCGGACCGGTGACGACACGCGACGGGCCGGCCGCCAGATGGCGGCCGGCCCGTCGACGAACCGTGCGGTCAGATGGCGCTGCCGTTGGTCCCGGTGCCGGACGGCTTGCCCTTGCCGGTGGTCCCGGTCGAGGCGGAGCCGGTCGAGTTGACGCTCGACGATCCGGCGGCGGTGCTGCCCGACTTGGCCCCGACGGTGGCCGGCGTGCCGGCGAACGCGTCGTCGGCCGAGGTCAGCTCGTGCTTGCCGCTGCCGTTGTGCAGCTTCTCGCCCAGCTTGGAGCTGTTGAGCTTGTCCTTGCCCTCGCTGTAGAGCCGGTTGGCCTGGGCCTGCGCGACGCCCGCCGCCTCCTGCACGGTCGGGTGGTCGAGCACCTTGCGGCCCTGGACGACCAGCTCCTCGTACTTCTCCCGGCCGGCACGGGCGCCCAGGACGAATCCCGCAGCCAGCCCGCCAAGGAACATGATCTTTCCGCGCATGGCGGCTCCTTTCGTACCTGACGCGCTACCGACTTCCGACCGGGCCGTGACCCGGTCGGAAGTGGTCGTCTCGCGCCTGCTTCCGCTGTTGGCAGCTAACTACCCATCCTGCTCCGCGCTCATACCTCCTGGCGTCATGACGCCGATTTATGCTGTTTTCTGAGGGTCCGAAGTTGAGTGGTAACCCCCTGGACCAACACCCCCCGGAGTCCTGTACTCTTGTCCCGTCGCACGGCGCAGGAGAGATCCGACCGCCGGAAACGCGATCCCCCGTAGCTCAATTGGCAGAGCAGCCGGCTGTTAACCGGCAGGTTTTTGGTTCGAGTCCAAACGGGGGAGCTTCACCCATCCGAGCCCGTCGGTCCTCCGGCGGGCTCCGTCGTGTCCCGGCCCACCCGGCCGGGCGCCAGCGGGTCCCGTCCTGCCCGTTTCCTCCCCCCGCCACCCGGTTGCCGGGCAGGATGACCGGTGTCGCCATAAGCTCCGACTGCGTCGATTTCTGCGTCGGTTGATGGATGGGTGGAGATGGCCGGGAAACTGGGCCGCAACGCGGCCACGCTGGTCGCGGTGGCCGTGGTGCTCGGCTGGCTGCTGGTCGGCGCGCTCGCCGGCCCGTACGCGGGGCAGCTCGGCGATGTCGCCACCAACGACAACGCGGCGTTCCTGCCCGCCGACGCCGAGGCGACCCGGGCCCAGGACCTGGCCGCCGGATTCGTCGACCGGCCGACCACCCCGGCCCTGGTGGTGTACGAACGCGTCACCGGCCTCACCGACGCCGACCGGCAGCGGGCCGGCGCCGACGCGGCCGAGTTCGCCCGGGTGCCCGGCGTGGTGGGCCCGCTGCCCCCGCCGCTGCCCAGCCAGGACGGCCAGGCCCTCCAGGTGGTCGTGCCGATCGACGACGCCGAAGGGGAACGGATCAGCGAGGTCGTCGACGAGCTGCGCCGGATCGCCGGGGACGGCGCGGACGGCCTCACCGTCGACGTGGCCGGCCCGGCCGGGCTGCTCGCCGACCTGATCGAGGTGTTCAGCGCCATCGACGGCACCCTGCTCGGGGTCACCCTCGTCGTGGTGCTGGTCATCCTCCTGATCGTCTACCGCAGCCCGGTGCTGTGGATCGCCCCGCTGCTGGCCGCCGGCATGTCCTTCGCCCTCGCCGCCGTCTTCGTGTACCTGCTCGCCGACGCCGACGTGATCAAACTGAACGGGCAGGCGCAGGGCATCCTCACCGTCCTGGTCTTCGGCGCGGGCACCGACTACGCGCTGCTGCTGACCGCCCGGTACCGGGAGGAGCTGCACCGGCACGCCCGACCCCCGGCGGCCATGCGCGCCGCCTGGCGGGGCGCCGCCCCGGCCATCGTCGCCTCCGCCGGCACCACCATCGCCAGCCTGCTCTGCCTGCTGCTGTCCAGCCTCAACTCCAACCGGGCGCTCGGCCCGGTCGCCGCCATCGGCATCGCCGCCACCCTGCTGGTGATGCTCACCTTCCTGCCCGCCCTGCTGGTGCTCGGCGGACGCTGGGCGTTCTGGCCGCGGGCGCCCCGCCCCGACCAGGCGGACCCGCAGACCGAACACCGTCTGTGGAGCCGGGTCGCCCGGTTCGTCGCCGGCCACGCCCGCCCGGTCTGGCTGGTCACCGCCGCCGCGCTGGCCGTGCTCACCCTCGGGCTCACCCAGCTCGGCGCGACCACGCTCGGCCAGAGCGACCTGTTCACCACCCGCACCGACTCCGTCGCCGGGCAGGAGGTGATCGCCCGGCACTACCCGGGCGGCACCGGCAGCCCGGCGACCGTCTTCGCCCGGCAACCGGCCGCCCAGCAGGTCGCCCAGGTGGCCCAGGGGGTGCCCGGGGTGGCCGCCGTCCGCCCGGTCAACGGTGACCCGACCGGCCCGCCGGACCCGGCCGCGCCGCCCACCGTGGTCGACGGGTGGGTGCAGCTCCAGGCCACGCTCGCCGACCCGCCGGACAGCGACGCCGCCGAGCGGACCATCCGCGACCTGCGCGTCGCCGTGCACCGGGTGCCCGACGCCGACGCGGTGGTCGGCGGCTTCACCGCGATCAACGTGGACACCGCGGACGCGTCCACCCGGGACCAGAAGGTGATCATCCCGGTGGTGCTGGCGGTGATCGCCGTCATCCTCGCCCTGCTGCTGCGCGCCCTGATCGCGCCGCTGCTGCTCATCCTCACCGTGCTGCTGTCGTACGCGGCCACGCTCGGGCTGTGCGCGCTGATCTTCCGGTACCTGTTCGACTTTCCCGGGGTCGACGCGTCGTTCCCGTTGTTCGCGTTCGTCTTCCTGGTCGCGCTCGGCATCGACTACAACATCTTCCTGATGAGCCGGGTCCGGCAGGAGTCGGTCCGACGCGGCACCCGACCCGGCGTCCGGCACGGGCTGCTGGTCACCGGTGGAGTGATCACGTCCGCCGGGATCGTCCTCGCCGCGACCTTCTCCGCGCTGGCCGTACTGCCGCTCGTGGTGCTCGTCGAGCTCGGCGTCGCGGTCGCGGTCGGCGTCCTGATCGACACCATCGTGGTCCGGTCGCTGCTGGTCCCCGCGCTCGCCCACGACATCGGCCCCCGGATCTGGTGGCCCAGCCGGCTGTCCCGCGCCGCCCCCGAGGAGAGGACCCCCGATGCCCACTGACTCCGACGTCGTCATCGTCGGCGGTGGCCTCGCCGGCCTCGCCGCCGCCCGCCGCCTGCACCGGGCCGGGGTGCCCTGGCGCATCCTGGAGGCCGCGGACCGGATCGGCGGCCGGGTCGCCACCGACCCCACCGACGGCTACCTGCTCGACCGGGGCTTCCAGGTGCTCAACACCGCGTACCCGAAGCTCGGCGCCCTGCTCGACCTCGGCGGCCTGCGGCTCGGCTACTTCACCTCGGGGGTGCTGGTCCGCCGGGGCGACCGGCTGGTCCGCCTGGTCCACCCGGTACGCGAACCGGCCGGCGCCCCCGGCACCGCGCTGGCCGACGTCGGCTCGTTCGCCGACCGGCTGCGGTTCGCCCTGCTCGCCACCGGCTGCGCCACCCTGCCGCCCCGCCGGCTGATCGAGGCGGCCGAGACCACCAGCGAGACCGCGCTGCGCCGGGCCGGGCTCTCCGACGCCATCATCGAGGAGGTGCTGCGGCCGTTCCTCTCCGGTGTGCTCGTCGACCGGGAGCTGGAGACCTCCAGCCGGGTGCTGGCGTTGGTGCTGCGCTCCTTCGTCCGGGGCCGGATCGGACTGCCCGCCGAGGGGATGGGCGCGCTGCCCCGGGCGATCGCCGCGCCGCTGCCGGCCGACCTGATCGACCTGCGCACCCCGGCCACCGCCGTCGGGCCCGGCCGGGTCCGCACCGCCGCCGGCGAGCTGCGCTGCCGGGCCGTGCTGGTCGCCGTCGACCCGCCGGCCGCCGCCGCGCTCCTGCCCACCCTGCCCCCGGTACGGATGCACAGCTACACGACGTACTACCACGCCACGGACGAGCCGCCGCTGACCGAGCCGATCCTGGTGCTCGACGGCGACCGCCGGGAGCTGATCGCCAACACGACGGTGGTCAGCCGGGCCGCCCCCGGCTACGCCCCGCCCGGCCGGCACCTGGTCGCCACCTCCGTGGTCGGCCCGACCGCCCCGCCCGAGCCGGTCGTCCGGGCCGAACTCGCCCGCCTCTACGGCCGGGCCACCGACGACTGGACGCACCTCACCACGGTCGCCGTTCCGCACGCCCTGCCCGCCGCCCCGCCCCCGCAGGGCAACCTGCGCAAGCCGGTCTCCCTCGGCGACGGCCGCTACCTGGCCGGCGACCACCGGGACACCCCCTCCATCCAGGGCGCCCTCGCCAGCGGCTGGCGCGCCGCCGGGGCCGTCCTCCACGACCTCCGCCAGCGGTGACGAACCCGGTCCGGCCATCCGGGTCCGGCGGGCCCTTCCCGATCGATGCGGGCTGTTATTCTCGCGTTGCCCATCGTGCCCGCCCCGCGTGGCACGTGGTGGCCGGTGACCGCGCGCTCGGGTTACTATTCCGCGCCGGTAGCGGGGCGGTAGCTCAGCAGGTTAGAGCAGGGGACTCATAATCCCTCGGTCGCGGGTTCGAGCCCCGCCCGCCCCACCGACCGCACCATTGTGCGAACCATCTGTGCTACTCCTCAGGAAAAGAGCGTCTCACCATCCGGTAGCGGAGCCGAGAATGTCGCCGCGCGAAGGCGGCCAGATGGGCGACCAACGTCGCGAGGTGTTTCTCCCCTCAATCCGGCTGCCCCCATCGGTGACCGCGCCCGCCCCACTCACTGGGCGCGGTAGGTTCATGTCGTGCTTCCGATGACCTTGCAGGAGATCGCGGTTGTTGTCGGTGGGGCTGTCCACGACGTTTCCGGCCCGGTGACGGTGACGGCCCCGGTGGTGTTCGACAGTCGGCGTGTGGAGCCCGGCGGGATGTATGTGGCACTGCCCGGTGAGCGTGTGGATGGGCACGACTACGCCACCCCGGCGATCGAGGCCGGTGCGGCGGCGGTGCTGGCGTCACGGCCGGTCGGGGTGCCGGCGGTGGTCGTCGAGGACGTGCCTGCCGCGTACGGTCGGCTCGCCCGCGCGGTGGTGGACCGGTTGCCGCAGACCACGGTGATCGGGGTGACCGGGTCGGTGGGCAAGACGTCGACCAAGGACATCCTTGCGCAGGTGCTGCCGGCGTGGGGTGAGACGGTGGCCAACCGGGCGTCGAACAACAACGAGCTCGGGCTGCCGTACACGGTCACCCGCGCCACCACCGACACCCGCTATCTCGTGTTGGAGATGGGAGCGCGGGGCATCGGCCACGTGGCCTACCTGACCCGGATCGCCCCGCCCACCGTCAGTGTCGTCACCCGGGTCGGCCACGCGCACCTCGGCGAGTTCGGGTCGGTGGAGAACATCGCCCAGGCCAAGGGCGAGATCGTGGAAGCCCTGCCCGACGCCCACGACGGCGGGTTGGCAGTGCTCAACGCCGACGACGCGTTGGTGGCGGCCATGGCCAGCCGCACCAGCGCCCGCGTGCTGACCTACGGCATCGACCGCCCGGCGGATGTGCGCGCCGAGGAGTTGGCTATGGACGAGCTGGGCCGCGCCGGCTTCCGTCTCGTGCATGACGGCCAGGCCGCCGAGGTGCGGTTGCGTCTCTACGGGCTGCACCAGGCGTCCAACGCCCTTGCCGCCGCCGCCGTCGCCCATGGCCTCGGCCATTCCATCGGAGCCGTGGCCGACGCGGTGTCCCGGGCCGAGGCGGTGTCACCGGGACGGATGCAGGTCACCACCCGCGCCGACGGAGTGACGGTCATCAACGATGCCTACAACGCCGCCCCTGACGCCATGCGTGCCGCGCTGCGTGCCCTGCACACGATGACCGGGGACGGCCGGCGGGCGGTCGCGGTGCTGGGCGAGATGGCCGAACTGGGTGAGCACGCCCCACAGGTGCACCGGGAGATCGGGCAGCAGGTGGCCCAGATCGGGGCCGGATGGCTGGTGGCGATCGGCGGAGCCGACGCCGAGCAGTACGCGAACGGAGCCGCCGGCAACGGCATCGCGGTGGACCGGGCAGCGAACGTTGCCGAGGCGTGGGAGTTGCTGCGCGACGGGCTACGGTCCGGGGATGTGGTGTTGGTGAAGGCGGCCAACAGCGCCGGACTCCTCGCGCTCGCGGACAAGCTGATCGAGGAACCCGGCGCTGTCACCGCCTGACAGGGAAAAGGAATCAGGCCGACAGGGCCACCTCGGACCGGCAGCCCAGGCTGTCCAAGATCGCCGCGCCGTACCTGGTCACGTCACCGGTGCCCATCGTCAGCACCACGTCGCCGCGTCCGGCCATCCGTGCGATCACCCGGGCCGCGTGGTCGGGTCCGAGGGGCAGGCAGTAGTCGCCCTCGCGCAGCTGCGCCATGAGGGCGGTGGTGTCCGCGACCGGCTGTCCGTCCGGCACGGTGCCGTGCACGTCCAGGAGCAGGACGTGATCGGCGTTGTCCGCCAGGATCCGCCCGATGCGCTCGCCGAAGGCGAGGACGCGGGCGTGTCCGGAGGGCTGGAACACCACGAACACCCTCCCCCGGGTCAGGGTGCGCGCGGCTTGCAGGTCAGCGGTGATCTCGTTGGGGTGGTCGGCGTAGGAGTCGACCAACGTCACCCCCGATCGGATGTCGAGGTGCTCGAACCGGCGGCGCACCCCGGCGAAGGTGCACGCCGCCCCGGCCGCCTCGGCGGGGTCCAAGCCCAGGGCCACCGCGCACGTCATGGCCGCCGTGGCGTTGTCCAGGTGGTGCGTCGCCGGGGTCGGCAGCGTCAACCGCGCCTCGGTGCCGTCAGGCATCCGCACCGTGGCGGACGCCGACCAGCCCTCGGCGTGCACGTCCAACAGCCGCACGTCCGCCGTGCGGTCCCGGCCGTAGCGCAGCACCGTCAGGTCTGGTCGCTCGTCGGCGATGACGTCGGCGGCCACCGTCGCGCCCACGCAGTCGGCGTTGACGATCAGGAACCCGTCCGGCGCGATCCGGCAGCCGAACCCGACGTAGGCGCGCAGCACGTCGGCGTGGCTGGCGAAGTTCTCCGGGTGATCGTCGGTCACGTTGGTGACGACCGCGATCGAGGGGGTGAGGAAGTGGAACGAGCGGTCCGACTCGTCCGCCTCCGCGACCAGCAGCTTCGACCGGCCGAGGTGAGCGCCGGAGCCCGGCTTGGTCAGGTCGGCGCCGATCAGGTAGGTCGGGTCCTGCCCGAGGGTGCGCAGGACGTGGGCCAGCATTCCTGCCGTGGTGGACTTGCCGTGCGAGCCGGACACCGCCACCAGCCGCCGCTCGGCGGCCAGCCCGTCGAGCACCTGCGCCCGGTGCACCACCGGGACGCCGGCGGCACGGGCCGCCCGCACCTCCGGCGTGTTCCGCGCGACGGTCGTGTAGACGACGCAACTCGCGCCCTCGATGTGCGAGGCGTCGTGCCCCGAGCGCACCAGGACGCCGGCCGTCCGCAGCGCCGCCAACGTGGCAGAGTCCTGCGCGTCGCTCCCGCTGACCTGGCGGCCCAACTCCGCCAGCAGCCGGGCCAGGCCGGACATCGCGGATCCCCCGACGCCCACGAAGTGGGGGCGGGACAGGTCGACCGGGCCGTTGTACGCCTCGATGGTCGGATTACCGGTGATCGTGTCGGTCATGGTGCCGTGTCTCCTTCGGTGAGAGTTGACAGGTTGGTGTCGCGAGCTGACGTGCCAGAGAGACAAGCTCCTTCCACTCGTGCGATCCCTTGCGCGCGGCCGAGTTGGCCTCGGGTCACGAACTCGGCCGCGCGGGTTTAATCGATCTGGGTCGGCCCATCCACCACCCGTTCCGTCACACCGGGGGGCGAGGCGCCAAAGTCAGGAGGCCGGCTGTGGCCGGTGGACTGCACCGCTGGGTCGGGAGGCTGCCGTTCCCGCTTCCGCTTGGTTCGGCACGCCGGACAGGCACAGGGCCGACCGCCCGGGAACCGGCGTGTCCGATGCCGGCGATGCCTCGGCCGGGTCAGCGCCGCATCGTCGTCATCCACGGCCGCTTCCCTCCGCGTCGGCGAATGCAGCGGATGAGCGATCGAGGGACACCGACGCGTCAGGTTCAGCGAGCATCCCTGGATGATCAGGACACGCGCAGCCCGGCGACCGCCGCGCCAACCGCTGCCGGAACAGTTCCATCGCCTTCTGCTCCCGCAGGCGACGCGACAACACCTCGACCCGCTCCCACTCGGCCAGCAAGGCTCCTTCACCGCCCAAGACCGCGTCGCAGGCCGCCCAGAACGCCATGGGCGCTGACTGACGTGCTGTCTCCACATTGGCCACCGTGCTCCGTGACCAAGACACCATCCGGGCCAGGCACATCTGAGTCACACCGGCGGCTCGTCGCGCCGCAGCCAGCCCATTCCCTGCCAGCCTGCGGGCGTCCGCCACCTCCTCCGGCGTCACCAAGCCCGCCGACGGACGTGAGCCAGCAACGTCGTGGGGACCGCCCACAATGACGTCGGACGGGTACGGCCGTAGCTGTTCGCCACGGTGGGCGAACGCCGCGCGCTCTACGACATCGACGGGTTCGTCCTTGCGCTGGAACCACTTCCATCGGGGCATCCAAATCACCTTCGGTGTCCGTGCATCAGCCTTGCTGCCAGCTACGATCCGGCAGGATCAATTCAGACTGCAACACTCTTGGTGAGACGATCAGACTGAGACGCGACTAGCGGTCGATGATGCAACAGCCGTCTCGCGGCACGTCGAACGACGCATCAGGATGAGACTGGGAGGATGGTGCCGATGACTGAAGCGGGATCGACGGTGCCGCGGCGGGAGCTTGGCCGGCTGCTGAGGCAGGCCCGGGAGCAAGCCGGTATCGGCCTGGAAGCTGCGGCGTCTGACCTTGAGTGGTCACGCGCCAAGATGTACCGGATCGAGTCAGGGCAGGCCCCCGTACGCGCGCTCGATGTCGACCAGATGTGCCGCCTGTACGGGGCGTCGCCCGAGATGACCGAAGTCCTGATCAGCCTGGCCAAGGAGTCCAAGAGCAAGGGCTGGTACCACGCCTACGGGGAGGTCATCCCCCGATGGTTCGAGCTGTACGTAGGGCTTGAGTCCGCAGCCAGCCGGATACGAACCTACGAACACGCCCTGGTGCCCGGTCTGTTGCAGACACCGGACTACGCCGCTGAGGTGGCACGGACTCGACCAGGCGTCAGCGACGAAGAGGTCGCCAAACTCGTTGGCCTACGGACGGAGCGTCAACGCCTGCTGGTCCGGAAGCGGCCGGCGGCTCCCGCGCTGGAAGTGATCATCGAGGAGGCGCTCCTACACGCGAGCGTGCCCGGCATGGCCGGACAGATCGATCGACTCATGGAGGCGAGCACCGCACCCAACGTCTCCGTCAGGCTCCTGCCACTGAGCAAGACATTGAGTCAGGTAGCCATTGCTGGCAGCTTCGTCATCCTGGACTTCCCGACGAACGGTGCCCGTTCCGCAGAGCCGACGACCGTATACAACGAAGGGCTCTCGGGAGCTCTCTACATCGACCGCCTGGAAGAGGTAAGGGCGTACGCCGAGGTGTGGAACACCCTCACGCGGCAGGCATTGAGCGTTGAGGAGTCCCGCAAACTCATGCAAGTGATCAAGGAGAGGAATCATGATTGATCTGACCGGCGCGGCTTGGCGGAAGAGCACCCGCAGCAGCTCCCAGGGCAACTGTGTCGAGGTTGCAGCCAACATCGCAGGACTTGTGGCCGTCCGAGACAGCAAAGACCAGCGCGGGCCGGCGCTGGTCTTCACTCCTGCCGGATGGGACGCCTTCCTCAGCTTCGCCAAGACTCGGAGGTGACCTGTGCCAACAGCGGAGCAACGAATGCCGGCAGCCGGGCATGGTCAGAATTCGAATGCACGGTAAGTCCATCCTAGTTCGAATTCGTGCGGACCGACAGGCATGAGTGATCGTTGACGGACGGCCCGTAATGGAAGCATAGACGATAGGGAGTGAAATTTCGGCTTACGAGGTGGTGGGCGACTGCCCGCTTGCCGCGCAGTACGACATATTCCTGTCGGTCCCTAATTTTCCGTCGAAACCCACCTCGTGACCACCGAGGCCTACCTCCCAAGAGCCGACCCTGACCGGAACCAGGGAGATCAGGGTCGGCTCTTGGGGGGTTCGATACCATGGGTGCGCTTCGTGACGACCATCGCCGGATGCTCGGTGCGATTGGGTGCAGCAGGACCATCGCGGCCATGAGCCGGCGATTCTCTAGGCCACCGGCGAAGCCTCCGTCGTCCCGTCGGTAAGCGTATACCTGTCGCGAGGGTGTCCGCCCAGCTCATGTGTGTTGTGGTGTGGTGGTGATCTTGGCGTTGTTGTGGTGCCATGTTCTGTGGATGAGCACCCTTTGCCGTGGGCAGGTCGAAGCGCAGTTCAGAGCGGGAGAAATCCTGACCCACCCGCAGCTCCCGCCGGAGCTGCCCTTCATTGAGGCTACGCCTCCATGGCCGGCCGTCCCAGCCGTGGTGCGGCGTGACCTTGAGCGCGCGAACCTCCCTGGGGCGAACGAGGGCTAGAGACTGCGCGTCCGCGTGATCCTGAGCCTCGCGGTTGAGGCGACACATTGAATCCTCGACAGCCGGCTCAAGCAACGGCTGGCGCGACCTCCAACCGTCGAGATGGCGCTCCTTCTGGATCCTGTCCATGATCGGCTTCCAGCTCTCGCGACGTTGATCCTGTCGCGCCGGCTTGGCGTCGACTGAGACGATGTCGTATTTCTTGAATGCCTCGTTGCTGTCGAGATGCCGGAAGTTGATCGGGTAGAGGCGGACCCACGTCGGTTTCAACACGTCCGTCCGCAGCCCCGCTACGCAGACGGTCTCTCCGTACTTTTCCGAGGGGTTCGGTGCAGCCTTCACAGTGATCAGGAGCTGTAGCCGAACGATGCGGTCGTTGGCCGGCTTCGGGTCAGGTTCGGTGTCGCTTGGACCGAAGAGCGACATCTGGGCCATGCCCGCCTCCCGCGCGAGTAGCTGTAGGTGATCGTGCGAACACGTGCGGGATTCAGGTTCTCACGGGACCGGCGGATCGGCATAGAGCGCGTGGTGCCGCCAGTGGTGCCAAGCGGGAGCGGTTCACGTGGTTGCGGTGCCGTGGAGTCCGGGTCTCCTGGACCAGGACCGGCTCCTACCCGAGACGGGCCTGGGGCGGGTTCCTCTCGGGTGATATTGGTCCGGCATGCTCGATTTACGCCTGTCGAGAAATCCGTCGTTACCACTTGTCAATCGACGGCGATACAATCGATCGGATTTGATCCGGCCTATCGAAGGGGTGCTTATGTCCAAACTTGTTCGGCTGTTCGTGGCGGCTGCCGCCCTCGCGTTCGCCTTCGCCGGCGCCCAACTGGCGTTGGCGTCGGAGCCCTCCAGCGACGTTGTCGCGTCCTGCGCTATCCCGCCTCGGGGGTGCCACAGCTGACCTGCGCTCCTGCGCCCATCGCTCGGCTCGCGGCGGCGGGTGGCACCTCGCTCGAGATGCCACCCGCCGTCCAGCGGGGGTAGCAGGCGACGTGCCCGCAGCTAGCGTGCGTGGTCGGGTTCAGCCGGCGAACCGAGGCTGCTTCCAACGACAGCGGCGGATCACCGGCGATGGTCGCCGGTTGGTTCGGATTATGGTGCCTCCGCCCCACCCGAAACGGATACCCAAGCGGAGGGATCGGGAGCCGCCGATCGAGGAACTCGTCGCCGAGGGTCGGGTCGCCTGTGATGGCCCACAGCGCGACATGTGTGTCCAGCAGCAGGGTCATGCGCCGATGCCGAAGTCGCCGGCGATCTCGGCGTTAGGTCTGGGGTGAGTCCCAGTCGCCGGAGAGATCCAACTGGCCGGCGAGGGAGCCGACTGCGGTGCGGTTGGCTCGCCGCACCAGCGGCACGACCTTCGCCACCGGAGTGCCGGCCCGATCGATGATGATCTCCTCGCCGTGTTCCGCCCGTTCGATGATGCGCGACAGGTGGGTCTTGGCATCGTGCATGTTGTAGTGCACGGCCTCAGCTGACATGACGCGTCCTCCTCGGTTAGCTAACAGCTAAGCCTGCCTGATCCGTTGTCGTCACGGATCCGTAGGCCGCCGGCCTGGCCGGGCCGGCGGGTGCCGGCGCTCGGCCACGGCGGCGCCAGGTTCGGGGAACCTGGGCGGCAAGGGGCGGCGGAGCGAGATCGGACAGCCATGGGCCCTCCGGGGCGTCGGTTGCTGGTCCGGACGCTCAACGATGCTGATCTCGGTGGCCGGGTACGAGTCGATGCGGAAGACGTTGGACCTGCTGTCCGACGACGAGACCCTCGCGGACCTGCGCCAGTCGCGGGAGGATTTCGCGGCGGACCTGCCGCTGGAGGTGGCGGTCGCGGCGAGGGACCATCCAGCGGGCGATCGCGGTCAACCCCTACCGGGGCAAGCCTCTCGACGAACCCTTCGACGGTTTCCGCTCTGCCCGGCGCGGCACGTACCGGATCGTCTGCCGGATCAACGAGGCGAAACGAGTCGTGGAGATCCATTCGATCCGCCACCGGCGCGACGCCTACCGTCGGTAGGACACCTTCCAGGAGCGGGTCAGGCCCGGGCGGGCCGCCGCTGGGGGCACGACGACGTGACTCCTCAGCTGGGATAGCAGCGCTGCGAGCTGGCTGGTGTATCGGATCAGCAAGGACGACGTCGAGTTCATCGCCTGCCGTTACCACTACGGTGACCGGTAGCGGACCGGAATCAGGGGCGTCGGTCGTCCGGCCACGGAACCTCGGGACGCGCGGATTGAGGGTTTCCAGCGGAAGCGGGTCACTGGGGTGGTGTACGACTGCCCGACGAGGAGATCCGCTACGTCCGCACGTCCCGTTCCGTACCCGCCAGAGTGGGGAGGAGCCGCATCGGTGTGCGTTACGGGACCTCGGGAAGGGCTGCGGTCACGTCCAACTCGACCCGTTGCCCGGTGAAGCCGAGCTGCGCCACCCCGAGCAGAGTGCTGGCGGTCGTGAACGCGGCCGCAAGTGGCGAGGCCAGTAGACGTCGCCAGACTCGGGCGAGCACAGTTTGATCGTCGCTGACAACGTAGACCACGGTGCGGACGACATGCTCCGGGCCGGCACCGACTGATCGGAGAGCGGCCAGTGCGTTCTTGGCGATCTGGTCGACTTGGGCGTCGACATCGTCGCGCCCTACCAGGGCTCCGTCTGCATCCAGAGGGCACTGTCCGGCAAGGTAGGCGGTGCGCCCGGCCGGAACGACCGTGACGTGGTGGTACCCCGGCGTGGAGTGAAGGCCTTCGGGGTTGGAGCGGGTGATGGTCATGAGGCGCAGCATTCCGGAACGGCGGATCGGCGTCGCCGGATTTTCCACAGGCACGGCGAGCTAGGTGCCCCATCCGGGTAGGAGGTTTGCTGGGGTGGAGGCGCGTCCCTCGGACATCGCCGGCTCGAACGACTCGCCGAGTCTGTTCCGCAGGAGCGATGACAGGTGTTCGGCGTCCAGCACGGGACGACGGCCGGGGTCGAGTTGCCCGGCCACCCCCTCCGCGCAGCCGAGCAGAAGGGCGGCACGGTGAGGGTCGCCGCCTGCTAGTGCACACTCGGCAAGCAGTCGCAGGCCCTGTGCGATCTCACGTCTGTCTCCGGTGCTCCGCGCGATCCGTACGCTGTCGGCAAGGTTCTCGGCGGCGACGTCGTACGCGCCCGCGTGGAGCGCCGCCACGCCCACTCCGTTGAGGCATCGACTCAGGCAGCGAAGATCGCCGATCCTACGGAACTCGGGCAGCAGCGTCTCGAACGCCGCGCCGGCTGCTGCGGGACGCCCGCGAAGCTGTTCGAGCCGTGCCAGGCAGACCTCCGCGTGCAGCCTCTCGTGATTGCTCTGGGTCGACTCGGCGAGGTCGCGGGCTTCCGTCAGCCATGTCTCGACGTCATCGGGTCGGGAGCCCACGTCGATGCATCGGGAGGCCATCTGGATGAGGCAGTTGCTGCGCTTCACCAGGTCGCCGATCCGCCCGAACGTGTCAGCCGCCTGCCGGAGATGTTCGAGGGTGTCGTCGAGATCGCGTCCCGCGAGGGCCAGGCCCTCGAGACTGAAGGCGAGATGCCAGTCGTCTCCGTGGCCACGGAACTCGTCCACCGCCCGGTGGAACTGCTCGCGAGCCGGCCCGGCTTGTCCGTCGTACATCAGGGCCCAGCCCACCGCCATGGTGGCCAGGGACCGCGTGTGCTCACCCAGTGCGAGCCCCGCTGCCAGTTCCACGCCTTGTCGGGCTGTTTCGAGCGCTGCTCCGGTGTCCTGGTAGCACCGGAGCAACGATGCGGTCACGGCAGCCTGCACGCCGAGGCGGGAGGGGGGCAGCGGATGCTCGAGCAGGCGGTCCAGCCAGTCGAAGAGCTCACCGCGGGCGCCGAGGATCTCCCAGCCGGTGCCGACCCCGGAGACGAACGTCCAGGCCGCGTCCAGGTTCCCCGTGTCGAGCGCCCAGCGCACCGCCACCCGGACATCGGGCCACCGCTGCTCGAACCAGTGCAGGGCTCCGGCCTGGTCCCTGCCCTGAAGATCCGCCAGCCGTGCGGGGCCACCCCGCAGGTGGTGGACGGCATGACGCTCTCGCAGAGCGGCCAGACCGCCACGCTCCTCCAGGCGGGAGTGGGCGAAGTGGCGGATGCTGTCCAGCAGGCGGTACTCGCTGGCTCGCCCGTCCCGCCGGCTCGACAGCAGGGAGCGGTCCAGAAGACGCGGGAAGACGCGGACCACGTCGTCGTGGGTGACGGTCGGCGGGTCGGACACGACCGCGTCAGCGGTGTCGAAGTCGAAGCTGCCGGGAAACACCGAGCACCGTTCGAAGAGCACCCGCTCCTCCTCGTCGAGCAACTCGTAGCTCCAGCGGATAGCGGCCTCCAGGGTGCGGTGCCGGCCAGTCGCGCCTCGGCCGGTGCCGGCCAGGAGCGCGAAGCGGTCCTGCAGGCGCACGGACAGCTCACTGGGTGAGAAGGCGCGAAGCCGAGCGGCGGCGAGTTCGATGGCCAGCGGTAGGCCGTCCAGCTTTCGGCAGATCGCCGCGACGTCGTCGGAGTTCCTGTCGTCGAGGGTGAAGCCGGGGAGTGCCCTGGCGGCCCGGTCCGTGAAGAGCCGCTCGGCCTCCGAGGGTTGCAGGGGCGCGACATCGTAGAGAGCCTCTCCGGCCACGCCGAGGGGAGCGTGTCCGGTGGCGAGCACATGCAGGCTGGTACACGTCCCGAGCAACTCGTCCAGCAGTCGCGACGTCGACTCCGCCACGTGCTCGCAGTTGTCGACGAGCAACCAGTGATCACCGTGTGCGAGCACGTCGCGCAGTTGCGACAGCAGCCGGCGTTCGTCCGCGGCGATCCCAAGGCTGTCGGCGAAGACCCGCGTCACCGGATCGTCCGGGGCAGCGCTCGCCAGGTCGACCAGCACCCACGTTGCCGGGTGTGGCAGCGTGCCCGCGACGTGAAGGGCCAACCTGGTCTTGCCCACCCCCGGCGGCCCGGTGAGCGTGACGAGCCGATGCCGTTGGACAAGCGAGGTGACCTGAACCGTCTCCCGCGCTCGACCGACGAACGACGACAACGGCTGGCGAAGGACACCGCGACGGCGCACAGCCAACTCGTCGGCGGCATCGACGAGCATTCGCCGGCGCGTCACCCCGAGCTTGCGTAACAGTGACGAGACGTGGCTCTCCACGGTGCGCTCCGACACGTGCAGCGCTTCCGCGATCTCCCGGTTCTGCAGCCGTCCGCCGACCAGCCGGAGGACGTCGGCCTCCCGCCTCGTCACACCGGCCGCTCGAAGCCTGCTAGGGACCTGTTCCGCATCGGGCACCCACCAAGGATCAGGGACCGGCTTCCCGGGGTCCACCTCCGACCCGGGTTCGAGTTTCCGTACTGGTTTCCGTACTGAGCACGGATGTGGCAGGCGACGAGGCGCGCTCGAATGGGTCGAGACCAACGAGCACGGCCGGCGCCACCTCAGGGCGCGGCCATCGCCAAGGAGGACGGCATGACCCGCACTGTTCAGCAGTTGGTGGCTCAAGCGAAGAGCGAGGTGCGGAACCTCTCGGTCGACGAGGTGGCGCAGCACCTGGAGTCCGGTGCCGTACGGCTCGTCGACATCCGAGAGCCCGAGGAGGTGGTGCGGGACGGCGCCATCCCGGGTGCTGTCCTGGCCCCACGCGGCATGTTGGAGTTCTGGGCCGACCCCTCCAGCGCATACCACCGTGCCGAGTTCGATCCGAACTCCAGGACCATCCTCTACTGCGCATCCGGTGGCCGGTCCGCGCTCGCGGCGCAGAGCCTGCAGCTTCTCGGGTACACCGATGTTGCTCACCTCGACGGCGGCCTCAAGGGCTGGAAGCAGCAGGGTCGCCCCGTCACCTTCCAACAGAGCTGACCCGGAAGCCAGCCACCCGACCTCGGAGAGGGACAACACGATCAAGAAGATCGCCGCCCTCGTCACGGCCCTGCTTGTCGCGCCCGCAGGGCCTGCCCTCGCCCACGACCAGACCATCGTGCCACCCGGGTTCGACTCGCCTGTGGTGTCCGGAGGAGTCGTCGGCTTCTCACCGCCGTACGGCATCTGCTGACCGCACGCAGGCACATGCTCGCGTCACCGGCCGCACGGCCCGGATGGCGTCGGGCCGTGCGTGCACTGAGGTCCGACGCCGAAGGTTACGACGAGGGACGTGGCCGGAAACCGGAGCAGAGGATCCGCAGGTAGGAGAGCCGCCCGGCGCTGACCCGGTAGTACGCCTGCTGCTCGACGACCTGCGGCCCGCTGTCATTGGTGACGTCGAACCGATAGCCGACGCGTTTCACGTCTGCGAGGTCCTCGCCGCGTTCGAGCCGCGTGATCGCCTCGATGTGGTCCGTCTCCTCGAACCAGTGGTCGAAGAGGATCTCCGCCACCTCTGCGGGCGACCCCGCCTCCCAGTACCGGCCGGGGGTGAGGCCGCGGAAGTTGACATCGGGGCTCAGGAGGGCCTGGAGGGGCAAGCGGTCGCGCTCGGCGATCGCCCGTACGAAGCGCTCAGCCGGATCACCGCTCATCGCGGTCCCACACCGGTACGCATGACCTCGCGATCTCCCTCCTTCAGGGGCACCGACCAGGTGGTGCTACCACGACTCGGGATGGTCGTGGCAGCTGGGTTGACTGCTGTCTCCGCGTGGTGATCAGCCTTGTCGTCGGTGGGCCGGCGTGGCCGACCTTCAGGCGGACCGGGTCGCCGTGATGCCTCCGTCGACGGCGATCTCCGCGCCGTGGAGGTAGCTGGCGTGCCCCGAGAGCAGCCAGGCCACCGCGTCGGCGGTTTCCTCGGGGGTTCCGGGGCGTCCGGCAGGGGTGCCGGCGGTCATCCGAGCGATGACGTCGCTGTCGGAGGCGTTGATCGGGGTGCGTGTCGCCCCGGGGGAGACGGTGTTGACCCGCACACCGCGGGGACCGAACTCCGCGGCCCAGCTACGGGCGAGTTGGATCTCGGCGGCCTTGGTCGCGGAGTACAGCCCGACGAAGGGATGCCCGACATGTGCCATCCAGGAACCGATGACGACGATCGCTCCGTGGCCACGTTCGGCCATCGGCGGGGCCAGCGCAGCGGTCAGGACGTGGGGAGCACGGACGTTGACCGCGAGCGTGGCCTCCAGGTCGGTGTCGGTGAGGCTCACCGTGTCGACGGCCGGGCACAGGGCGGCGTTGTGGACCACGGCGTCCAGTCGCCCGTCGGCGGCCTCGATGGCGGCACGGGCGAAGTTCCGCAGCGCCTCGGGTGGCTGGGTCAGGTCGGACGGGACGAAGACGGCGTGTCCGCCGCTGCCGTCGATGTCGGCGACGACGGCGGCGCCGCGGACCTGATCGCGGCCGGTGACGACGACGCGCCATCCCTGCCCGGCCAGGGCCCGGGCGGTGGCGGCGCCGATGCCGCTGGTGGAGCCGGTGATCAGGACGGTGCGGGTCTGCTCGGTGAAGGTCATGCCCACCACCTCACCGCGGGCGCGCGCCGGGCGCCAGGACGCGCCCTGCCTGGTCACCTCATGACCAGGTTCGCGTCGCGGTCTGCTCCTACACTCGATGGGTGCCTGTCGACCGTGTTGCCCTGGGGGCGTTCCTGCGCTCCCGGCGCGACCGCCTGACCCCTGCCCAGGCCGGCATCGAGGCGTTCCCCGGCCCGCGGCGGGTACCGGGTCTACGCAAGGAGGAACTCGCCGTGCTCGCCGGGTTGAGTACGGACCACTACAGCCGCCTGGAACAGGGACGCCAGCACACCGTCACCGACGAGGTGGTGCGGGCGTTGTCGCGGGCGCTGCGGTTGGACGAGATCGAACGCGCCCACCTGCGGGATCTGGCCGCCCCGGCCGCGCGCCGGCGGTGGGCGGGTCCGGAGGTCGCTCAACGGCCCGACCCGGGCATGCTGCGCCTGATGGCAGCGCTCGACCACGTTCCGGTGTTGCTGTTGGGGCGCCGTGCGCAGGTGCTGGCGCGCAACGGGCTGTTGAGCGCGGTCCTGGGGTCTGCCCTGGAGCCGGGGTCGTCGTTCGCGCGGTGGCTGTTCCTGGAGCCCGACGCGCGGGCGCGGATCGTGAACTGGGCCGACTTCGCCGCCGCGGCGGTCGGGGCGCTGCGCTACGAGGCGGGACGCCACCCCGACGATCGCCGACTCGTCGACATGGTGCAGGAGTTGCGCCGCGGCGATCCCGACGTCGCGCGGTGGTGGGACGACCAGCGGGTCACCTTCCGCACCTCGCTGACCAAGCAGTTGGCCCACCCGACGGCCGGGCCGCTCAGCTTCGGCATCGAGTCGGTCGTCGGGCCGCACGATCCCGAGCAACGCCTGGTCGTCTACACCGTCGAACCCGACTCGCCCACGGCGCGGGTCCTGCCCATGCTCGCCAGTTGGACGGCCGTGCCGTAGCTGGGCAAAGCGAGTGGTGACGGGCGGCCGTGTGCGGTCGGACGGCGGCGCGCTCGCCGCGGGCGCGGGTGACCCGGTTCGGCGGCACGGCCTCCTCGCCTGCGATACGGAGCACATGGCGGGCGTTGTTGACCGTCCTGCGCGTGCGGAATAGCCTAACTTCGATGGACTCCGGAGCGTCCGGCCTCGGGTCGTCGACGTACGGGGGAGCAACATGCGAATTGGTAGACGTCTGTCCGTTTTCAGCGCGGTCATCCTCGGCCTTCTGGTCCTTTCCGGACAACCAGCCCAGGCGGCCTACTACAACACCTACACCACCCTGGCCACCCTGCCCGACACCAGCGGGGCCACCGGGGTGCAGGGCTTCGCCGCCGGCGCCACCTACCTCTACTCGGTGAAGGCCCGCACGGCCAACGACCTTTCCGCCATCTACCGCGTCCACAAGAGCACCGGCGCGCGGGTGCAGATGACGAACGGCACCAACAACACGACGACCAACACCTGGCTCGGGCACGGCAACGACATCACCATCGTCGACATCGACGAACAGCATCACATGTTCATCGTCACGATGAACGAGACCGGCGCGCAGCTCGTGAAGCTCCGCTACGAGGGCACCACCTACTACTACGTCGGCTCGTACCAGGTGCAGCTCAACGGGGCCCCGTTGACGGTGTCCGGCATCAACCGGGTCTCGGTCACCAGCTCCACGATCACGTTCATGTTCAAGAAGGGCCGGACGATCTACAACGGCAGCCTGCCGCTGCGCGCCAACTCCGGCACGATCACGCTGACCAAGGCGTTCGACCTCCAGGTCGAGGGCGCTCTGGTCAACGGCGCCGTGGTGCCGGACCTGACCGACTTCACCAACCAGGGGTTCTTCTACGACGAGAACCGGCAGGTCCTCTACTACCCGCTGACCAAGGACAACCGCAGCATCGTGCTCGTCTACCGGAACGTGTCACCGGCGACGACCGGGACCGCGCCCGCGGCCACCGATCTCTCCTTCCGCATCACGTCCTCGGCGTACCCGGTCCAGTTCGAGATCGAAGGCGTCGGGCTCAGCGACGGCAGGCTGTACTTCAACACGAACCGCCGAAGCTCCACCGAGGCCTCCGACGGGGTCCACGTGTTCGACGGTTACGTCGCGTCCTGACGTACCCGACGTGAGGGACCGCCGTGGCCCGGACGCCGGGTCACGGCGCTCCCCGTCCGACCTGATCTTCCCGCCCGGGTACGCCGTGAGGCCGCCCGTCAGGTCGGGGCGTCAGCCGGGCGGGCGGGCCGTGTCGTACCGCTCGCGACTGGCGCGCACCTCGTCCAGGTGCGCCTCGGCCCACTCCTTGACGCCGCGCACCACCCGGTGGAGCGAGAGACCGAGGTCGGTCAGCTCGTAGGTGACCGTCACCGGCACGGTCGGCGTCACGGTGCGGATGACCAGACCGTCGCGTTCGAGGGAGCGCAGCGTCTGGGTGAGCATCTTCTGGCTGATCCCGGTCAGCCTGCGGGCCAGCTCGGAGTACCGCATCGCCGGTGGGGCGTCGGCACGGTCGTGCCCGGGGCGGCCCGGGCCGTCGCTGCCCAGCGCGGCAAGGACCAGCGCGACCCACTTGTCGGAGATCCGGTCGAGTAGCTGGCGGCTGGGGCAGCTGGCCAGGAACGCGTCGTACTCGGCCCGCGCCTGGGCGCGCTGCTGGGCCGCGGTGCGGGTGGGCATCGCCTGCGCTCCTTCCTGCTTTGGTGGTCTACGCACTTCCAGGTGCCTACTTCCCATGGGGAAGTTACCCGACCACGCCACCCGAGCACGCCACCGCGTTCACCGGGGAGTGACGCCGCTGCGGGCGCGTTCCAGGCCGTCGAAGAGCAGGTCGAGGGTGAACTCGAACTCGGTCTGGCTGTCGCACCAGCCGAGCGTGGGATCGGCGGCGTCGTGGGTCTCGGCGGCCACCATCGCCGCCAGGTGGGGAAGCTGCTCGGCCAGCGCGGCCAGTTGGGCCTCCGCCGCGTCGGCGTCGACCTCGTCGCCGGCTGCCGGCTGGAAGATCTCCTGGGCGAAGCCGAGCGCCAGGCTGCCGAACGCGTGCAGCGCCCGGTGGGCGATCCGGTACGAGAAGCCGCCCTCGACCAGGGTGGCGAGGATGCCCTCGTAGTAGCCGTACACCGAGGAGGGAACGCCCGGCCGGGAGCTGACCAGCGCGGGCGCCCATGGATGCCGCAGCATGACCGTACGCGCGGCGAGGAAACGCCGCCGCAACCGGGTGGGCCAGTCGTCGCCGGCCGTGTCCGCCCCGGCGTGGCCGGCTGCCGCCACGATCTCGGCGACGACGGCGTCGACGAGGCCGTCGAGCAGCCCTTCCTTGCCGGCCCGCGCCCCGCGCCGGGATCGTCGGTGACCTGCTGGTGGTCCCCGCCACGGTGGGCGAGTTCTGGATCCTCGGGTACCTGATCGTCTTCGGCGTCCGGAGGCGGGCGCTCCCGACCCCGCCGCCCAACTCCGCGATCGGGGATGCCCGGCGGTCAGGCCAGATTTTCGGCCCGGACGGCGCGCTCGTCTCCGGTGGCCAGGGTGAGCACGTGCCGCAGCCCGGGACGTCCGTCAAGTGACACCTCGCCGGCGGGGGTGAATCCGACGCGCCGCAGCACCGCCAGCGACGCGGCGTTGTCCAGGGTGGTGGCGGCGGTCAGCCGGCGCAGCCCGTACGTCTCACGGGCGAGCGCGGCCATCCGCCGTACGCCGTCGGTGGCGACCCCGCGCCCGGCGGCCCGCCGCGCCACCCGGTAACCCAGCTCGGCCTCGCCGCCCGCGACGTCGACCAGGTTGAACCGGCCCAGCACCTCCGCGTCGTCGACCAGGAGGTGGAAGTGGCACCGACCGGTGGTCTGCTCGGCGAGGAGCGCGGCGTGCCGGGCGGCGAAGTCGGCGAAGTAGTCGTCACCCCGGTCCGGCACCGAGCGCGCGAACCAGGCACGGTTCTCCTGCTCGAACGCCAGCAGCGCGTCGGCGTGCTCGGCGGCGAGCCGTACGAGGGCGGGCACCGGCGCAGCCTAACGCGACGTCCGACGGGCCGGGTCGATTCGGCCCCGGCCGTCGCTACTTCTCCGTCGGCTGTGGTTTGGCGACGACGTACGTGCCGCGACCCACGACGGTCACCACCAGACCGCGTTCCCGGAGCAGTTGGATCGTCTTGCGGGCGGTGCCCCGGGCGACGCCGTACTCCTGGACGAGCTGGTTCTCCGAGGGGATCGGACGGTTCGGGAGCAGCTCACCGGCCCCGATGCGCGCCTCGACAGCGTCAGCCACCTGCACGTACAGCGGTGTCGGGCCGTCATGGTCGATCACATTCCTGACCATCGCACCTGATGGGGCATCGCGATCCGCAAAGGGTAACCATGCACAGGAACGGGCAAGGCCGGATCGCGAAGTTGGATCGGCGCAGGAACAGGGCACTTGATTCACGCCGTGCTGGGCGATCCCCGCTCCGGGTGGCACGATCGGGCGGGTGACCGGCAGACCCGACCTGGCCGAGCGGCTGCGTGAGCTGGCCCGGCTGCGCCGCGTCCGGGACCGCATCGACCGCGAGTACGCGCAGCCGCTGAACGTCGAGGCGCTGGCCCGGGGCGAGCACATGTCCGCCGGGCACCTCAGCCGCCGGTTCCGCGCCGTCTACGGCGAGTCGCCGTACGCGTACCTGATGACCCGGCGGATCGAACGCGCGATGGCGCTGCTGCGCCGGGGCGACCTCAGCGTCACCGAGGTCTGTTTCGCGGTGGGGTGTTCCTCCCTGGGCACCTTCAGCACCCGGTTCACCGAGCTGGTCGGGGTGCCGCCGAGCGCCTACCGGGCCCGGACGGCGCACCTGACCGCCGAGCCGCCCCCGTGCCTGACCAAGCAGGTGACCCGACCGATCAGGAATCGAGAAGCCGGCCGTACTCCGCCGCACCTAGCCTGAGCAGCATGAACGTCATCATTCACTACGCTTTCCTCCCGCACACCGACGCGGGCGCCGCCCTGGGGTTCTACCGGGACGCGCTCGGCTTCGAGGTCCGCAACGACGTCGGCTACGAGGGGATGCGCTGGCTGACCGTCGGGCCGACCGGCCAGCCGGGCACGGCCATCGTGCTGCACCCGCCGGCCACCGATCCGGGCATCACCGACGACGAACGGCGTACCATCCTGGAACTGATCGCCAAGGGGAGTTACACGGCGATCACCCTGGCCACCGACGACCTCGACGGCCTCTTCGACCGGGTGCAGGCCAGCGGCGCCGACGTGGTCCAGGAGCCGACCGAGCAGCCGTACGGGGTGCGCGACTGCGCGTTCCGCGACCCGGCCGGCAACCTGGTCCGGATCAACGAGCTGCGCTGAGCCGGCCGGCAACCGCGGGGACCGACCTGACGGCGGACCCGCCCACCGAAGGACGGAGACACGATGAGCACGACCAGCGGGGCGGACCGGCACGTGGCGGACAGCCACGACCTGATCCGGGTGCAGGGCGCGCGGGAGAACAACCTCAAGGACGTCGACGTCGAGCTGCCGAAGCGCCGGCTGACCGTGTTCACCGGGGTCTCCGGCTCCGGCAAGAGCTCGTTGGTGTTCGGCACCATCGCCGCCGAGTCCCAACGGATGATCAACGAGACGTACAGCGCGTTCGTGCAGGGGTTCATGCCGACCCTCGCCCGGCCGGACGTGGACGTGCTGGACGGCATCACCACCGCGATCATCGTCGACCAGGAGCGGATGGGTGGCAACGTCCGCTCCACGGTCGGCACCGCCACCGACGCCAACGCGATGCTGCGCATCCTGTTCAGCCGGCTCGGCGAGCCGTACGTGGGCCCGTCGAACGCGTTCTCCTTCAACGTCCCCTCGGTCCGCTCCAGCGGCACCATCACCGTCGAGCGCGGCGCCGACGTCACGGCCGAACGGCGGACGTTCACCCGGGCCGGCGGCATGTGCCCACGGTGTGAGGGGACGGGCGCGGTCACCGACTTCGACCGGACCCAGTTGTACGACGACAGCAAGTCGCTCAACGAGGGCGCGCTCACCATCCCCGGCTACAGCGTCGACGGCTGGTACGGCCGCATCTTCGCCGGCTCCGGCTTCCTCGACCCGGACAAGCCGATCCGCGAGTACACCGAGAAGGAACTGCGCGACCTGCTGTACCGGGAGGCGACCCGGATCAAGGTCGACAACGTCAACGTGACGTACGAGGGCCTGATCCCGAAGATCCAGAAGTCGTTCCTGGCCAAGGACGTGGACAGCCTGCAACCGCACGTCCGCGCCTTCGTGGAACGGGCGGTCACCTTCACCACCTGCCCGGACTGCGCCGGCACCCGGCTCAACGAGACGGCCCGCTCGGCCCGGATCCGGGGCCGCACCATCGCCGACCTGTGCGCCATGCAGATCAGCGACCTGGCCGACTGGATCCGTGACCTGGACGAGCCGTCGGTGGCCCCGCTGCTCGGCAAGCTGCGGCACACCCTCGACTCGTTCGTGGAGATCGGGCTCGGTTACCTCTCGCTGGACCGGCCCTCGGGCACCCTCTCCGGCGGGGAGGCCCAGCGCACCAAGATGATCCGGCACCTCGGGTCGTCGCTGACCGACGTCACCTACGTCTTCGACGAGCCGACGATCGGCCTGCACCCGCACGACATCCAGCGGATGAACGACCTGCTGCTGCGGCTGCGGGACAAGGGCAACACGGTGCTGGTCGTGGAGCACAAGCCGGAGACCATCGCGATCGCCGACCACGTGGTCGACCTCGGCCCCGGCGCGGGCACGGCCGGCGGCGCGGTCTGCTTCGAGGGCACCGTCGAGGGGCTACGGGCCAGCGGCACCCTGACCGGCCGGCACCTCGACGACCGGGCCACCCTCAAACCGACCGTCCGTACGCCCACCGGCGCGCTGGAGATCCGCGGCGCGAACGCGCACAACCTGCGTGACGTCGACGTGGACATTCCGCTGGGGGTGCTGGTCGTGGTCACCGGCGTCGCCGGCTCCGGCAAGAGCTCCCTGGTGCACGGCTCGATCCCGGCCGGCGCCGGGGTGGTGTCGATCGACCAGGGCGCGATCCGGGGCTCGCGGCGCAGCAACCCGGCCACGTACACCGGCCTGCTCGACCCGATCCGCAAGGCGTTCGCCAAGGCCAACGGGGTGAAGCCGGCCCTGTTCAGCGCCAACTCCGAGGGCGCCTGCCCCACCTGCAACGGCGCGGGCGTGATCTACACCGACCTGGCGGTGATGGCCGGCGTCGCCACCACCTGCGAGGACTGCGCGGGCAAGCGGTTCCAGCCGGCGGTGCTGGAGTACCACCTCGGCGGGCGGGACATCAGCGAGGTGCTCGCCATGTCGGTCACCGAGGCCGAGGAGTTCTTCGGCACGGGCGCGGCGCGCACCCCGGCCGCGCACGCCGTCCTGCGCCGGCTCGCCGACGTCGGGCTCGGCTACCTCAGCCTCGGGCAGCCGCTCACCACCCTCTCCGGCGGCGAGCGGCAGCGGCTCAGGCTGGCCACCCACATGGCCGCCAGCGGCGGCGTGTACGTCCTCGACGAGCCGACCACCGGCCTGCACCTGGCCGACGTCGCGCAGTTGCTCGGGCTGCTCGACCGGCTGGTCGACGCCGGCAAGTCGGTGATCGTCATCGAGCACCACCAGGCGGTGATGGCGCACGCCGACTGGATCATTGACCTCGGTCCCGGGGCCGGGCACGACGGCGGGCGGGTCGTCTTCGAGGGCACCCCCGCCGAGCTGGTCGCCGCCCGCTCCACCCGTACCGGCGAGCACCTCGCCGCCTACGTGGGCGGCTGACGCTCGTACCCGCCGCCCCCGGGGTCGGCCCGCGGCCCGCGGTAGCCGGAGCTGGCCGACCCCGGCGGCGGGCGTCATCATCGTCCGGCGTGCGTAACCGGGCGGCCCCGGGAACCCCCGGCCAGGGTAGGCCGGGGGTTCCGCTTTCCCCCCGACGCCGATCACCCGACCAGGCGGCGTTCCCACGCCCAGGCGGCGATCTCCACCCGGTTGCGGGCGACCAGCTTCGTCTGCACGCTGCCCAGGTGCGTCTTGACCGTGCCGACCGTGATGAACAGTCGGGCGGCGATCTCGGCGTTCGTCGCGCCCCGCGCCACCAGCCGCACCACCTCCAGCTCCCGCGGCGACAGGCCGGTCTGCGCCGGGTCGCCGCCGGCCGGTGGCGGGCTGAGTCGCCGCAGCAGCCGTACGGTGATCGACGGGCTGATCAGCGCGTCCCCGGCCACCGCCGCCCGCAGCGCCTCCACCAGCAGCGCCGGGCCGGAGTCCTTCAGCAGGAACCCGCACGCCCCGTCGCGCAGCGCCCGGTGCACGTACTCGTCGAGGTCGAAGGTGGTCACCACGACCACCCGCAGCGGGTCGGGCGCCTCGGGGCCGGCGAGCAGCCGCAACGCCGCCAACCCGTCCAGCCGGGGCATCCGGATGTCCAGCAGGACCACGTCGGGCCGAAGCCGGCGGGCCGCCTCGACCGCCTCGACGCCGTCGGCCGCCTCACCGACCAGCGTCATGTCCGGCTGCGCGTCGATGATCATGCCGAAGCCGGTCCGTACCATCGCCTGGTCGTCGGCCACCAGCACCCGGATCACCGGCCGTCCCTCCCGTCCGCCACCCACGCCCGCCGGACCCGCCTCACCGGCCGTCCCTCCCGCCGGGCAGCGGCAGCGCCAGATCCACGGTCCAGCCGCCGTCCACGCCCGGCCCGGCGGTCAGCCGGCCGCCGAGCGCCTCGGCCCGCTCGGTCAACCCGAGCAGCCCGAAACCGTCCCGGCTCCGGGTCCGCCCGGGGCGCGGGCCCGGCCCGTCGTCGGCCACCCGGACCAACAGCCAGTCCGGGGTACGGCTCACCCGCACGTCCGCGTGGCCCGCCCCGGTCGCGTGCTGGCGGACGTTGGTCAGCGCCTCCATCACCACCCGGTACGCCGAGGAGGTCACCTCGACCGGCAACCCGTCGAGGTCGCCCTCGGTGTGCAGGCGCGCCGGCACCGGGCCGGCGGCGGAGAAGTTCGCCACCAGCTCCGGCAGGTCGACCAACCCGGCCAGCGGCGTCACCGGCGCGTCGGACGTCCCGTCGGCCGGGTCCGGGCCGGGCGCCCCGTCCGGCCCGCGCAGCACGCCGACCATCCGGCGCATCGCCGTCATCGTCTCCGCCCCGGCCCGTTCGATCTGTTCCAACGCGACCACCGCCCGGGCCGGGTCCCGCTCGGCGACGTACCGGGCCCCCTGGGCCTGCACCACCATGCCGGTCACGTGGTGGGCGATGAAGTCGTGCAGGTCCCGGGCGAACTCGGCGCGCTGCTGCGCGCGTACCGTGGCGAGCTGCCGCTCCCGCGCGGTGGCCGCCATCCGGAAGTACATGCCGGCGGCGGCGCTGCCCGCCGCCAGCAGCGCGTAGACCGTCCCGAAGAACTGGTGGACGGTGGTGACCTCGACGCGCAGCGGCAGCGCCGACACGGCCACGCCGGTCGCGGCGACCAGGGCCAGCGCCGGGACCACCGGGGCCCGCCGGGCCAGCACGAAGACCACGCCGAGCAGACCGACCGACTCGGCCAGGCCCCAGAAGGTGGGGCTGCCGCGCGGCTCCCACCGGCCGAACAGGTCGGGCTGCGTGGTCACCAGGAACCGGCCGAGGGTGGTGGCCAGTGACCAGAGCACCAACACGGACGCGGCGACCACCAGCCGCCGGGAGCCCTGCCGCCAGGCCGACAACCACACCACCGCGGTCGCCACCGCCAGGCCGACGTGCCAGAGCCCGGCCAGCAGGCCGGCGTCGCCGCTGACCACGAAGATGCCGCTCTGCAGGACGTCGAACACGCCGAGCAGCGCCATCCCGGCCAGGGCCGTCGCCTGACCGGCCCGGCGTCCCCAGGCGTGCATCCGTTCCATCATCGCGCCACCACCGTATCGCCGTCCCGGCCGGCGGCGGATCTGCCGAAAGTCGGACCCGGGCGGCCCGGTTCCCGACCGGGGACGGATGTGCCGCCGGAGGTCGCGCGGCGACGCTGGGCCGGTCATCCGTCAGCGAGGGAGAGAACATGACGACGCACCCCGTCGAGACGGCCGCCGTGGCGGCCGTCGACGTGGTCAAGGTCTACGGCAGGGACGAGACGGCGGTACGCGCCCTCGACGGCGTGTCGGTGGGCTTCGGCCGGGGCCGGTTCACCGCGATCATGGGGCCGTCCGGGTCCGGCAAGTCGACGCTGATGCACTGCCTGGCCGGGCTGGACACGGCGACCTCGGGTCAGGTGCTGCTCGGCGGCACCGACCTGACCCGGCAGTCCGACCGGGTGCTCACCCGGGTCCGCCGGGAGCGGATCGGGTTCGTCTTCCAGTCGTTCAACCTGTTGCCGCAGCTCACCGCCGCGCAGAACGTCCTGTTGCCGCTGGACCTGGCCGGTCGCCCCGTCGACCGGGAACTCTTCGACCACCTGGTGGAGGTGCTGGGGCTCGCCGACCGGCTGACGCACCGGCCGAGCGAGCTCTCCGGCGGGCAGCAGCAGCGGGTCGCGCTGGCCCGGGCCCTGGTCACCCGGCCCGAGGTGGTCTTCGCCGACGAGCCGACCGGCAACCTGGACTCCCGTTCCGGGGCGGAGGTGCTGGCCTTCCTGCGTACCTGCGTGCGGACCCTCGGGCAGACGGTGGTCATGGTGACCCACGATCCGGTGGCCGCCGCGTACGCCGACCGGGTGGTGCTGCTCGCCGACGGCCGGATCGCCGGTGACCTGGACCGACCCGACCGTACGGCGATCAGCCGGGCGCTGCACGACCTGGCCGGCGCCCGATGAGCCCCCGGACCACGAGCGCCCCGGCCCGTTCCCGGTCCGCCGCCCGACCGTCGGCGGGCCGCCCGGTCCCGGGGCGGCGCACGACGGTGCTGCGGACCCAGCTCGGTGACGCCGTCCGCCGCCCCGCCCGGATGGCCATGATCGGCCTCGCCATGATCATCGGCGCGTTCGTCGCGTTCGGCACGGTGCTCGCCCAGGAGATCACCGAGCGGACCGTGGTCGCCGGGCTCAGCGGCACGCCGGAGGCGGTGGACCTGGTCGTCGCCCCCGGCGACGAGGAGTCCACCACGGTCGCCGCGCTGACCGCCGCCCGGCGCACGCCCGGGGTCGCCGAGGCGGTCGGCCGCGTCGACCTGTACTGCGACATCGACGGCCGCCTCGGCCTCGGGTTCAGCCTGTACGCCGACCCGGGCGCCGGCCCGCTCGCCACCGTCCGTGTCGTGACCGGCAGCTACCCGGACGCGCCGGGCGAGATCGCGGTCAGCGAACGCACCGCCGACCGGCTCGACCTGCCGCCCGGCAGCACGGTCCAGGTGCGCGGCCCCGGGGAAGGGGAGGTCGTCCGGTTGACGGTCAGCGGGGTGGTGTCCGCCCCGGACGACGCCGGCCAGGTCGCGTACACCCGGGACAGCTTCGTCACCCGGCTCGCCGGTCACGACAGTCTCGGCCAGATCGAGGCGCGGCTGGCCGCCGACGCCGACCCCGACGCCGTCCGCGAGGCGCTGACCCGGGCTGTCGCGGGCACCGGCCTTGCCGGCGTCGACCCGACGGTCGACACCGGCGAGGCCACCCGGCTCGCCGAGGCCGAGGCGGTCACCGACCAGGTCCGCGACGTGTTCGCGCTGGTCGCCATGTTCGTCGCGGCCAGCCTGGTCGCCGCCACCCTGGTCGCCACGTCCACCTTCCGGATCGTCTTCGCCCAGCGGATGCGGCAACTCGCCCTGCTGCGGGCCGTCGGCGCCGACCGGCGGGCGCTGCTGCGGGCCCTGGTCGGCGAGGGAGCCGTGACCGGGCTGCTCGCCGGCGCGGTCGGGGTGCTCGGCGCGTACGCCGTCGGCCACCTGCTGCCGCCGGCGCTGCGCGGCCTCGGGTACGCGATGGCCGCCCCCGGTCATCCGGTCGGCGCGGCGGTCGCCGTGGTGCTCGGCACGGGGCTGGTAGCCGTGCTGGCCGTGCTCGCCCCGGCGGTCACCGCCGCCCGGGTCGCGCCCCTGGAGGCGCTGCGCACGGCGAGCGTGTCGGCCGGTCAGCGGGGTGTCGCCCGGCTCCGGGCCGCCGTCGGCCTGTTGGCCGTCGTCGGCGCGGCGCTGGTCGCCGGGCTGGTGGTCCGTGGCCTGCCTGGTCCGGCCGAGGAGAGCTACTCCCCGGCCCGCCCGCTGCTGCTGATCGTCGTGTCGGGCACGCTCGCCTACGTCGCCCTGGTGGCGCTCGGCCCGGTGCTGGTCCGCCCGGCCCTGGCCGTGGTCGGCTGGCCGCTGCGCCGGCTCGGCCCGGTCAGCCGGTTGGCGGTCGGCGGGGTGGGCGGGGCGCCCCGCCGGGCCGCGGCGGTCAGCGTGGTCGTCGCGCTCGGCGTCACCCTGATCGCGGGCACCCTGATCGGGGCGGCCTCCATCAGGACCCTGGTCGAGCGGGAACTCGCCGGGATGGCTCCGGCCGACCTCCAGGTCGTCGCCGTGGGGGAGCAGAGCGGGACCCTGCCGCCCGGATTCGTGGAGCGGGTCCGCGCCGACCGGGAGCTGACCGGGGTGGTGCCGTACCGCAGCAGCGCCGACGTGGGCGTCCCCGGCACGCCGGTGGAGGGGCTGGTCGCCGTCGACCTGCCGCTGCGACAGCTCTCCACCTGGTCGGACTTCGGCGCGAGCGCCGGTTCGCTCACCGATCTGGGGCCGGGCCGGGTGGCGCTGCTGTCGTTCTACGCCCGCGAGGCCGGGGTCACCCCGGGGGACGACCTCACGGTCAGCCGGGGCGGGCGGTCGGTCACCCTGCGGGTGGCCGCCACCCTGGACAACACCCCGGCCGACGCTGGCCTGCTCCTCGACCCGGCCGACCTGGACCGGCTCGGCGTGCCGTCCGCCCCGACCGGTCTCCTCGCCGACCTGGCCCGGGACGGGGAACGGGCCCGCACCGACGCGGTGCAGCGGTTGCGCGCCGTCGGGGGGCCGCAGGTCGGCGTGCTGGTCCTCGCCGACCTGCGGGACGAGTTCGAGGGCGACCTAGACGGGCTGGTCGGTGTGGTGCTCGCCCTGATCGGGCTGACCGTGGTCGTCGCGGTGACCGGCGTCGGCACCACCACCGGCCTGTCGGTGGTGGAACGGGTACGGGAGTCCGCCCTGCTCCGCGCGGTCGGCCTGTCCCGTAGCCGCCTCCGGACCATGTTGACCGCCGAGGCGGCGTTGTACGGGATTCTCGGCTCGGGCCTCGGCCTGCTACTGGCCCTGCCGTACTCGTGGCTGGCCATGGCCGCGCTCGGCGACGGCGTGCCGGTCACGTTCCCGGCCGGACAACTCGCGCTGGTGGTGGTGGCGCTGGCCGCGGCGACCGCGCTAGCCGGTCTGTTGCCCGCCCGACGTGCCGCCCGGACCGATCCGGCCGCCGCCCTCGCCGCCGACGACTGACGTCCACCGCCCGGGTGGCCGGGCGCGCTGCCCCCGCCACCCGGGCGGACCGCTCCCGTGGCCAGCGTCGGTCGCCCGTCCCGTCCCGCCCGGCCCCGGCCCGCCCGGCCCCGGCCCGCCCGGCGCCGGCCCCGCCCAAGGCGCGCGGTGACCGGTGGGGCGGACGGTCGGGTGGGGCCGATGGTCGGTGGGGCGCGGGGGAGCGCGGGAAGGGCCGGTGGGCGGGGAAGGGTGCCCTGGTCGACGCCTTTGGAGCTGCCCCGTATCTGGGGCAGCGGTCGTCGAGTAACCGTGGGCACCGAAAAGTTCGGTCCGACCAGCGCCAACGCAGGCTGACTCGGCAGTGCGACCACTTCGATCCGCAGCAGGCTGAAGAGCCGGCAGCCCGACTCCGGCGTGTGGCCCTCCGGGTGGGGGGCACTCGGGGTGGCACGGCTTCCACCGGTGGTGTGGCTCTCGGGGTGGTGCGGCTCCCCCGATGGCGCGGCAGAGCCGCCTCGGGAAGCCTGCCCCAGATATGGGGCAGCTCCAAAGGCTGTGCGCATAGTTGATCTGCCTTGCGGTCACCGCCCTGAGCGTCTGCCGGTCCGAGTGTCCCGGCCCTGAGCGTCTGCCGGTCCGAGCGTCCGGCGCTGGCGCTCGTCGCCGTCCCGGCCGACGTCGTCCGCTGCCGCCGAGGAGGGGCCGTTCCGGGCCGATGGAAGTCTGATTGACCGGAGCTGGCGTCATTTGACGACGTCGACGTTCGCCGGGGGTATTTCCGGCCGGTGGTCGGGCTCCGGAAGTGGTGACCGTGCCGGCGTGGAAGGGTCCGCGTCGGTGTTCCGCGTGGATGGGAGACCGTGTCATGGTAACTGTGCGCCGTCGTGTCCGTCGTCTGCTGTTGGCCGTGGTGGCCGGTACGGCGCTGGCCGGCCTGCTGGGCGCGACCACCGCTGCCGCCGTCGCTGCCACCTCCGCCGCCACCGCTGCCGCCGCCACCTCCGCCACGGCCGCCCCGCCGAAAACCTCGGCGGGGCGGGTCATGTCCATCACCGACGTCTACATCCGGGACGTGGCCAGCGACGTCGGTCTCCAACCGCAGTGGGACACCCCGGTCTGGGCCAGCCCCGACGTGAAGGTCTGCGCCACCCCGACGGACTGCGCCACCAGCGTCAACCCGGTCGTCGGGTCGACCAGCCACATCGTGGTCAAGCTGCGTAACCCCGGCCCGTACGGCTCGGGTGTGGACAGCGGGACGTTGTGGCTCTTCCGGTCGATCCCGGGCGGCGGGCATCTCTGGCCGTCCGCCTGGGTGACCCTCTCGTCGGTGGCCGTGGTCGTCCCGCCGGGGGTGACGACGGTGATCGTGCCGTGGAGCGGGGTGCCCGGCCCGGCCCACTTCTCGGTGCTGGCCCTGTGGACCTCGCCGACCGATCCGCTGTTGCTCAGCACCTCCGACATCCTGAACTTCGTCCGGTACAACAACAACGTCGCCTGGCGGGACCTCTACTCGGTCCTCTGACGCGCGCTCCGGTGCCTGCTCCGCGCCGGGCATATGCTCGGGGGCATGGAACTGCGGATCTTCACCGAGCCCCAGCAGGGGGCCAGCTACGACGACCTGCTCATGCTGGCCCGCTGCGCCGAGGACGCCGGTTACGGCGCCTTCTTCCGCTCCGACCACTACCTCAAGATGGGGTCGGTCAGCGGGGAGCCCGGTCCCACCGACGCCTGGACGACCCTGGCCGGGCTGGCCCGGGACACCACCCGGATCCGGCTGGGCACGCTGATGACCGCGGCCACCTTCCGGCTGCCCGGGCCGCTGGCCATCACCGTCGCCCAGGTGGACGCGATGAGCGGCGGGCGGGTCGAGTTCGGCGTCGGCACCGGCTGGTTCGAGGCGGAACACCAGGCGTACGGGATCCCGTTCCCGTCGCTCGGTGAGCGCTTCGACCGGCTGGAGGAGCAGTTGGAGATCATCACCGGGCTGTGGCGGACCCCGTCCGGCGGGACGTTCGACTTCGCCGGGAAGCACTACACGGTCACCGGTTCGCCGGCCCTGCCGAAGCCCACCCAGACCCCGCACCCGCCGGTGCTGCTCGGCGGGAAGGGCGCGAAGCGTACGCCCCGACTGGCCGCCCGGTTCGCCGACGAGTTCAACCTGCCGTTCGTCGGGCTGGACGAGACGACCACCCAGTTCGGTCGGGTCCGCGACGCGTGCGCCGAGATCGGCCGGGACCCGGCGGAGCTGTGCTGGTCCAACGCGCTGGTGCTGTGCGTCGGGCGCGACGAGGCCGAGGTACGGCGACGGGCCGGGCGGATCGGCCGGGAGCCCGACGAGTTGCGCGCCAACGGCCTGGCCGGCACCCCCGCCGAGGTCGTCGAGACGATCGGCCGGTACGCCGAAGCCGGCAGCCAGCGCCTCTACCTCCAGGTGCTCGACCTGGCCGACCTCGACCACGTCGAGTTGGTCGCCGCCGAGGTCGCGCCCCAGCTCTGAGCCCACCGTCGACGAGCCCACCGTCGACGAGCCCACCGTCGACCATCATGACGTCGCGTCCGACCGTCGTGGCTGTCGACGTCGGGCAGGAAACCGACCAGGTTCCCCACTGGCGGCCCCCGGCAAACGTCCGCCGCCGGCGAGGCGGGCCCGGGCCGCCCCATCGAGAGGATTCAGGCCATGGCAGCAGGCGTCGGGGTGGCGTCGGAGGAGGGCGTGCCCGACCGGAACTGGGCCGGGAACGTCACCTGGTCGGCGGCCCGCCGGCACCGGCCCGGGTCGGTCGACGAGCTGCGGGCCCTGGTGGCGGGCAGCGACCGGGTCCGGGCGGTCGGCAGCCGGCACTCGTTCAACCGGCTCGCCGACACCGCCGGTGACCTGGTCGCGGTGGACGGCCTGCCGGCCACCGTCGAGGTCGACCCGGGTCGGGGCACCGCCACCGTGTCGGCCGGACTGCGGTACGGCGAGGTCGCCGCCCACCTGCACGAACAGGGGTACGCGCTGCCGAACCTGGCCTCCCTGCCGCACATCTCGGTCGCCGGGGCGGTCGCCACCGCCACCCACGGCTCCGGCGTGGCGAACGGCAACCTGGCCACCTCGGTCGTCGCCTTGGAGCTGGTCACCGCCGACGGTGGGCTGCTCAGGGTGGACCGTACCGACGACCGGTTCGCCGGCCTGGTCGTCGGCCTCGGCGCGTACGGGGTGGTCACCCGGGTCACCCTGGCCGTCGAGCCCACGTTCGACGTGCGCCAGTACGTCCGCCTGGACCTGCCGCGCGAGGCGGCGGCCGAGGCGCTCGAATCCGCGTACAGCGTCAGCCTGTTCACCGACTGGCGGGGGCCCCGCTTCAACCAGGTGTGGCGCAAACAGCGGGCCGACCAGGCCCCGCCGCCGCCCGGCTGGCTCGGCACGACGCCCGCCGACCAGCCGTGTCACCCGGTGCCCGGCCGGCCGGGGGACGTCTGCACCGGGCAGTTCGGCGTGCCCGGCCCGTGGCACGAGCGGCTGCCGCACTTCCGGCTCGGCTTCACCCCGAGCAGCGGCGCGGAGTTGCAGTCGGAGTTCCACGTGCCCCGCTCGGCGGGCGTCGACGCGCTGGCCGCCCTGGACCCGCTGGCCGACCGGATCGCCGCCGTGCTCCAGATCAGCGAGCTGCGTACGGTCGCCGCCGACCGGCTCTGGCTCAGCCCGCAGTACGACCGGGACACCCTGTCGATCCACTTCACCTGGATCGCCGACGCCTCGGCGGTCGCCCCGGTGCTGGCGGCCGTCGAGGAGGCGTTGGCCCCGTTCGATCCGCGCCCGCACTGGGGGAAGGTCTTCGGTCTGTCGCCGGCGACGGTCGCGGCCAGCTACCCGCGTTTCGCCGAC
This sequence comes from Micromonospora sp. WMMD882, assembly GCF_027497255.1. Classification (NCBI taxonomy): domain Bacteria; kingdom Bacillati; phylum Actinomycetota; class Actinomycetes; order Micromonosporales; family Micromonosporaceae; genus Micromonospora; species Micromonospora sp. WMMD882. The sequence continues at coordinate 6,274,268 of NZ_CP114903.1, forward strand.
GCGTCGGCGCTGGCGTCGGCGCTCGACCCGACCGGCACGTTCCGCAACGACATGCTGGACCGCTACCTCTCCCGTTGACCGCACGCCCCCACACCGCGCCGGGGTCGCGGTCGAAGCGGGCGGCCCGCCGCACGGGATCACGGATCCGGCGGTGTCGCCCGGGTGGGACAGCCCACCATCCACGAAGTGGCGCGCCCGGTCCGCGCCCGGGGGGCGGCGGGTCAGCGTCCCGCGGTGGCCTGTTCGCGCAGGCTGCTGCGCTGTACGGCGCGACTGATGTCGCTCGGGGAGACGATGCCGACCAGCCGCCCGTCGGTCACCACCAGCGCCCGGCCGTCCGCGCAGTCGCTGAGCCGGGGGAGCAGGTCGGTCAACTGCTCCTCCGGCCGGGCCAGCACGAGCTGGTCGGCCCGGCAGGCCACCTCGGCGAGCGTGGTGCCGGCGCGCCGGTCGGCCGGCAGGCGCCGGACCCGGTCCAGGGTGACCAGGCCGACCGGGCGGTCGTCCTCGGTCAGCGGCAGCGCCGAGTGCCGGTACGCGAAGAGGTAGTGGTCGACGAAGTCGCCGACGGTCATCTCCGCGGAGGCGGTCTGCGGTCGCGGGGTCATCACGTCGGCGACCCGCACCCCACGCAACGCGGAGCCGACCCGGGCCTGCCGTTCCTCCATGGTGGCCGCGCCGATCAGGAACCAGCCGATCAGCACCAGCCAGAGCCCGCCGATGCCGGCCCCGAGCAGGAACCGCCACAGCCCCAGCGCGATGAGCGCGGTGCCGAGGATCCAGCCGGCGCGGGCGGCCACCACCGAGGCGCGGGCGCGGTCACCGGTGGCCTTCCAGACCGCCGCCCGCAGCAGCCGCCCGCCGTCGAGCGGGGCGGCCGGCAGCACGTTGAACACGGCCAGCAGCAGGTTGATCCCGGCCAGCCAGGTGAACGCGCCGACGGCGAGTCCGGTCACCCCGCCCAGGGCCAGCGCCAGCGCGACCCCGCCGAACGCCACCGCGACGAGCAGGCTCACCAGCGGTCCGACCCCGGCGATGCGCAGCTCCGCGCCCGGGTCGGGGGCGTCGCCGCGCAGCTCGGCCACCCCGCCGAACAGCCACAGGGTGATCCCCTCGACGCCGAGTCCGTTGCGTTTCGCCACCACCGCGTGGGCGAGCTCGTGGGCGAGCAGACCGCCGAAGAAGACCACCGCGGCGGCCAGTCCGGACAGCACGTACGCCCAGGTCGGCTCGCCGGGGTAGGCGCGCGGGAACTGCCGGGCGGCGAGCGCCCAGGCGATCAACGCGAAGATGACCAGGACACTCCAGTTGACGCCGACGGGTACGCCGGCGATCCGGCCGAGCCGGAAACTCGCCTTCATGGGCGGGTCATACCCCGGCCGGCGGCCACCATGCCGGTGGCCGGCGCACGGTCAGTCGAACAGCCGGTCGAGCGCCTCCTGCTCCAGGTCGCACCAGCGCTGGACGTCCTTCAGCGCCTTCGTGATCTCCTTCTCGTCGAGATGGTGGGCGCCGTCCTCCTGGATGCGCGCGACGCTGAACGGCCCGCCGACCGACGGCGAGGTCTGCGACAGCGTGTCCAGCACCCGCACGATTCCCAGCACGCCGTACTCGACGCTGCGCTCGGTCATCCGGAAGTGGGCCAGCAGCGCGCCGGCCTGCTGGGCCATGGGCGCGCCGGAGCCGATGGCGTGGAAGCCCACGTCCTCGTACCGGCCGATCAGACCGTTGGGGTTGATCTCCACGATCCACGGCCCGCCCTGGCTGTAGCCGGCCGCGAGCAGGTACGCCGACACCCCGCCGCCGCTGCCCTCGCCGGGCACTTCCGGGATGTAGTTCCCGTAGTGCTTCTTCAGGATCGGCAGGACGCGTTCCTGGATCTCGTCGCCGATGTCGGGCGCTTCGAGGATGGCGGGGGCCGACTCCTCCAGGATGGGCCGCAGGTCGTTGAGCACGCCCCGCGCGCCGCTGCCGCCCCAGGCGGCGCACGAGCCCAGCGGGTGCAGCTTCTGGGCCGGGTAGCTGAGGCCCCGGTCGCTCTCCGTGATCTGGGAGTCGGAGCCGATCACCACTCCGTCGCTGCAGACGACGGCGAGCACGACGGTCATGGGGATCCTCCTGGGCCGGGCTGGGGGGTCGGGCGCGAGGTACCCGGCATCCGGCCCGCCTACACCCCGTCGACATGGAGAACCCCTCCCCGCGCCGGGGCGTCGGGGAGGGGTTCCGGCTACGGCGTCAGGACAGGCGGGCGCCCACGTGGATGGCGATCGCGTCGTGCGCCGGCACGTTCGCCGCGAACCAGCCGCCGGAGTCGACGGTGATCACCGGGCCGCTGCACGAGCCGTTGGCGTACGTGCCGTGGATGACGTCGCAGTACCGCCCGGCCGGCAGGCCGGTGTAGTACGACCGGCCGTTGATCGCGGAGTCCTCGTCGTTGATGGTGACGAACCCCTTGCCGGTACGGCTGAACGCGATGTGGTTGTTGCCGTTGTCGTACCAGTTGGCGACCCCCGCGCCCTCGGTGGCGTTGCGGAAGCCGACCATGTTGGCGATGGCCGCCCAGCGGTGCTCGCACTCCCACCCGGAGTAGCAGGTGGCGTTCAGGGTCTTGTTGTTGCCGTCCGAGGGCGGGCCGGCGTCGCGGTTGCTGAAGGTGTAGCTGGACATCACCGTCGGCGACCCGTACGGCCAGGCCAGCATGAAGGTGTTGGCCAGCGCGTAGATGCCCCGGTCCCGGTAGGTGAGCACGCCGCCGACGTCCCGCTGGGTGTCGTGGTTGTCGACGAAGACCGCGGAGACGCCGCTGGGCAGGTGCCCCCAGCCCTCGCCGAAGTTCTTCAGGTACGCCAGCCGCTCCGAGCGGAACACCCGGGCCAGGTCCTTGCCGTACCGGAACTCGTGCACGTCGCCGTTGCCGGTGTACTCGCCCGGGCCGATCGGCTCGCCCGCGCCGTAGATGACCTCCTGCACGATGTACGCCGGGCGGGACAGCCGGCTCCTGATGGCGGCGATGTCGGCGGCCGGCATGTGCTTGCTGGCGTCCAGCCGGAAGCCGTCCACGCCGAGGGAGAGCAGGTCGTTGAGGTAGGCGGCGAGCCGGCCCCGGACGTAGTCCGACTCGGTCTTCAGGTCGGCGAGGTTGACCAGCTCGCAGTTCTGCACCTGCCACCGGTCGTGGTAGCTCTGGATCTCGTTGCCCGAGGTGCCGCAGTAGTGGAAGTCCTGGGACTGGTAGCTGCCGGGGTAGTTGTAGTGCCCGTACGACGAGCCGGCCCAGCCGGTGCCGCCGGCGTCCTGGCCGGACATGTGGTTGACCACCGCGTCCACGATCACCTTCACGCCGGCGGCGTGGCAGGTGTTCACCATGGACTGGAACTGCGCGCGGGTGCCCTTGCGGGACTCGATCCGGTAGCTGACCGGCTGGTACGCCACCCACCACTGGTTGCCGCGGACGTGTTCCTGGGGCGGGGAGACCTGGACGTAGCCGTAGCCCTTGGGGCCGAGCACGGTGGCGCACTCGTTGGCTACCGACGGCCAGTTCCACTCGAACAGGTTGGCGATGACCTTCTTGGCGCCGGCGGGGGCCGCGGCGGCCGGGGGCGCCGTCACGGTGGCCGGGGCGAGCAGTCCGGCGAGCAGGCCAACGGCCAGCATCGCGTAGCGGCGTCGACGTCGAAGCATGTGAACTCCTGACGGGGTGGGGGACGGGGGACGCGCCAGGGAAGGGTCGGTGTCGCCTTCTTGCAGCAACCCCTGAAATTTGCCGAAAGATTACAAGCGTGTTGCAGCGGCTGTCAATGCATGGATATGTGTCTCTGCTGCCCGGGGTGGGCGCACGGCCCTGCAAGACCTTGCCGACCCGGCCCGGCGTCGCTGGTTCGTCCCGGCGACGAGGCCGCCGGAGCCCGCCGAAGAAATTCCGCCGCCCACTGATCCGAACGCCCCGACGGTCCGTACTCGATGGGGGAGCAGGGTCGAACCGGCGGACACCGCCGCGAAAGACGATCGAGGAGCGTATGGCCCGGGCAGAGACGAAGCAGCGAGCGGCCACCGTCCGGACCAGGCGTACCAGTCGGGGCGCGCCGAACCGGTCCGGGCCGGCGGTGACCCTGTTGGCGGTCTCGGCGCTCGCCGCCGCCTGGGCGGGCGCCATGCTGACCGGCGTCGGCCAGACCGCGTACGGCTATCTCTTCTTCTTCACCGAGTTCTACGCCGGGGTGGTCACCCTGGTGGCGCTGAGCCTCACCGTCATGCTCGGCCTGCTCGCCACCGACCGGCTGGTGCTGCTCATCCCGCACCGGGTGCTGATGCAGTCCGCCCACCGGGCCACCGGCATCATCGGCGTGTCCGGGCTGGTCCTGCACGTGCTGACCAAGATCGCCACCGGCCGGGCGGCGGCCACCGACGCGATCCTGCCGTTCCTCGGCGGCCGGGGCCTGCACGTCGGACTCGGCACGGTCGCCGCGCTGCTCATGGCCAGCGTGCTGTGGACCGGCCTGGTGCGGGCCCGGTTCGCCGGCGTCGGACCGAAGTGGCTCTGGCGCTCCCTGCACGCCACCGCGTACCTCTCCTGGCCGTTCGCGCTGCTGCACGGCCTCAACGCCGGCCGCGCGCCGGCCACCTGGGTGACCCTCAGCTACCTGGCCTGCGTGCTGCTGGTGCTGGTGGCCCTGGTCGTCCGCCTGTCGGTGAACCTGGGCCGACGCCGCCGCGAGCGGGCGCAGAGCGCCGCGCTGGACAGGGCCCTCGCCCGCCGCGCCACGGACCGCGCGGCGGCGCGTGGCGTGCGGGCCCGGCTCACCCGTCGCCGGGACGCCGGAACGGAGTCCGCCCCCGCCCGGGGCCGGACGGTCCGCCGCGCCGCGAGCTGGGCCGAACCTCCCGAGCCGGCCCAGGAGCGCACCGGCTGGCCCACCCGGCGGTCCGGTCGCGGCGCGGAACGCTTCGCCGTGCCGGTCGTCCCGCCGCCCGGCACGGTCTCCGACGCGACCACGACCACGACCGCCCGCCGCCGTCGCCGGGCGGGCACGGAACCCGGCGTCGACCTGACCACGCCGACGCCCGTGGAAGCGGGCGCGTCGGCCGGCCGGCGTCGCCGACCGGCGGCGGACGCCGGGCCGGAGCCGGTCGCCCGGGGCCGCCGACGGGCGGAACCGGCCCGCTCCCGCCGCGCCGCGTCGGCCGGGGACCGGTATCCGGCGGCCGAGGACCTCTCCGGGCGCGCCGGAACGCGGTACGCCCCGACCGGGGACCGGTACCTGCCGGACGAGGAGCGGTACCTGCCGGAAGAGGACCGCTACCTGTCGGACGAGGAGCGGTCGACGCCGGTCTCTCCCGGCTGGGCCGACGAACCGGTGTCCACCCCGGTCACGGCCACCAGCGGCGCCGGCTGGCAGGGCTGGCGCAGCGAACCCGAGGAACCGTGGGACAGCCCCCGCCGCTGGGCGGACAGCGGCGACCGCCGGACGCTCGGCGTGGCCGGGGCGGCCACCACCGGCAGGGCCGGGCGGCACAGCGCGGACGACGACGCGCCGGAACCGGTCACCGAGTACTGGCGGCCACCGTCCCGGTACGTCCCCGACGAGTCGCCGCTGCCGCCCGACGACACCCCGACCCTGGTCGACCTGGCCGCCCGCCGCGCCAGGCGGGCCGCCGGCGAGAGCCGCTCCGCCCGCCGCCGCCGGGCCACCGCCGACGCGGTCGACGGGGCGTACTGGGCCGGGCTGCGCGGGGAGGCCAAGTGACCCGCACGACCGTCCCGCCGGTCGCCTGCCTCGGCGAGCCCCGACTCACCGCCGGGTTCGCCGAGTACGGCCGCCTCGACCGGGACGCCCACGACGACGTGCACGGCCCGCTCGACCCGATGGAAGCCGACCAGCTCCTCCGGCTGGTCGAGGAGATCACGCTCAAGGGAAAGGGCGGGGCGGGCTTCCCGTTCGCCCGCAAGCTGCGCGCCGTGCTCGAATCCTGCGAACGGCAGGACCTCCCGGCCGTGGTCGTGGTCAACGCCACCGAGGGCGAGCCGGCGAGCTGGAAGGACAAGGTGCTGCTCACCCGCGCGCCGCACCTGATCCTCGACGGCGCCGCGCTGGCCGCGTACGCGCTGGACGCCGACGAGATCGTCATCGGTGTCGCCGACGACGGGATCGGCGCGCAGTCGCTCACCGACGCGTTGACCGAACGCCGGATGCCGGCGCCGACCAGCGTGGTGACCGTGCCGCACCGGTTCATCTCCGGTGAGGGCGGCGCGCTGGTGCAGGGCATCAACGGGCTGCCGCACATCCCGCCCGGGCAGAAGCGGCGCTCCAGCGACTCGGGCGTGCACGGCCTGCCCACCCTGCTGTCCAACGCGGAGACGTACGCGCAGCTCGCCGTCGCCGCCCGGCTCGGCCCGTACGCGTACGCCGAGGTCGGCACCGCCGACGAGCCCGGCACCGTGCTGCTCACCGTGACCGGCGCGGCGGCCCGACCGGCGGTCGTCGAGTGCGCCACCGGCACCCCGCTGCGCGACATCCTCGACCTGTGCGAGGCGCCCGACGGACCGGGCGTGCTCACCGGCGGCTACCACGGCCGGTGGATCACCGCCGAGGCGGCCGACCGGGCGGAGGTCTCCCGGGCCGGGCTCAGCGCCGTGGGCGGCGCCCTCGGCGCGGGCATCCTGATCCCGCTCGGCGCGGACACCTGCCCGCTGGGCGAGGCCGCCCAGGTGGTCCGCTACCTGGCCGGCGAGTCCGCCGGCCAGTGCGGCCCGTGCCGGATGGGCCTGCCCGACCTGGCCCGTGCGGTGGACCTCGCGGTGGCCGGCAGCGCCGCGCCGGACATCGTCCGGGCCGCCGCCGGGATGGTCAAGGGCCGCGGCGCGTGCAGCCACCCCGACGGCACGGCCCGGTTCGCCGTCTCCGCGCTGGAGGTCTTCGCCGACGACCTCGTCCGGCACGCCACCGGCGAGGGCTGCGGCCGACGGGTCCGGGGTGTGCTGGGCCTGCCCGGGGGACCGGACCCGACCCCGCGCACGCTGACGGTGGACTGGTCCCGCTGTGACGGGCACGGCCTGTGCGCGCACGTCGTGCCCGAGTTCATCCGGCTGGACGGCAACGGTTTCCCCGCGTTCCCGCCCACCCCGGTGCCCACCTGGTTGCAGGACGGCGCGCGCAAGGCCGTCAAGGTCTGCCCCGAGCTCGCCCTCCGCCTCCAGTCGTAGCCCTCCCCGGTGGGGAATTCCTCAGCAGCGGTTCGGGCTGCCGTAACCGCTGAGGTGGGCGTCCCAGATCCAGCCGTACGCCACGACACGCGGATTCTGCACGAACGTCCACGTGTTTCCGGAGCTGTTCGTCACGTAGCAGTAGAAGATGAGCTCCGCCCCTTTGTGCTCGATGGCGCTGGCTCGGCAACCCTCGTTCGGGCCGATTCGCAGCGGTGCCTCATCGCTGATGACCGACCCCCTGGTGGGCTTGTCCAGCCTCGGAACCGGGTTCTGGCAGGCGAGCGGGACGACGTCGGACGTGGCCGGTGCCGCGTCGGCCGGCGTGGCGCCGACAGCAAGCGGCAGTGACAGCGCAGCGAGACCAACAGTAAACAGTCGCATATGCAGCGACCTCCCCGTGAGTGGGAATTGACGCCTGCAAAAAGGGTCGCATTCCCCCCGAGGGAAGGACGCAAATGGATCTGTCCCCTTATCGACGGCTGTCGTCGCTTGACAGTCCGCCTGGCGTATCAGGCGGAACATACCCCGCGTCCCGTAGCCCCCGCACGGCCCACGCGAGGGCTTCGGGACATCGTGCGCGGGTCAGCGGGTGGGCGGGGTCAGGCGGTCGACGCCGAGTTTGGGCTGGAGCACCTCGGGCACCAGCACCGAGCCGTCCGGCTGCTGGAACTGCTCCAGGATCGCCGGGAGCAGCCGGCTGGTGGCCAGCGCCGACCCGTTGAGCGTGTGCACGAACCGGGTCTGCTTGCCGCCGGGCTCCTTGTACCGGATGGCCGCCCGCCGGGCCTGGTAGTCACCGCCCCAGGAGACCGACGAGACCTCCTTGTACTTGCCGGTGCTCGGCATCCACACCTCGATGTCGAGGGTCTTGCGCATCGACGCGCTGGCGTCCCCGGCGGCGAGCAGACTGCGCTGGTAGTGCAGGCCCAGCCCCTCCACCAGGCTCTCCGCGTGGTCGACCATCGCGGTCAGCGCGGCGTCGGCCTGCTCGGGCAGGGTGAACTGGAAGATCTCCACCTTGTTGAACTGGTGACCCCGCACGGTGCCACGCTCGTCGGAGTGCGACCCGGCCGCCTCCCGCCGGTAACACGGCGTGTACGCGAACACCCGCAGCGGCAGCTTCGCCGGGTCGAGGATCTCGTCCTGGTACGCCCCGAGGATCGCCGTCTCCGACGTGGGCAGCAGGAACTGCCCGCGCGGGGCGGACTGCCGGTCCAGGTGGTAGACGTCGTCGTAGAACTTGGGGAACTGGCCGGCGGCGAACCCGGCGGTGTCCAGCAGCAGATGCGGTGGGAGCAGGAACTCGTACCCGGCCTCGATGTTCCGCTCGATCAGCCAGTTGAGCAGCGCCCACTCCAGCCGGGCCCCCATGCCGGTGTACATCCAGAACCCGGAGCCGCCCAGCTTGACCCCACGCTCGTGGTCGACCAGACCGAGCGCCCGGGACAGCTCCACGTGGTCGCGCACCTGCCCGATCGTCGGCGGCTCGCCGAAGACCTTGACCACCCGGTTGGCTTCCTTGCCGCCGGCCACCACGTCGTCGGCGGGCAGGTTGGGCAGCTCGCTCATCCGGGCGCGCAGCGTGGCCTGCACCTCGGCCAGCTCGGCCTCCAGCTCGGCGAGCTGTTTGCGGCCGGCCTCGGGAGCGGACGCCTCCGGCTCGGCGCCGGCGCGTTTCGCCGCCGCGTACGCCCGGGCCTCCGCCTTGCGGCGCTGCCGATCGGCGTCGATGTCGGTGATCAGGGCACGTCGGGCCTGGTCGAGCCGTTGGATCTCGTCGAGGGCGCGGGTGACCTCGGCCGGATCGAGCCGCTTGGCCAGGGCGGAGGCCACCGCCTCCCGATCCTTCCGGATCAAGTCCATGTCGAGCATGCTGCTCCGTACGCCTCCGTCCAGGGCTCGGGTGGGACCTCCAGATGCTACCGTCGCCGCCCGCCCCGACCCGGTGCCCCCCGACCGCCCCCGCCCCGACCACCAGCCCCGCCCTCGGGACCGGCCCCGGGCAGCCCCGCCCGCCGTTTCCCTGATGTGGCGGTATCGCGGCGGCCGGACACCGCCACATCGCCGAACTGGGCCGGCACGCTGCCCGGGGAGGTCAGAGGCGGATGGGCATGAGCAGGGAGAAGGAGCGGTCGTCGTCGGGGCGACGGACGATCAGGGGGGTGATCGGGCCGTCCAGCTCCAGGACCAACTGGGCCTGACCGGCCGCGTCCAACGCGTCCAGCAGGAACTCCCGGTTGATCCCGACCCGCAACGCGTCCCCGGCGACCGGGGCGTCCCCGACGACCTCGACCGTTCCGGCGTCGTCCACGCTGAGCACGGTGACGTCGTAGCGGACGCCGTCGTGCTCGCGGACCACGGTGGGCGCGCCGGTCAGCGCGGCGCGCAGCGCTGGCGCCTGCACGGTGGCCCGGCGGGTGCCGGCGGCGGCCCCGACCAGCCGCCGGTGGTCCGGGTAGTCCACGTCGACGGCCTCCCCGGTGACCTGCGCGTCCCCGACGGCGACGGTGAGCCCGTCGGCGGACACGGTCAGGGCGGCCTCCCCGGCGGTCGCCGAGGCGAGCAGCTCACGGACCCGGTCGGCCACGTCGACCGGCACCGGCAGCCGGACCGGCGGGCCGGTGACGGTGGCGTCCGCGCCGGCCACGGCCAGCCGGTACCGGTCGGTGGCGACCAGGGTGACCGCGTCCGCCTCGACGTCGACCAGGACGGTGGCGAGCTGGGGCAACCCGGGGTCGGCCCCGACGGCGAACCGGACCGCCTCGAACGCGGCGGCCAGGTCGGCGCGGGACAGGATGATTCGGGTGGTCATGACGATCTCCTCGGGATCGAGCAGGGCACGGATCCGGGAGAGTTCACGGCGGGCATCGGCGAGCCCGGCCTCCAGTCGGCGCAGGTGCGCGTCGAGCAGGCCGTGGACCGCCGCCGGGTCGGCGCGGACGGCGGCGGCGATGCCGGCCAGCGGCATCCCCACCCGCCGCAGCCCGGCCGCCAGCCGGGCGGCGCGCACCTGGTCGGCGGCGTACCAGCGGTAGCCGGTGTGCGCGTCCACCCACGCCGGCGTCAGGATCCGGTGCCGGTCGTAGAAGCGCAACGCGCTCACCGTCAGGCCGCTGGCCCGGGCCAGCTCGCCGATGCTGAGCAGTTCCCTCTCCACGGGCACCGATGCTGGTGTCTCGACCTGGTCGAGGGTCAACCGCCGACCGGGGGAGCCGCGCCACCGGCCGCAGCGGCCGGGGACGAGCCGGGCGGGGCGGCGGAGCCGGGCGCGGGGGAGTCCACCACCCGGACGGTGATGCCGGCCCGGGTCAGCCGGTCCAGCAGGGCGTCGCCCATCGCCGTCACCGGGGTCACCTGCCCGGCGGTGGCCGGCAGGTCGTCCAACGCCAGGCACAGCGCCGCCTCGGCGAGCATCTTGGCCGTCTCGTCGTACCCGGGATCGCCGCCGGAGACCTCGGTGACGACCCGACGGCCTCCGCCCACGCCGGCGAACCGGACCCGGAACCAGCCCTTCGCCCGCTGCGCGGCGGTCGGCCCCTGACCGGAGGCGAGCCGGCCGTGCAGCCAGCGCCGGGCCGGCGGGATCTGGGCCAGGCCGATCAGCGCGGTCAACCCGACCGCGCCGGCCAGCAGGGTCGGCAACCGCCGGATCGCCGCGAAGTGCCGGTAGGTGAAGTCCGGGCCGTACTCCGGGCGGGCCAGCGCGGTCCGGCGGACCACCTGCGGGTCGACGGTGGCCAGCGGGGCCACCCACATGCCCAGCTCCGCCGAGCGGCCGACCCGCCCCGGCACGGCCCGGACCCGGCGGCCCGCCGGCCGGGGCTCGGCGGCGCGGCGCTCGCGGGCCGCCCGGCGCATCTGCCCGGACCGCTCAAACGCGGTGAGCGCCGAATGGTACGTCCCGGCGGAGACCCTCCCGCCGGCCCGGACGTACCCCTCGACGGTCACCGGGCCGTCGGTCGGCAGGTGCTTGAGGGTGAACCAGACCCCCACGTCGTACGGGATCGAGTCGAAGCCGCAGGTGTGCACCAACCGGGCCCCCGTGCGCGCCGCCTCGGCGTGGTGCCGCAGGTACATCTGGTCGACGAACTCCGGCTCGCCGGTGATGTCCAGGTAGTCGGTGCCGGCCCGGGCGCACGCGGCGACCAGGGGCTCCCCGTGCCGCAGGTACGGGCCGACGGTGGTCGCCACCACCCGGGCGCTCTCCGCCACCGCCCGCAGCGACGCCGGGTCGGTCACGTCGGCGGTGAGCAGCGGCAGGTCGGCGCAGGACGGATCCACGGCGGCCAGCCGGTCCCGTACGCCGGCCAGCCTGCCCGGATCACGGCCCGCCAGCGCCCAGCGCAGCCCGGCCGGGGCGTGCCGGGCGAGGTAGTCGGCGGTCAGCGCGCCGGTGAAGCCGGTCGCGCCGAACAGGACCAGGTCGTACGCGCGGTGATCGGTCACCCGACCGAGTCTGCCACCCACCGGAACGCCCCGCCGACCGGCGCGGCCGACACCCGGCCACCGGGGCGACGGGCTCAGCCCGGGGTGAACAGCACCCGTACGCAGCCGTCCGCCCGCTCCCGGAACAGCGCGTACCCCTCGGCGGCCCGCTCCAACGGGAACCGGTGGGTGGCCAGGTACTCGGTGCGCAGCTCGTCACGGGCCATCCGGTCCAGCGCGGCCGGGATGTGCCGGGGGCCGTGCGGACGTCCGCCCCGCACGGTCAGCCCCTTCCGCACGACCGCGCCCATCGGGAACGCGTCCACGAACCCGTCGAGGTCCCCCAGCACCACGACCGTGCCGCCCTTGCGGCAGGCGTGCACCGCCTCGCGCAGGGCCAGCGGCGTACGGGGCGCGCCGCGTAGCCGTCCCGGCAGCCGCTCGGCGAGCCCACGGCCGCCGTCGACGGCGCCGGCGGCCTCGACGCACACGTCCGGGCCGCGTCCGCCGCTGCGTTCGGCCAGCTCGGCCGGCACGTCGTCGTGGCGGTAGTTCACCGTCTCCGCGCCGACGTGCCGGCGGGCCATCCGCAACCGGTCGTCGTACCGGTCGACCACGATCACCCGGGCCGCGCCGCGCAGCACCGCCGCCCGCGCCGCGAGCTGCCCGACCGCGCCCGCGCCCCAGACCGCCACCACGTCTCCCGGGCGCACCCCACCCAGCTCGGCCCCGGACCAGCCGGTCGGCACGGCGTCCGAGGCGAACACCGCCCGTTCGTCGGTCACCCCGTCCGGCACGGGGAACGCGCCGACGTCGGCGTACGGCACCCGGACGTACTCGGCGTGGCTGCCGGCGAACCCGCCGGCGGTCGCCGGGTGGCCGTAGCAGCCGGCCGGGCTCTGCTCCCAGACCGGCTCGTCCACGGCCGGCCCGGCGGTCCCGTTGTCACAGCTCGAGTACCACCCGTGGGCGCAGTGCCAGCACCGGCCACAGGCCACCACCGAGCTCACCACGACCCGGTCGCCGACCCGCCGCCGGCGCACCTGCGGGCCGACCGCCACCACGTCACCGAGGAACTCGTGGCCGAGCACGTCCCCGGGCGTCAGCGCGCCACTTGCCATCAGGCGCAGGTCCGAGCCACAGGTGGCGCTCTGCCGGACCCGGACGATCGCGTCGTGGCCGTTGCGCAGCTCCGGGTCGGGCACCTCCCGTACGGCCAGCGCGTCGCCCCCGACCCAGCACAGCGCCCTCACCTCCGCTCCCCGGTCGGCCCCCGCTCCCCGGTCGGCCCCCGCCGCGTCCGGGGCGGGTCGGGACGCAGCGGCTCCCCGGTCTCCGCCACCTGCCGCACCTCGCGCAGCGCCCGGCGGAGCACCCGGTCAGGGTCGTCGCCGACCAGGTGGGCGGCCAGGCCCGCGTACCCGTCGGCCGGGGCGCGGGCGGCCAGCTCGGTGCCCCGCCCCCCGGGCGCCGGGCGCGACGTCACCTGCACCCGGTCACCGAGCCGCGCCAGCGGCTCCGGCAGCCGCCCGTCGGGCAGCACCACGGCGGGTGGCCGGGCCACGGTCACCACCTGCCAGCGTCCCACGGGCACCGGTCGCCTCCTGCGTGCCACCGTCCTCACCTGCCTCCCGCCTCGGGTGCCGGGTCTCTCCTTCGCACGGTCCGCCCACCCCGGGTGACCCGGGTTCCCCCGCAAGGGGTGAACGGCGACGGGCCGGGTAACCGCCCGCCGCGACCCGGACGTGGGGAGGACGAACGGATGGCCGAGGAGTCGAGCGCCGGTGTGGCCGGGCTGCCGCTGCTGCTGTCCCGGCTGGTCGCGCCCGCGCCGCCGGAGCCGATGGTGCGCCGTCCCCGGCTGCTGAGCCGGCTGGACGAGGCAGCCGACGGGCCGGTCACCCTGGTGCGGGCCCCGGCCGGCTGGGGCAAGACCACCCTGCTCGCCGCGTGGGTCCGGGCCGCCGGCCCGCAGCACGCCTGGCTCACCGTCGAGGCCGACGACGACGGGGCACGGCTGTGCGCGTACCTGGCCGCCGCGCTGTCCGGTCCCGTAGCGCCTGAGCAGCTCGCCGTGGCGCTCGCCGGCCGGGACCAGCCGGTGGTGCTCGTCCTCGACGACCTGCACCGGGTGACCGAACCGGCGGCGCTGGCCGGTCTGGAGTTCCTGCTCCGGCACGCCGGTCAGCGGCTGCGCCTGGTGATCGGGACCCGGGTCGAGCCGGCGCTGCCGCTGCACCGCTGGCGGCTCTCCGGCGAGCTGACCACGCTCGACGCGGACGACCTGGCCTTCACCGCCGACGAGGTGGCCGAGCTGCTGACCGCGCACGGTGTCACGGTGTCCCCGGCCACCCTGTCCCCGCTGCGGGAACGTACCGCCGGCTGGCCGGCGGGGCTGCGGTTCGCCGCGCTGGCCGCGCGGGCCGCCGCCGACCCGGCCGCCGCGATCGACGGGTACGCCGGAGACGCCCCTGACGTCGCCGGCTACCTCCGTGACGAGGTGCTCGCCGAGCTGACCGACGACACCGTGGACCTGCTGCGGCGGGTCACCCTCACCGGGCCGTTCTGCGGTGACCTGGCCGACGCGTTGACCGGCCGGCCCGGTGGCGACGGGATGCTGAGCGACCTACTCCGGCGCGGTGGTCTCGTCGTCGCCGACCACCGCCGTCCGGGCTGGTACCGGTGCCATCCGCTGGTGACCGACCTGCTCCGCGCCGAGCTGCGTCGACGGCCCGACGTGGAGCTGCGGGAGCTGCACCGCCGGGCGGCCGGGTGGTACGCCGGACACGGCCGTCCGGGCCCCGCCCTGCGGCACGCGCTCGCCGCCGGGGACTGGGACCGGGCCACCGCCCTGGTCCTGGCCGAATGGCCGGAGCTGGTCCCGTACGACCCGGAACCGGACGGTCCCGCGCCGGCCGCCCCACCGGAGGACCGCCTCGCGCGGGACCCGGAGCTGGGGCTGGCTCTCGCCGTCGAGCGGGCCGTCGCCGGTGACGCCCGGTCGGCCGGTGGGCGCCTGCGGCAGGCGGTCGCCGGGGGAGACATGTTGCCCACGCCCCGCCGGGACCGGTTCGTCCGGCTGGCCACCGCGCTGGAGATCGCGCTGGCCCGGCTCGCCGGCGACCACGAGGAGGTCCGGGCCGCCGCCGCCCGGCTGCGCGGCACCCTGCCCGGGCCGCCCGCCGGGCCGGGTGACGACGGCTCCGGCCTCGGGGAGCACGTCGACGTCCGGCTCCTCGCCGGGGAGCACGCTGATGTCCGGCTCGTCGCCGGGGTCGCCGAGGCCCTGGCGGATCTCGCCGAGGGGCGGTTCGGTCGGGCCGGCGCCCGGTTCCGGACGCTGGCCGAGGCGGCCCGGGCGACCGGCCGGACCCGCGCGGAGCTGCTCTGCCGGAGCCGCTCGGCGCTGGCAAACGCCTGGTGGGGCCGGCTGCGGGAGGCCGAGCGGGCCGCCGGGGACACCCTCGGCGGGGCTGCCGGGCCGGGCGAGCGCGGCCACGCGTACCTGGCGTTGGCGCTGGTGGCGCTGCACCGGGACCGCCCCGGTGAGGCCGAGGCGCACCTGGGCCGGGTCGACCTGCCGGCCACCGACCCGGTGCCCTCGGCGGTGGCCGCGTACTGCCGGGCCCTGCTCTGCCGGGACCGGGGCGACCCGGCCGGCGCGCGCCGGCTGCTGACCCGGGCGCGCGACGACGGCCCCGGACCGGAGGTGACCGACCGGTTGCGCGCCGCCACAGCCGACCTGGACGCGGCGCGCGGTGACCCGGCCACGGCCCGGGACCTGCTGCGCGCCCCGGCCGCCGACGACCGGCCGACGACCGACCCGCCCCACGTCGACCCGTCCCGCCTCGACCCGCCCCACGTCGACCCGCCCCGCCTCGACCCGCCCCACGTCGGCCCGTCCCGCCTCGGCCCGCCCCACGTCGACCCGTCCCGCCTCGGCCCGCCCCACGTCGGCCCGCCCCATTTTGGGGATCTGGGGGTGTCGCCGCTAATGGATCACGCGTTTTCCGGGAAGCGGAGCGGGTCAGCGCCGGAGTTGGCCGTGGCGCTGGCCCGGATCGAGTTGCGGGCCGGCGACCCGCGGGCCGCCGCCGCCGCGCTACCGCCGTGGGACACCCCGGACGCCGAGCGCTGGCCTTTGCCGACCCGCCTCGACGCCGGCCTGCTCGACGCGCTGCTGGCCCGTCGGGACGGCGACCCCCGGCGCGCCGGGCGGCTCCTGGAACGGGTGCTGGAGCTGGCCGAGCCGGAGGGGCACCGGCGGGTCTTCACCCGGGCCGACCCGCCGGTACGGGACCTGCTCGCCGCGCACCTGGACTCCGGGACGGCGTACTGGCCGTTCGTGGCGGAGCTGCGACAGGACAGCGCGCCGGGCGACGCCGCCCACCCCGGCCCGGACGGGTGGCGGCCCGGCGCGGCGGAGCAGGGCCGGCACGAGCCGCTCACCGAACGGGAGTTGACCATCCTGCGGTACCTGCAGAGCATCCTGTCGAACGTGGAGATCGCCGGTGAGCTGTCCCTGTCGGTGAACACCGTCAAGACGCACGTCCGCAACATCTACCGCAAACTGGACGCCACCCGACGACGGGAGGCCGTCCGCCGGGCCCGGGAGCTCCACCTGCTCTGAGCCTGCCTGGTCGGCCGCGTGCCCGGTCGGGCTGTCCGCGCCCCGACCAGGCCGCTCACCGGCCCGGTCGGGCCGTCCGCGCGCCCGGTCAGGCGTTCGCCACCAGGTCGACGGCGGCGAGCAGGTCCGCCACGGAGTGTCCGCCCTCGTGGCAGTCGTCGTTGACGAACAGCGCCGGCACCCCGGTCACCCCGCTGAGGATGCCCCCGACGAAGTCCTGCCGTACCCGGTCCGCGTGCACCTGCCCCTCGACCTCGCCGCCCACGTCGTCGGCGGAGACGCCGAGCTGCTCCACGCCGAGCGACAGGTGCACCGGGTCGAGCTGGTCCTGGTGCTCGAAGAGCCAGTCGTGCATCTCCCAGAACCGGCCGCGCCGGCCGGCCGCCTCGGCGATCTGCGCCGCGCTCTCCGCGTAGGGGTGCACGTTGGCGATCGGGAAGTGCCGGAACACCAGCCGGACCAGCTCCGCCCGCTGCCGCTGCACCTCCCGCAGGTTCCGGTACGCCGCGCCGCAGTGGACGCACTGGAAGTCGGCGTACTCGACCAGGGTCACCGGGGCGTCGACCGGCCCCCGGACGTGGTCGGCCCCGCTCACCGGCGCCCGCAGGCGGGCCACCGTGACCTGGAGCGGCGTGGTCATCCGTCGCTCACCCCCCTCCCGGCTCGGACCGGTCCGTGCCGTCCCGCGCCGGTCGGCGCGGTCGCCCGGTCGGTCACGTCGTCCAGTCTGCCGGCGGGGCGGGTGACGGCGGCTCGCCCGCTCGGGGTGGTTCGGGCCGGGGACGTACCCTGATCTGGTTGCCGACTCCGCGCACCCCGGGCAGCCGACGCACCGCCGACTCGGCGGCCCGCCGCTGGTACTCCCAGTCGAGCCGGCCGCGCAGGGTCACCCACCCGTCGGCGACTGTCACGTCCAGCTCGTCCAGCGGCAGGAACGCCTCCCACTCCAGGGCGTGCCCGACCGCGGCGGCGAGCTCCGGGCCGGTACGTCCGGTCGAGGCGGACGGCCGTACGGCGAGGTCGTTGGCGACCGCCCGGACCCGGGCGGCCCGATGGGCGGCGCGTTCGGCGGCCCAGCGCTTGGCGTACGCGTCCACCCAGCCGCTGAGCGTGACCACCCCGTCGGCGACGCTCACGCCCACCTCGTGCGGGCGTACCCCCGGCTCGCCGGCCAGCTCGGCACGCACCTGGGCCTGGATGTCCTGGTCGACCCGGATCGTCGTCGCGCTGCGCATGCCTGTCTCCCCTCGCCGCGGGGCGCGGGCACCGGATGCGGCGGCCCGCGCGTACGCCGTCGACGATGGCCGGCGGGCGGGTGAGCCGCCCTCACCCGGATGGGACGGGGATGACAGCGACACCAGCGATACGGCACGATCTGGATCGATCTCTTCACAGAAGGCGACGAGGGCGGACGATGAGCACCGACACCGGGACGACGGCGTCCACTCCGGCACCGGCGGGACAGCCCGGGGCGCGACGGCTGCTGCGGCTGGCCCGGCACGAGTGGACCCTGGTCGTGCTGGGATCCCTGCTGCTGGCCGCGGTGCTGACCTGGCCCACGCTGGGCGGTCTGACCGGCACCATCCCGCAGGACGTCGGTGACCCGACGTTGCAGGCGTGGCAGGTGGCCTGGGGCGGGCACGCGCTGCTCACCGACCCGACCAGTCTGTGGCACTCGAACACGTTCTTCCCCGAGCCGTACACCTACGCGTACTCGGACACCCTGCTCGGCTACGCGCCGGCCGGCATGGTCGGGGACGGCCCGGTGGCCGCGGTGGTCCGCTACAACCTGCTCTACGTGCTGACGCACGCTCTGGCGTTCGTCGGGGCGTACGCGCTGGCCCGGCAGTTGGGCGCGGGCCGCGCCGGGTCGGCGGTGGCCGGCGCCGCCTTCGGGTACGCCCCGTGGAAGCTGGCCCAGGCCGGGCACCTGCACGTGCTCAGCATCGGCGGGATCGCCCTCGCGTTGGCGATGCTCGCGCGGGGGCACGGCTGGTCGCTGCGGGACGGCTACCGGCCGGACCGGGCGCGGCCGGGCTGGGTGGCGGCCGGTTGGCTGGTCGCCGCCTGGCAGATCAGCCTCGGTTTCGGTATCGGCCTGCCCTTCGCGTACGCGTTGGCGCTGGTCTGCCTGGTCGCGGCGGCCGGGTACGGCTGGTCGACCTGGCGGCGGGCCCGCCCGCCGTTCCCGCGCGGGCTGCTCCTGGCCGACCTGGCCGGCGGGGTGTTCTTCGCCGGGGTGGCCCTGTTCATGGCCGCCCCGTACTTCGAGGTGGTGAACCGCCACCCGGAGGGACGACGCACCGTCGCGCACATCGAGATGTTCTCCCCGCCGCTGAGTGGTTTCCTGACCGCGCCGCCGGAGAGCTGGCTCTGGGGCGAGCGGCACGCCGCCGCCCGGGAGCAGCTCGACTTCGCCAACGAGATGACGCTGCTGCCCGGCGTGGTGCTGCTCGGGCTGGCCTGCGCCGGGCTGGCGTTCTCCGCCTGGCGGGTCCGGCACCGGCTGCTGCTGCTGGCCGGGGTGCTGGTGACCGGCGCGCTGGCGATGGGCACCCAATTCCTCGGTGACGGTGATCCCGGCTACGTCACGCTGGTCGAGCACGCCCCGGGCTGGGACGGCATCCGTACGCCGGGCCGGCTGGTGCTCTGGACGACGCTGCTGCTGGGTCTGCTCGCCGCCGGCGCGCTCACCCGGGAGCCGCAGCCGCCCGCGGACTCGGCCGGGGCGAGCCCGCCCCCCGACCCGGCGCCGTCGGAGCCGGCGGTCGGGCCGGCGTCGGCGGGGGCGACAGCGGTCGGGCCGGCGTCGGCGGGGGCGGGTGGGCGGTCCACCGGGTGGGCGCGGTGTCTGCTGGTGGTGCCGCTGGCGCTGGTGCTGCTGGAGGGGGTGAACCGGACCCCGCACGTGCCGACGCCGGAGCAGCCGGCGGCGTTGCGCGGCGTGACCGGGCCGGTGCTGGTGCTGCCCAGCGACGGGATCCGTGAGCTGCACGTGATGCTCTGGTCCACGGACGGTTTCCCGCAGGTCGTCAACGGCTTGGCGTCGTTCGTCCCGGCGAGTCAGGCGGAGATCCGGTCGGCGAGTCTGGGCTTCCCGGACGCCGGCTCGGTGACGTACCTGCGGCAGCGGGGCATCCGGACGGTGGTGGTGCTGCCGCAGTACGCGGTGGGCACGCCGTGGCAGGACGTCGAGACGCGGCCGGTCACCGCCCCGGGAGTACGGCGGGAACAGGTGGGCGACGGCTACGTGTACCACCTGGACTGAGCCACCTGGCCGGGAGCGGACCGCCCCGAACAGCGACGACTTAGTTGGGATCCCTTCCAAACTGGAAGCTCTCGCGGTTAGGGTGGAAGTCCTCCTCGGTGGGAGCCGACGCGCCGGTGGTGGGGGAGCCAGGGCAAGCTCCCCGGTTCATGTCGTCCGCCCGGCCCGGTCGTGTGCCGCGGCGCCGGGCGACCCGGACCCCTGCCCGGGTGCAACCCCCGAGAGGACCGCTGATGCGGAGAAGTCTCGCCGGCGCGGCAGCGGCCGTGCTGGCCGCCGGCGCGGCCGTGCTGGCCGTGCAGTTCACCGTCGCCCCGTCCGGCTCCGCCGCCGCCGCGGCGGCCGAGCCGTACTCCTGGAAGAACGTCCGGATCGACGGGGGCGGCTTCGTCCCCGGCATCGTCTTCAACCCCACCGAGAAGAACCTGATCTACGCGCGCACCGACATCGGCGGGGCGTACCGCTGGGAGCAGGCCAGCCAGTCCTGGACGCCGCTGCTGGACTGGGTGGGCCTGGACAGGTGGGGCTGGAACGGCGTGAACTCCATCGCCACCGACCCGGTGCAGACCAACCGGGTGTACGCGGCGGTCGGCATGTACACCAACGACTGGGACCCGAACAACGGCGCGATCCTGCGCTCGGCGGACAAGGGCGCGACCTGGCAGGTGGCCGAGCTGCCGTTCAAGATCGGCGGGAACATGCCGGGCCGGGGCATGGGGGAGCGGCTCGCCGTCGACCCGAACCGCAACAGCGTCGTCTACTACGCCGCCGAGGGCGGCAACGGCCTGTGGCGCAGCACCGACTCCGGCGCGACCTGGGCGAAGGTCGCCAACTTCCCGAACGTCGGCAACTACGTCGCCGACCCGTTCGACAGCACCGGCTACCAGAGCCAGAACCAGGGTCTGACCTGGGTCAGCTTCGACAAGAGCACCGGTACGGCGGGGACCGCCACGCAGACCGTCTACGTCGGCGTGGCCGACAAGCAGAACCCGGTGTACCGCAGCACCAACGGCGGTTCCACCTGGGAGCGGATCCCCGGCCAGCCCACCGGCTACCTGGCCCACAAGGGCGTGGTGGACCACGTCGGCGGGCACCTCTACATCGCCACCAGCGACACCGGCGGCCCGTACGACGGCGCGAAGGGCGACGTCTGGAAGTTCACCCGGTCCACCGGCGCGTGGACCCGGATCAGCCCGGTCCCGTCGGACAGCTCCGACGCGTACTTCGGCTACAGCGGGCTCACCATCGACCGGCAGAAGCCGAACACCCTGATCGTGGCCACCCAGATCTCCTGGTGGCCGGACGCGATCTTCTGGCGCAGCACCGACGGGGGCGCGACCTGGAGCCGGATCTGGGAGTTCACCAGCTACCCGGACCGCGCCAAGAAGTACACCATGGACATCAGCTCGGTGCCCTGGCTGGACTTCGGCACCAACCCGTCCCCGCCGGAGGAGACCCCCAAGCTGGGCTGGATGAACGAGTCGGTGGAGATCGACCCGCACGACTCGAACCGGTTCCTGTACGGCACCGGCGCGACCATCTACGGCAGCACCGACCTGACCAAGTGGGACACCGGTGGGACGTTCACCATCAAGCCGATGGTCAAGGGACTGGAGGAGACCGCCGTCCTGGACCTGATCAGCCCGCCGACCGGCGCGCCCCTGGTCAGCGGCCTGGGCGACCTCGGCGGCTTCCGGCACACCGACCTGGACGCCGTGCCGGCGAAGATCTTCACCCAGCCGGTCTTCACCAGCACCACCAGCCTCGACTACGCCGAGAGCAACCCGGCGGTGATGGTCCGGGCCGGCAACTTCACCGACGCCGACCGGCCCAACGACAGCCACGTCGCGTTCTCCACCGACGGCGGCGCGAACTGGTTCCAGGGCACCGAGCCGAGTGGGATCGACAACGGCGGCACGGTCGCCGCGGCGGCCGACGGCAGCCGGTTCGTCTGGGCCCCGGGCGACGCCGGCCGGCAGGTCGTCCACTCGGTCGGCTTCGGCAACTCGTGGGCCGCCTCGACCGGCATCCCGGCGAACGCGGTCGTCGAGTCCGACCGGGTCAACCCGAGCAAGTTCTACGGCTTCAGCGGCGGCAGGCTCTACGTCAGCGTCAACGGCGGGGCCAGCTTCACCGCCTCCGCCGCGACCGGCCTGCCGACCACCGGCAACGTCCGGTTCAAGGCGCTGCCCGGCAAGGAGGGCGAGCTGTGGCTGGCCGGCGAGGGCGGCCTGTGGCGGTCGACCAACTCCGGGGCCAGCTTCACCAAGCTGGCCGGGGTCAGCGCCGCCGGCAGCATCGGCTTCGGCAAGGCGGCCCCCGGGCAGACCTACCCGGCGTTGTACCTGTTCGGCACGGTGGACGGACAACCCGGCGTGCACCGCTCCGACAACGTCGGCGCGAGCTGGGTCCGGATCAACGACGACCAGCACCAGTACGGTAACGCGGGCGACGCGATCACCGGCGACCCGCGCGTCTACGGGCGGGTGTACCTGGGCACCAACGGCCGGGGCATCCTGGTCGCCGACCGGCTCGGCGGCACCCCGTCCCCGACGGCGACCCCGACCACCCCGACGCCCGGCCCGACCACGCCCACCCCGGGCCCGACGGTGACCCCGACCGGGCCGCCGCCGCCCACCACTCCCGGCCCCATCCTCGGCTGCCGGGCGACGTACTCGGTGATCGGCTCCTGGTCCGGTGGGATGCAGGGCGAGGTGACCGTCCGCAACTACGAGGACGTCCCGATCACCGGCTGGACGGTGACCTGGTCGTACGCGAACGGTGAGAAGATCAATCAGATCTGGGGCGGCAAGCTCACCCAGACCGGGGGCGCCGTGACGGTGCGCAACGCCGACTACAACGGCTTCCTCACCACCGGCCAGAGCACCACCTTCGGGTTCCTGGCCAGCGTGCCCGGCGCCACCGGCATCCCCACCCCCACCTGCTCCTACTCCCGCTGACCCGGCCCCACCCCGCTGCTCCCACCGCCCGCCCCGTCGACCCGCGCCCGGGTCGGCGGGGCGGCGCGACGCCAGGGCGGCTCGAGGCGCGGCCGATAGGATCGGCCGGATCAAGGTGGAGGTGGCGTGAATCAGACCAGGACGGCGTACCTGACCGCGGCGCGTTCGGCGGTGGCCCTGCTCGGTGAGCCGGCGGTGGCGCAGCGGTGGGACGAGCCGAGCGCGCTCGCCGAGTTCCGGGTCGGCGGGCTGGCCGCCCACCTGGCCGTACAGCTCTTCCGGGTGCCCACCATGCTGGACGCCCCGGCCGGGTCGGACGACCCGATCGACCTGATGGCGCACTTCGGCCGGGTGCCGTGGGTCGACGCCGCGCTGGACGACGAGGTGAGCGTCGCCGTCCGCCGGATCGGTGACGAGCTGGCCGCGCCGGGCCCCACCGCGCTGCTGGCCCGGGCCGGGGCGACCCTGGACGAGCTGCCCGGGCGGTTGGCCGACGCGCCGGCCGACCGGACGGTACGCGTGCCGCCGGGCGGCTGGTCGCTGACCCTGGACGACTTCCTGGTCACCCGTCTGGTGGAGATCGCCGTGCACGTCGACGACCTGGCGGTCAGCGTGGGGCTGGGCACCCCCGAGCTGCCGTCCGAGGTGATCGATCCGGTGCTCACGCTGCTGGCCCGGCTCTCGGTCCGGCGGCACGGTCAGCCGGCGGTGTTGCGCGCGTTCTCCCGCGCCGAACGTGCCCCGGCCGACATCACCGTCTTCTGAGCTTCCGCACGGCTGCGGGCCCCACCGGTGTTCCGGTGGGGCCCGCAGCCGCAGGTCGGGTGTCGGGGGCCGTCAGGTGTCCTGGCCGGCCGGCGAGTTCGGCCGGTCCACGTCGACGAACTCGATGTCGTCCACGTCCCGCTCGCTGCGGGAGCCGACGGCACGGGCCGCCGACCCGGCCGCCCAGCCGATCGCCGCGCCGGCCAGCACGGCGCCGACGAGCAGCGCCCACGGCAGGGCGGGCCGCCGGCCGGCGAGCGCGTCGAAGGCGTGCATGGCCCGCCGCCGGGCCTCGTCGGCGGCCGAGCCGACCAGGTCACCGGCCTCGTCGGCGAACGTGAAACCGTTGGCGCGGGCGGCGCGGGCGGTGTCCCGCACGCTGCTCCCGGCGGAGTCCACGGCGGATGTCAGGTGTTGCCACGCCTGCTCCGCGATCCGCTCGGGCCTGCTCCGGCGCTCCAGCAGTGTGGATCCGAACATCCTGGTTACCTCCCTCGGGTACCGAAGCCGGCGGTCACCGGGACCACGGCGTCACGGTCGGCGGCGCTGGCCGGCCGTCCAGCGTTCAGGTGCCCCGTCCCGCGCGACCGCAAACCCGCCCGGTCGGGGCGGGCCCGACACCGCCGGCAGCGGACGGTCAGCGTAGCGTGACGACGGCCGTGCCGCGGGCGAAGTCGTCATCGTCGTCATCGTCGTCGTCACCCGCGCCGCCGAAGCCGCAGGCCAGCACGAGGGCGAGCAGGGCGCCGACACCGGCCAGCCCGAGCAGTCTCTTGATCATGGTGGATCCCTTCGTCGCCGCTGGGTCGATCCCGGTGTCGATGCTAGGCCCGCCCGGCAACGCGCCGACCACGTCCCGCCGCGCGGGCCCGACCGGCCGGCGCCGGGTGAGCGGGGGCACGCCGGTCCGGTGGGTGCGCCCGGCGTCGACGATCGACGGTTACTCTTGGTCGGCGGACGTTCCGTGCCCGGGAACGAGCGTCCGGCACAGATGAGGGGAAAATTTCGGATAAGGGTGATCCAGCCCGCCCTGATCCACGAATTGCTCATCCCCGGGGGTGGCGACCGAGGCGGTCGGAGGAATACTCTCGGTCGCGGCCCGCGTACTGATGAGGCGCCCGATGACGGGCGAGTGGAGGTGCTCGCGTGAGCCTGTCGATTGTGAAGTCGGTCCTGTCCGGTGGCGTCGTCCAGATCTCCCCGCGTGGGGAGATCGACGTCGACACCGCCTACGAGGTACGCGAAGCCGTCGTCGAGGTGCTGGCCAAGGGCCGCCCGAAGCGCATCGAGCTCAACATGAGGCTGGTCACCTTCATCGACTCCGTCGGCATCAGCGCGATGGTCGCAGGCTTCCAGACCGCCGAGGTGAGCGGGGTGAAGCTCGTCGTCACCGAGCCGAGCCGGTTCGTGCACCGTCAGCTCTGGGTGACCGGCCTGCTCGGTCTCTTCGGCGCTCCGGAGCCGTACTTCGCCGGCGCCGCCGCTCCCGAGCCCGAGGTGCTGCCCGGCGGCTGACCGGCCCGCTGCCAGCCGGCCGTGAGCGTGCCGACAGGCCGGTGGGGCAACCCGTGGCGTGCCGTCAGGTCGGCCGCCACGCCTCGCCGCTGAGCCCGGACAGGTCCACGTCCGACACCTCGGTGACCGCGCGGATCGCGGTCGCCGACGCGTACCCCTCGGCCAGCCAGAACAGGTCGGTACCGGGCTGCACGACCTGTTCCGGCGCCGTCAGGGCGGTACGCAGGTACCCGTGGCCGGTCTCGGCGACGGTCATCTGCGCCTGGCCGAAGCTCGCCAGGGCGGCCCGACGCACCCCACGCAGCCGCTCGTACGGCAGATCCGGGGCGTTCACGTTGAGCACGCTCTCCACCGGGCCGCCGGTGAGCCGGGGCAGCAGGTCCAGCGCCACCCGGGCGGCGGTGGACCAGTGCCGCCCGACGTCCCGTACCCGCATGGCCGGGTTCCCGGCCGGGCCGCCGGCGACGGCTCCGGCGGACGGGGGCACGTCCAGCGAGACCGCCATCGCCCGGCAGCCGTTGGCGGCGGCGGTGAAGGCCGCGCCGACCGTGCCGGAGTGCAGCACCGCCCGGCCGACGTTCGCGCCCCGGTTGACCCCGGCGAGCAGCACCGACGGCGGTGGCCCGAACGCCCCGCGCACGGCGATCAACACGACGAAGCCGGGGGAGCCGGCGACCCCGTAGACGGGCACGTCCGGCAGCTCGGGCAGCGGCTGCTCCCGCACCACCACGTGCCCCTCGTGCTCCACCGCCGTCATCGCCGCGCTCGCCCCGCTGGCCTCCTCCAACGGGGCGGCCACCACCACGTCCAGCCCCCGGTCGACGGCTTCCCCGGCGAGCCGGGCCAGCCCCGGCGCGGTGACGCCGTCGTCGTTGGTGACCAGCACCCGCAGGCTCATCGTCCGACCGTCCGGTCGGCCGCCCCGCTGGGACTGGTCGGCGTCTGCCGGTGGTCACCGGCCGGGGCCGGCACGTGCCTGTCGGGGACGTCCACGCCGGTGCCCACCTCTCGTCCGCTCGCGCGGCCGGATTCCCCGCCCCGGGCCCGTCATGCGACCTCTTTCGCCGGCCGCGGCCGGCGGGCCGGACCCGCCGCGACGCCGGCGGGGCGGTGGACCGGGCCGCGGCCCGCCGCTTCTCGGGGAAGCCGGCGGCGGACCGGGGCGGACGGCGTCAGTAGACCGACAGGTGCACGTGGTTGGTGTGGTCGCTGGACGGGTCGCCGTTGGCGCCGCTGTACGACTTCCAGCCGCTGCTCGGCAGCCAGATCTGCCGGTACCAGATCACGTACAGCACGGCGAGGCGGTCGGCGTTCTTGACGAAGTACGCCGCGAGGTTGTTGCCGTAGGTGCGGTCACCGCCGGTGGCGTCTCCGCCGAAGCCGTTCTTCTGGGCGGCGAAGTCGCAGGCCCGGCCCTTGGGATGCTCGCCGGAGCCGCCGGAGCGGTAGCAGGAGACGTAGCGGGTGAAGCCTGCCGACTTCGCCTGGTTGAGCGCGTGCAGCGTCCGGGGGGTGACGCAGCCGTCGGCGGGGGTCGGGTCGTTCACGCTGCACGACTCCCGGGGCCACGAGCCGTCGGAGTTGCGCGGTGCCGGCTTGGCCGTGGCGGCCCCGGACGACGACGACCCGTTGCCGCCGCTGTTGCCGCCGCCACTGGCCTTGGGCGCGGCGTTGTTCTGCGCGGCGGCCACCGTCAGGGCCCGTTCGGCCTGCTGCTTGCGCTTCGCCATCACCTCGACCTGCTTGCGCTGCTCGGCGATCTCCTTGGCCAGCGCGGTCTTCGCCTGGTTGGCCTGGTCCCGGGTGGCGAGCAGGCCGCGCAGCTCGCGGTCCTCGTTGGCGGCGACCGCGTCCAGCGCGGCGGCCCGGTCCAGGAAGTTCTCCGGCGAGTCGCTCTGCAGCAGCGCGGAGACCGGCCCGAGCCGACCGCTGCGGTACGCCACGCCGGCCAGCGCGCCGACCTTCCGGTCCCGGACGACCAGGTCGGCCTCGATCGTCTTGAGCTGCTCGTCGAGCTTCCGCTGCCGGCCGATCGAGCCGTCCAGCGCCTTCTTGGCGTCCAGCCAGCCCTTGCTGGCCGCCTCCAACTGGGCCCGCAGCGCCGGGGTGCCGCCCTCCGGGTCGTCGCCGGGCGCCTTCGCCGCCAGCGGTGGGGCCGCCGCGGCGGGAACCACCGCCACCGGGGTGACGGCGACGCCGAGGGCGAGCGTCGCGGCGATCAGCGCCACCATCCGGGCGGCGTTACGTCGTACGGGTGCCACTACTGGCATGAAAGTGTCCTTCCGTCAGCCGCCGACCGGGTTAGCTGACGGGTTCGGGACGGAAGATCCCTACCGCGGACGCGGATGCACCCCATGAACATGGTTCCCCGGCTCGCCCTGACTGGCGATTAGGCGACGGTCTCCGCAGGCGCCGATGGGCGCCGCCCGGCGGTGACCGGATCCGAGACTACCGAAGCCGACGCCCCGGCGGCAGCGCAGGCCACCCTGCCTCCGGGAGACGACATCCGCAAAACTGGCATAATCCGGACAATACTCTCCCAGATTTAAGCCTGCCCTAATTACCACTCAACTCGACCACACGCCCCGGGTGACGCAGTGGGCTCGACCTGTAACGTGGCGTGCTCGATGTGGAAGTCCTCGTGCAGCGCGGCCCGCGCGGCGGCCAGCACCGAGCCGACCTCCGCGTCGGGCTCCATGGTCAGGTGGGCGGAGGCGACCTCCATCCCGGAGGTGAGCGTCCACACGTGCAGGTCGTGCACCTCGACCACGCCCGGCACCGTGCCGAGCCGGTCCCGGACGGCGTCCACCTGCAGGTGCTCGGGGGCGGCCTGCACCAGGATCCGCAGCGCGGCCCGGGCCAGCCGCCAGGTGCGCGGCAGGATGAACGCGCCGATCGCCACCGCCACCAGCGGGTCCGCCCACCACCAGTCGGTCGCCATGATGACCAGCGCGGCGGCGATCACCCCCACCGACCCGAGCAGGTCGGCCACCACCTCCAGGTACGCCCCGCGCAGGTTGATGCTCTCCCTGGCCCCCTCGCGCAGCAGGCCGAACGCGACCAGGTTCGCCAGCAGGCCGAGCGTCGCCACCACCAGCATCGGGCCGGTGACCACCTCGTGCGGGTCGCCGAACCGGCGGACCGCCTCGACCAGCACGTAGACCGCCACCCCGGAGAGCAGGACGGCGTTGGCCAGGGCGGCGAGCACCTCCAGCCGGTAGAGCCCGAAGGTGCGCTGCGGATCCCGTCCGGCCCGCCGGGTTGCGGTGATCGCGGCGAGCGCCATGCCGATGCCGAGCACGTCGGTGAACATGTGCCCGGCGTCGGAGAGCAGGGCGAGCGAGCCGGTGCCGAGCGCGGTCACCGCCTCCACCACCATCAGCCCGGCGAGCAGCGCGAACGCCGTCCACAACCGGCCGGTGTGCCGCCGCGCGGCGTTCGCGATCCCACCGTGGTGGTCATGACCTGCGCCCACGCCCACACCCTCCGTCCCTGTGTCGGACCGGATCCAATGTATGTTCACATCGCTATGTGTGCAAGTGACCCACGCCGTGCCGGGCTGCGCCGTGCCGGACCGTGCCGGGCTGCGCCGTGCCGGACCGTGCCGGACCAAGTCGGACCGCGGTTTGCCCTTTGCTCTGCACCCGTGCACGCGCCGGCTACGCGTCGTGACTGACGCGTCGGTGGGTGCAGAGCAAAGGAAGCAAAAAGAACACCATGCCCCGGCCCCATCATGCCCCGGCCCCGCGTCCGGCCCCGGCCCCTTCTCCGGGCCAGTCGGACTCAGTCGACTGGATCGATGGTGGTCAGTCGCTGGGTGGCGCGGGACAGGGCCACGTAGAGGGTCCGTACCCCCGAACCCGGCTCGGCCCGGATCTCACCCGGCGCGACCAGCGCCACCCCGTCGTACTCCATGCCCTTGGCCTGGAGGCTGGTCACCACCTGGAGCCGGGGCGAGGCCAGCCCGGTCAGCCAGCCGGCCACCTCGTCCCGACGCGGCACCGGAGTGATCACCCCGACCGTGCCGGCCACCTCCGCCAGCAGCGCGGCGACCGCCTCGACCGTGCGGGCGGCCAACTCCGCCGCCGACGTCCGCAACGCCACCGGCGGCACCCCGGTGGACCGGACCGCCGTCGGCAGCGGCAGATCCGGATGCACCGTACGGATCTCGGCCGCCGCGACCGCGAAGATCTCCGCCGAGTTGCGGTAGTTGGTGGTCAACGTGAACTCGTGCCGCTTGCGCCGGCCCAGCGCCTGGTCCCGGGCCCGGGTCAGCTCCGCCGGGTCACCGGTCCACGCGGTCTGCGCCGGGTCGCCGACCACCGTCCAGGACGCCAGCCGGCCCCGCCGGCCCAGCATCCGCCACTGCATCGGCGACACGTCCTGCGCCTCGTCCACCACCACGTGCGCGTAGTCCCGGTAGTCGGCCGGACGCTCCCGGGCCGCCGCCCGCTGGGCGCGCTGCCGGTCGGCGAAGGTGCTCAACTCGCGTACCCCGCCGGCGAGCTGGAACGGGTCACGCTGCCGGCGGGCCGGTCGCATCGGCTGGCCGAGCAGGGTGTCCAGCTCGTCGAGCAGCGCGACGTCCGCGATGGTCAGGCCGTCGCTGTCCAGGGTCCGCCAGGCCGCCGTCAGCGCCCGGATCTCCGCCGCGGAGAGGATCCCCCCGGCGTACGCGCGCAGCCGCTCCGGCCGGGTCAGCCAGCCGAGCACGTGACGCGGGTGCAGGCGCGGCCACCACGCCTTGAGGAACTCCCGGAACTCGGTCCGCTCGGCCAGCTCGTCCTCGAAGGCGCGCTGCGTCGGCAGCCCGACGATGCCCAGCTTGCGGGCCTGGGACCAGAGCGCGGCGAAGATCCCGTCGAAGCCGGCGCGGCGAGCCTCGTTGCGCCGTGCGCCCCGGGGCAGCGCCCGGGCCCGGATCGCGTCCAACTCGCCCCGGCCCAGCCGGAGCAACTGCCCCCGGTAGAGCAGCCGGAACTCCGGCGGGCCGTCCGGCGGGGCGTCCCGGGACGCCCGCTCCAGCACCCGTCGCATCCGCAGCGAGCCCTTCACGGCCGCCACGTCCGGCGGGTCGGTACGGGTGGCCGACAGCCCCGGGAAGAGCGTGCCCAACGAGCGCAGGGTGGCGGTGTCCTCGCCCAGCGAGGGCAGCACCGAGGCGATGTACTCGACGAACACCGTCGACGGGCCGACCACCAGGATCCCGCCCCCGGCGTACCGGCTGCGGTCGGCGTAGAGCAGGTACGCCGCCCGGTGCAGGGCGACGGCCGTCTTGCCGGTGCCCGGCCCGCCGGAGACGATGGTCACCCCGGAGGCGGGGGAGCGGATCGCCTCGTCCTGCTCCCGCTGGATGGTGGCGACGATGTCCCGCATGCCCCGTCCGGTCGCCCGGGACAGCGTGGCCAGCAGCGCGCCCTCCCCGACCACCGGCATCTCCGGCGGGGCCGCCGCCGGGTCGAGCAGGTCGTCCTCGATCCGGGTCACCCGCTCCGCCGAGGAGCCGATGGTGCGCCGGCGCACCACGTTGCCCGGCTGTGCCGGCGTGGCCTGGTAGAAGGCGGCGGCGGCGGGGGCCCGCCAGTCCACCACCAGCGTCTCGGCGTTCTCGCCGCGGACGCCCAGCCGGCCGACGTGCAGCACCGAACGGTCCCGCAGGTCGAGTCGGCCGAAGACCAGCCCCTCGTGCTCGGCGTCCAGCAGGTGCCGCCGCTGCGCGGCGTGGAACACCATCGCGTCCCGCTCGACCAGCGCCCCCACGTTGCCGACCCGGGCCAACTGGTAGCCGTCCCGTTCGGCGCGGGCGGCCGACCGCCGCAGCTCGGCCAGTCGGGCGTACACCCGGTCGAGATGCCGTTGTTCGACGGCCATCTCCTGTTCGAGGGTGTTCTGGTCGGTCACGCCCGTGCTCCTGTGACGATCGGCTGGTCTCAGACGCCGGACGGACGCGCGCCGCGCCCTCCCGACCGGCTGAGGGTACGGGGAGCCGCCGGTCACCGTCGCGCCGGTGCGGGAAGAGGCCCCCTACCCGCCAGCCGTCAACAGCGGACCCGCCCCGGCGTCGGCGTCGGCGAGGACCCGGCGGAGCACACCGGTCAGGGCGGCGTTGACCTCGTCCGGCCGTTCCATCATCAGCATGTGCCCGGCGCCGGGGCAGACGGTCAGCTCGGTCTGCGGCAGCGCCGCCGCGATCGACTCGGCGCACGGCGGCGGGGTGAGCCGGTCCCGGTCGCCGACCAGCGCCGCCGCCGGCACGTCGCCCAGCTCGGCGAGGGTGTCCAGCCGGTGCTGCGCGCCGATCGAGGCCCGGAAGCCGCCGATCGAGCGGAGCGTGGCCCGGGCCACCGCCGAGGTGACCAGGCGGACGTCGGTCGGGTCGCACCGGTCGCCGAAGAGCAGCCACCGCAGCGACGGGCGCAGCGCGCGCAGCAGCGCCTGCGGGGGCCGCCACGCGCCGCAGCGGGCCAGCACCCCGGCCCCGGTCGTCTCGGCCAGTCGGATCAGCCGGGCGATCCGGGGGGAGAGCCCGTACGCGGTGTGGGTGTGCCCCTCGGCGGTCGTCGACACGAAGACCAGCCCGGCGGTACGGGCGGCGAAGTGCCCGGGGTGGCGGTGCGCGTACTCCATGATCGTCATCCCGCCCATGGAATGCCCGACCAGCACCACCGGCCCGGTCGGCGCCAGCTCGTCGAGCACCACGGACAGGTCCTCGCCGAGCTGCGCCAGGGTGGCCGTGGGCAGGTCCATGCAGCTCGACCGCCCGTGCCCCCGGGCGTCGTAGGTGACCACCCGGACCCGGTCGGCGGTCAGCTCCGCGAGCCCGGCGAGCTGCCGGTGCCAGCTCCGCCCGTCCAGGGTCCACCCGTGCAGCAGGACCACCGTGACCTCGGCGTCGGCGGGGCCGGTGACCTCCGCGTGCAGCCGTACGTCGTCGGGAAGCCGCACCTCGTACCGCTCCGGCATCGCCACCTCCCCTGGAACCGGGCCGACCCGGCGTCGCCGGGTACCCGGCGGTAACCCATCGGCTACCCGCCATCAGACCACGCCAATCGTGGCGAGAGAAGATTCACCGGGCCGGATCGGCGCGGAGGGTCAGAAATCTATCGACGCGAATTCCGTTCACGGCGGATCCCGTTCCCGGCGGATCCCGGGCACGACGAGAGCCGCCCGCCGGGTCGACCCGGCGGGCGGCTCTCGTCGCGTGTCGCGTACGGAGGTCAGGCCGCCTCGAAGACGCCGGCCTCGACCAGGCGCTTCTCGGTCGCGTCCCAGCCGTCGCCGGGGTGCGTGGCGTTCAGGTTGTTGATCTCCGCGCGGATCTTGGCGGCGTGCCCGGCGGCGGCCAGCACCCGGATCTCCTCGACGAAGGCCTCGGAGTCGGTGCGCAGGTGCGCGGTCTTGCCGTTGGTCAGGTTCCGCACGTAGGCGTGCTTGCCGCCGTTGAGCGGGATGAGGTACTTGAACTCGCCCAGCACGCTGAGGGCGCCACCCTGGCCAGCCTGGCCGGCCCGGACTGACGCGCGCGCGGTCTTAGAGGTGTTGCTCGCCACGGAGGTACTCCTTGCAAGACGTACGGGAGGACGGGAAGTCCGGGGGCGTGCGGACCGCCCCCTGGAGGGAGGGCGGGCCCGCGTCAGGCGTGGCGCCGGGCCGCAGGCTGGTGCAGGTGCCGCAGGCCGGTGAGGCGCCACAGGGTGGTGCGCGGCGGCACAGACCGCCGAGTGAACTGTACACGATCCCGGTTCCCCGGACGGTCGGTGACCGTCCCCCGACGCAACCGCCGCCACCTGCCGGGCTATTCCGTCCGGCGGATTTTCCGATTCTCTGGCGCATCATCCGCCACACCAGTCATCATGTGTTACCTGGTACCACTTGGCGATCGAGGTCGTAGGGGAAGACGCACCTCGCTCTCCGGGAGGTTCCACCGTGCCAACGCGTGGCGTCGTATACGTCCACTCCACTCCGCTCGCCGTGTGCCCGCACGTCGAGTGGGCCATCGCGCGCGTGCTCACCGCGCCGGTCAGCCTGCAGTGGACGGCCCAGCCCGTCGATCCCGGCGCCCGCCGGGCCGAGTGCGGGTGGACGGGCCGTCCGGGTACGGGCGCCGAGCTGGCCGCTGCCCTCCGGCAGTGGCCCATGATCCGTTACGAGGTGACCGAGGAGCCCAGCCCCGGCGTCGACGGTGAACGTTTCATGTACGTGCCGGGCCGGGGCCTGTTCCGGGCCACCGTGGGCGCGGCCGGTGACATCCAGCTCGGCGAGGACCGGCTGCGCACGATCATGGCCGCCGCCCGGGGGCCGGAGGCGCTCGCCCACGCCCTCGACAAGGCCCTCGGCACCTCCTGGGACGCCGAGCTGGAGCCCTACCGCTACGCCGGCGACGGCGCCCCCGTCACCCTCCTCACCCGGGTCGGCTGACCCGCCCACCCCTCCCCGGCCGGGGAGGGGTGGGAGCGGGGGATTTGGTGGGCGTGGGGGAAGGCTGGTGGGATAGGGGGTGTGTCGTCCCTGCTTCGGCGTACCGGCGCCGCCTCCGTCCTGCTGGCCGTCCTCGGCGCTGCGGGGTGCGCGGGGACAGCGGGACCGTCGGCCGCCCCGAGCGCCAGCCCGACGGTGACCACCTCGGCTCCCAGCCCCAGCCCGGCCGCCGACCCCGCCGCCCGGGCGGCCGAGCTGGTCGCCCGACTCGCCGACGAGGACCTGGTCGGGCAGGTGCTGATGCCGTACGCCTACGGCAGCTCGGCCACCGACGTGTCGGCCGGCTCGGCGCAGGGCAACAAGGCGCTGGCCGGGGTGGCCACGCCGGCCGAGATGGTGGCGAGGTACCGGCTCGGCGGGCTGATCCTGGTGGGCTTCTCCGCCGACGACCCGACCTCCGGCAACCAGGAGACCACCAACGTCGACAACCCGGAGCAGGTCCGCGCGCTGACCGGTGGGCTGCGCGCCGCCGCCGGCAAGCTGCCCGCCGGGGCGGCGCCCCTGCTGATCGGCACCGACCAGGAGTACGGCGTGGTCACCCGGATCACCGACGGCGTCACCCAGTTGCCCAGCGCCCTGGCGGCCGGCGCGGCCGACGACCCGGCCCGGACCGAGGCCGCCTGGCGGGCCGCCGGCGCCGAGCTCGCCGCCCTCGGCATCAACCTCGACTTCGCCCCGGTGGCCGACGTGCTCGCCACCCGCAGCACGGTGATCGGCTCCCGATCCTTCGGCGCCGACCCGAAGCGGGTCGGCGCGCAGGTCGGCGGGGCGGTGCGCGGCCTCCAGGGCGCCGGGGTGGCGGCCACCCTCAAGCACTTCCCCGGCCACGGCCACAGCGCCGCCGACTCGCACGCCGAGCTGCCGGTGCTCACCCAGCCCCGCAGGACGCTCGACGCCGGGGCGCTGCCCCCGTTCGCCGCCGGGATCGACGCGGGGGCCTGGGTGGTGATGTCGGCCCACCTCGACGTCCGGGCGGTCGAGCCGGGCGTGGCCGGGACGTTCTCCCGCAAGCTGCTCACCGACGTGCTGCGGGGCCAGCTCGGCTTCCAGGGCGTGGTGGTCACCGACGGGATGAACATGGCCCCGGCGAAGAAGTACCCGCCGGGCGAGGCGGCGGTCCGGGCGCTCAACGCCGGCAACGACCTGATCCTCATGCCACCGAACGTGACCCGGGCGTACGACGGCCTGCTCGCCGCGCTGCGGGACGGCTCGCTGCCCCGTGCCCGGCTGGTCGAGGCGGTGACCCGGGTGTTGACCCTGAAGTTCCGACTGGCCGACCTCCCGACCCCGGACCCGGCCGCCATCGGCGACGAGGCCCACGTGCGGGCCGCCCGGGACCTGGCCACCGCCGCGGTGACCATGCTGCGTGGCTCCTGCTCCCGGGCGAAGGTCCCCGGCCCGGTCACCGTCACCGCCTCCGGCGGGCGGGACCGGACGAAGGCCGCGTTGACCGAGGCGCTGACCGCCGCCGGGGTGCGGGTGGTCCCCTCCGGCGGCACGGTGGTGCACCTCGTCGGGTACGGCGACGGGGCCGGCGACCTGAGCGCCGACGCCGACGTCACGGTGGCCATGGACACCCCGTACGTGCTGGCGAAGGCGACGTCACCGGTTCTGCTGGCCACGTACTCGTCGAGCCGGGCGTCGATGGCCGGGCTCGCCGACGTGCTCGCCGGGCGGGTCCGCCCGACCGGGCGTGCCCCGGTGCCGGTGCCCGGCCTCTCCGCCGGGACCTGCGCCCGCTGACCGGCGGCGCCCCGGCAGGGACGGCTGGGCGGTGGTCCGGCCCGCGCCCCGGCCGGAGCGCTTCCTGCCGGAGCGACCGGCGTGCGACCGGCGAGTGGAGGCACGTGGTGGGTTGTCGAGTCGCGACAGCGTCCCGCTGCTTGAGAGCAGGCAACGGGCAGGGACGGGGCCGCCCGGTGACGGCTCCGGCTGCCCGGCGGCGCGCAGACGAGGGAGAGGGGCTTCCCGGCGGTGCGGACGCTGGGCGTTCCTCGCCGAGAGCGCCGGGACACCGCCGGGCGTGTCGCGGAAGGCTGCGCGGTCGCGTCGGGGCGGCGGCGGGGACGGCGGACCCGCGCCACCCCGACGCAGAAACGGCCCGGGCCCCGCTGCCGTGGTACGACAGGGGGCCCGGGCCGATCGGGGTGACTCAGGGACGGGTGAAGACGAGCGCCACGTTGTGCCCGCCGAAGCCGAACGAGTTGTTCAGCGCGGCGGGGACGTCCATGTGGCGGGCCTTGTTGGCGGCCACCTCCATGTCGAGGCCGTCGTCCGGGTCGTCCAGGTTGATCGTCGGGGGCACCACGCCGTCCCGGATCGCCAGGATCGTGGCGATCGACTCCAGCGCGCCGGCCGCCCCGAGCAGGTGACCGGTCATCGACTTGGTGGCGGTCAGCACGGGGTGGTCGCCGAGGGCCCGGTGCAACGCCACGATCTCCGCCAGGTCACCGACCGGCGTGGAGGTGGCGTGCGCGTTGACGTGCACGATGTCGCTCTTCGCCACCCCGGCGTCGGCGATGGCCTTCGCGATGGCCCGGACCGCGCCCGCGCCCTCCGGGTGCGGCTGCACGATGTCGTACCCGTCGGAGGTGATGCCGGACCCGGCGAGCCGGGCGTAGACCCGCGCGCCGCGGGCGGCGGCGTGGTCGGCCCGCTCCAGCACCACCACGCCGGCGCCCTCGCCGAGGACGAAGCCGTCCCGGCCCTTGTCCCACGGACGCGACGCCAGCTCCGGCTCGTCGTTACGGGTGGACATGGCCCGCATCGACGCGAACCCGGCCATCGGCAGCGGGTGGATGACCGCCTCGGTGCCGCCGGCCACCACCACGTCGGCCCGGCCGGCGCGGATCATGTCCAGGCCGAGCGCGATGGCCTCCGCGCCGGTGGCGCAGGCGCTGGCCACCGCGTGCACGCCGGCCTGCGCGCCCAGCTCCAGCCCCACCCAGGCGGCGGGACCGTTCGGCATCAGCATCGGCACCGTGTGCGGGGAGACCCGCCGCGGGCCGGACTTCTCCAGGATGTCGTCCTGGTTGAGCAGGGTCACCGCGCCACCGATCCCGGAGCCGACGCTGACCCCCAGCCGCTCCGGGTCCAGCCCGGAGTCGGCCAGGCCGGCGTCCGCCCAGGCCTGGTGCGCGGCGATCAGGGCGATCGCCTCGGACCGGTCGAGCCGGCGCAGCTTCACCCGGTCGATCAGCCCGCCCGGATCGACGGCGAGCCGGGCGGCGATACGGACGGGAAGCTGGCCGGCCCACTCCTCGGTGAGCGCGCTCACCCCGGAGCGGCCGGCGAGCATGGCCTCCCAGGTCGACGCGACGTCCCCGCCCAGCGGGGTCGTCGCGCCGAGCCCGGTGACGACGACGTCGGAGCGACTCATGATCAGGACTGCGCCTCGATGAAGCTGACGGCGTCCCCGACGGTCTTCAGGTTCTGCACCTCGTTGTCCGGGATCTTGACGCCGAACTTCTCCTCCGCGGCCACCACGACCTCCACCATGGAGAGCGAGTCGACGTCGAGGTCGTCGGTGAACGACTTCTCCTCGGCCACCTCGTCCGGGTTCACCCCGGCCACCTCTTCGAGGATCTCGGCGAGGCCGGTGGTGATCTCGTCACGGGTCATTGCGATGTGCTTCCTCTCCATAAGGGTGTACACGTCCGACAGCGGTGCCGGCGGACGGGAACGGCGGGCTGACGCCACGCCGGACATCAGGGACAGCGGACGACCTGACCGGCGTAGGTCAGGCCACCGCCGAAACCGAAGAGCAGCACCGGCGCCCCCGAGGGCACCTCCCGCCGCTCCACCAGCTTGGACAGGGCCAGCGGCACGCTCGCCGCCGAGGTGTTGCCGGACTCGACGATGTCCTTGGCGATCACCGCGTCCGGGATGCCCAGCCGCTTGGCGATACCGTCGATGATCCGGCTGTTGGCCTGGTGCGGCACGAAGGCGGCCAGCTCCTCGGGGCGTACCCCGGCCCGCTCGCACGCCTGCAGCGCCAGCGGGGCCAGCTCGGTGGTCGCCCAGCGGAACACCGCCTGCCCCTCCTGCTGCACGTACGGCCGCCAGCCCTCGATGCGTACCGCGTCGCCCTTCTCCGGGACCGAGCCCCAGACCACCGGGCCCACCCCGGCCGGCTCGCCCTCGGCGGTGGCGGTGACCACCGCCGCGCCCGCGCCGTCGGCGAAGATGATGCAGGTGGACCGGTCCGTCCAGTCGACGAAGTCGGAGAGCTTCTCCGCGCCGATGACCAGCGCGTTGCGGGACGCCCCGGCGCGGATCGCGTGGTCGACGGTGCCGAGCGCGTACGCGAAGCCGGAGCAGGCGGTGTTCAGGTCGAACGCGCCCGGCGCGGTGATGCCCAGCCGGGCGGCCACCCGGCAGGCCACGTTCGGGCTGCGGTCGATCGACGTGCAGGTGGCCACCACCACCAGGTCGATGTCGGCGGCGGTGAGACCGGAGTTGGCAAGCGCCTTGTCGGCGGCGAGGGCGGCCATGTCGGCGACGCTCTCGCCGTCGGCGATCCGGCGGCTGGCGATGCCCACCCGGTCCCGGATCCATTCGTCGTTGGTCTCCACGAGCTGGGCCAGCTCGTCGTTGGTCACCACCCGGGACGGCTGGTAGTGCCCCATGGAGAGAATCCGGCTTCCGCTCATGCCTGCTGTCCTCCGTGCCGGGCGATCAGGTCCCGAGCGGCCGGCAGGTCGTCCGGGGTGTTCAGGGTGACGATCTCGGGGAGCGCGACGGAGCCCTTGTACTCGCGCTTGATCAGACCGGCCAGCGTGCCGGCCGGGGGCAGCTCGATCACCGCGGTCACCCCCAGGTCGACCAGGCTGGCCATGCACAGATCCCAGCGCACCGGCGCGGTGACCTGCCGGACCAGCCGCCGCACCAGGTCACGGCCCTGCCCCACGGCGGCCCCGTCGAGGTTGGAGAGCAGGACCCGGGCCGGGTCGTCGACGGTGATCCCGTCGGCGAGCGCGGTCAGCGTCGCCTCGGCCGGAGCCATGTACGGGGTGTGGAACGCGCCGGCGACCTTGAGCCGCATGATCCGGGCGCCGGTCGGCGGCTCGGCGGCGAGCCGGTCGATCCCCTCGCTCGCGCCGGCCGCGACGACCTGGCCGGTGGCGTTGCGGTTGGCCGGGTGCAGCCCGTGCTTCTCGATCACGGTGAGCACCTCTTCGGCGTCACCGCCCAGCACCGCCGCCATGCCCGTCGGCTCGACCGCGCAGGCCGCCGCCATCTCCCGGCCACGCACCCCGGCGAGCGCGATCGCGGCCTCCGCCGACAGCGCTCCGGCCAGGGCGGACGCGCCCAGCTCGCCGACGCTGTGCCCGGCGGTGAGCCCCACGTCGTGCATCGGCAGGTGCTCGGCGGCGAGCAGCGACGCCGCGACGAGCAACGGTTGGGTCCGGGCGGTGTCCCTGATCTCGTCCGCGTCGGCGGTGACGCCGAGGTGCAGCAGGTCGACCCCGGTGAGCGCCGACCACCAGCGCAGCCGCGCCTCGGCGCCGGGAAGGCCGAGCCACGGGGTCAGGAAGCCGGGTTTCTGCGAACCCTGGCCTGGAGAGAGTACGGCGAGCACCCCTATGACTCTCCTTGATACTCGTGGGTCATGCGTTGTCGACAGACACCAAACCGCACTAGATGCTTTGGAGGGATCCTACAAACATCCCTGGTGACCCCGCTGATCAGCGGGTTTCTGCCCGCCCACCGCCCACGGTGGGTGTAACCGAGGTCACCGGATCGAGCCGGCCCACGGTCAGCGCCACCTGCAGGGCGAACGCCTCCCGGGGGATCAACGGGGACAGCCCGGTCACCTCGGCGATCCGACGCAGCCGGTAACGAACGGTGTTCGGGTGCACGAACAGCGTACGGGCCGTGCTCTCCAGCACCCCGCCGGCGGCGAGGAACGCGTCCAGGGTCTCCAGCAGCTCACCGCCGGCCCGGACCAGGGTGGCGTAGCAGTCGTGACGCAGCCGCCGCCGGGCCTCGGCGTCCCCGGCCAGCGCCCGCTCGGGCAGCAGCTCACCGGCCGGCACCGGGCGGGGCGCGGCCGGCCAGGCCGGAGCGGCCCGGTAACCGGCCAGCGCGGCGCGGGCCGACTCGGTCGCCTCGTCCAGGCTCGGCACGGCCGGGCCGACCACCACCGGCCCCTCGCCGAACGCGGGCAGCAGCTTCGCGCTGGCGGCCAGCGGATCGGCCGCCCCGCCGAGCACCACCACCAGCCGGTCGCCGTGCACCCCGCCGATCACCTCCACCCGGATCCGGCGGGCCAGCCGGTAGACGGTGTGCAGCACGGCCGCCACCTCGCCACCGGGGGAGCGGCCCACCGCCACCGCCACCGGGGGCGCGTCCGCCCAGCCCAGCGCGGCGGCCCGGCTGGCCAGCACGTCCGAGGAGTCGCCGCGCAGCAGCGCGTCCACCAGGAGGGCCTGGAGCCGGGCGTCCCACGCCCCCCGCGTCTCGGCGGCCCGCGCGTACGCCCGGGCGGCGGCGAACGCGATCTCCCGGGAGAAACGCAGCACCACCTCGCGGAGCTGCTGCTCCTCGCCGTCGGCGGCCAAGTCCGGGACCTGCTCCTCGACCACGTCGATGGTGACCTTGATCAACGCGACGGTGTGCTGGAGGCTGATCGACCGGGCGAGGGCCTGCGGGGCGGTGGCGAAGACGTCGTCGGAGACCTCCTGGGTGCTGTCCGCCCGACCGCCGCCGTCGCGCAGCCACTGCACCAGCGACCGGACGCCGGCCTGCGCCACCAGCATCACCCAGGAGCGCTGCTCGGCCGGCAGCGCCCGGAACCAGGGCAGCGTCTCGTCCATCCGGGCCACGCTGGCGGTGGCCAGGGCCCCCGCCGCCCGTTCGATCCGGCGCAGCGTGGCCCGCAGCCCGACGGACTCCGGCTCGCTCACCACGGCCTAAGCCTGACACGCGCCCCGCAGGTCACCGTGCCCCAGCCCCCCTGCCGTGCCATCATGCGGCGATGATCGCCCGTCCGCCCCTGTCCGTGCCGCTGTCCGCCCTGGCCGGCCTCGTGCTGCTGACGATTCTGGTCGTCGCGGGCTGGCCGCCGCTGGACCGCGCCGACCACGCGGTGAGCGAGACCTTCCGGGCGTACGGCGACCGCGCCCCAGCCCTGGTCGCGGCGCTGCGGATCCTCACCGACGTGGCCGCCACCGTCCCCTTCCTGCTCGCCGGGCTGACCGCCGCGATCGCCCTGGCGGCGCGCGGACGTCGCCCGGCGGCGGTGTGCTGCGCCACGGTCACCGTGGTCGTGCCGGCGCTGTGGGGCCTGGGCCACTGGCTGCTGCGCCACCCCCGCCCGCTGGACGGGTTCGTCACCGTGCACAGCAACGGCTTCCCGAGCGGGCACACCAGCAACGCGGTGGCCGCCGCGCTCACCGTCGTGCTGCTGCTCTGGCCCCGGCTGACCCGGACCGGGCGGACGGTGGTGGCGCTCGGCGCGGTCGGGTTCGCGCTCTTCGTCAGCCTGACCCGGGTCGCGTTGCTGGCGCACTGGCCGGCCGACGTGCTCGGCGGCTGGCTGCTGGCGCTGACCGTCGTCCCGCTGGCCGCCCGGCTGGGCACGCGCGTCGTCCGGGACAGCGCCGCGACCGCCTCCGCCACCCGTTCGGACTGAGCGCCCGGGTGGGCCGGTCGTGGCGCGGTGTTTACGCATGCGACGTACCGCGCGACGCCGCCGGCCAGTACGGTGACAGGGCACGGCGCAATTCGTGGAACTTCCATGAACGGCGATGGTGCGTCGCCGGCGGGGTCGACCCGACGGCAGGCGCGAGAAGTGGATCGCCTGCGGGCGAAGGCGAGCGTGAGGAGACCGCAATGGCGCACGGGGAGGCCGAGCACGGTTGCGTCCAGGGGGACCCGGCCCGCCCGGCGCACCCTGACCCGCAGGGCTCCGGCAAGCCTCACGGCCACCGACGGTCGCCCCTGGGCCCGCCGCCGGTGGGCTCGCCGCCGGCCGAGCCGACCGCTCGGCCCGTCGAGGAGGACGCGCCGGTGCCCCGGCCCAGGGTCGCCGAATGCATCGACCCGGAGCCGGCGTCGCAGCCGTCCTGCCGGAGCGAACAGCCCGGTTGGGCCGGCGCGCACCGGCACGGACCGGTGCGGCCGAGCCAGCGCGCGAGCCGCCGGGAGCGCCCGCCGCGTCGGTGGTGCTGACCGCTCACGTCAGTGGCGGGCCCTGCGGGTAGCGTGACCGACGTCACTGTCGGCAGTGGTCAGCGGGTACGACGTCGGATCAGCAGGGCGATGCCGGCCAGGCCGATCGTGATGGTGACCACCACGCCCGCGTTCAGCAGCAACAGCCGCTGCAACTCGCCGAGCGCCTCGTCGAGGTCACGCCCGGGATCCAGCGACTCCTCGGGGATCATCCGCTCACCACCGCCGACCCCGCCGCTGACCGTCTCGACCTGCCGGGGCAGGGGCACCCCGGCCGTCCGCAGCGTCTCCGACATGTTGAGCCGGCCGAGGAACCAGCCGTCCCGGGCCTTGCGCCCGTCGGGCTGCTTGGCCGGGCGGAACGCCCGCGGGCCGCCCTTGGCGAGCGGGTAGAGGTCGAAGGTCTGTTTCGCCTTGTCCCCGGCGAGCACCACGACCGTGTACTTCGGACCGAGATCGGCCGCCTTCGGGCCGGACGCTTCGCCGGTGGCGGCGAACCAACTGACCTGGTCGATGACCGCGGTCACGTGCGCGGCGTCCGTCTCGACCCGCAACCGGAGCGGCTCGGTCAGCCCCTCGCCGGTGATGTCCACCCCGGGCGGTGGTGGTTTCGGGGCCGCCGCGGCGACGCTGACCGGCGCCAACACGACCAGCATCACGCCGATCGCCGCACCGAGCAGTCGACTCACCCTCCGGACCATCGCCGCCTCCTCGCCCCGTTTCGATGGATGGCCTTGCCGCAGGTCACGTGCTGACTGGAGATGGCACGACCGAGTCCCACCGGACCGGGCCTCCATCTCAAAGACTCCGCCGAACGTTGCCTGGTTGCAGCTTCCCGATCAGTATTTGGAACTATCTGCGATCTCGGTCCGACTAACAACCAGACGTTCGACCGGTGGGCGGATCGTACCGTTACGGAGGAAAGCATGGGGGGCGGAGTCCCACGAGTGGCGGCTGGCTGGCTGGTCGCGATCGTCATGGCGCTCGGTGTGGCCTTGTGGCCGGCGGCGCCGGCCGCCGCGCACAACTCGCTGACCGGCAGCGACCCGCGTGACGGCGCGCGGTTGGCGCAGCCACCGACCCGGGTCGAGCTGCGATTCCTCGCCCGGCTCGATCCGAAGACGACGAAGATCACATTGACCGGGCCGGACGACGTGCCCGCGTCCCGGGGCGCCCCGACCTTCGAGGGCTCCCGGGTCCGGGTGGC
The DNA here is from genome assembly GCF_027497255.1 of Micromonospora sp. WMMD882. NCBI lineage: Bacteria > Bacillati > Actinomycetota > Actinomycetes > Micromonosporales > Micromonosporaceae > Micromonospora > Micromonospora sp. WMMD882. The sequence continues at coordinate 6,316,895 of NZ_CP114903.1, forward strand.
GTTCGCGCCGGGCGCGGCCGGCCGCTACACCGTCGCCTACCAGGTCGCCTCGTCCGACGGCCATCCGATCAAGGGCGAGATCCGCTTCACGGTGACCACCGGCACGCCGGCCGACCCGTCGCCGACGACCGCCTCGCCCACGCCCTCCGCGGAACCGTCCACGCCGGCCGCCCCGACCGACGTGGCCACCACCGCGCCGGCCGTGGAGCCGGCGGCCGACTCCGCCGACGACGGTGGCCCGCCGGTCTGGCCCTGGGTTGTCGGAGCCGTCGCCGTGCTGGCCGCGCTCGCGGGCGGGCTCCTGGCCCGCCGCCGCTCCACGACGCGCTAGCCACCGCCATCGCTGCCGCCATCGCTGCCGCCACCGCCACCGCCACCGCCACCGCCACCGCCACCGCCGTCGCTGCCGTCGCCGGTGCCGGTGCTGTCGGTGCCGGTTGTCACTGTCGTTGTTGCCGGTGCTGTCGCTGCCGCGCGTGCCCCGGACACCGCCGGCGCCGGGGTCCCGGCGGCGTCCCGACCTCGCAGGCGGGCGGGCGGGAGAGGGGTGCGCGACAGAGACTGTCGAGCTGCCCCATATTCGGGGCAGAGGCATCGGGCCGCGACGGAAAGGACGGCCGCCGTCGCGGACGTCGCCCGACTCCGTGGCCCGTTCTGTGTCGGCAGCGCCCGCCGTCGGCAGCGCCCGCCGAGACGGCTGGTGGGTGGCGGTGGGGCGGTGGGGCCGTCAGGGGAGGCGGACCCGGGCGGCGCGCAGCCGCGCCAGGGCGCGCTCGCGGCCGAGCACCTCCAGCGACTCGAACAGCGGCAGCCCGACGGTACGGCCGGTCACCGCGACCCGGACCGGGGCCTGGGCCTTGCCGAGCTTGAGCCCCCGTTCGGCGCCCACCGCCTCCAGGGTCGACTTGAGCGTCTCCGCGTCCCAGGAGGTCAGCGTCTCGTATGCGGCCACGGTGGCGTCCAGCAGGTCGCCCGCGCCCTCCTTCATGGCCTTCGCCCACGCCGCCTCGTCGATCAGCGGGGACTCGACGAAGAGGAAGTCGACGTTCGGCACGATCTCGCTGAGCACCGCGATCCGGGTCTGCGCCAGCGGGGCGACCGCCGCGAAGGCGTCCGCGTCGAACTCGGCCGGCTGCCACGGCGGCGGCGCGATGGTGTCGGTGCCGGTGAGCCACGGCCGGCAGGCGTCGACGAAGTCCTCGACCGACAGCGCCCGGATGTACTCCCCGTTGAACGCGCGCAGCTTCTTCTCGTCGAAGAAGGCGGGGGAGGGGTTCACCTCCGACAGTCGGAACTCCTCCTCGATCACCGACCAGGGCACGATCTCCCGGTCGCCGGAGGGGGCCCAACCGAGCAGCATCAGATAGTTGCGCATGGCGTCGGCGAGGTAGCCCTCGTCCCGGTACGCCTCCAGGGCGACCTTGTCGCGGCGCTTGGAGAGCTTCTGTCGCTTCTCGTTGACCACCACCGGCACGTGCGCCCAGACCGGCGGCTCGACGCCTAGGGCGTCCCAGAGCAACTGCTGCTTGGGGGTGTTCGGCAGGTGCTCCTCGGCGCGGATCACGTGGGTGATGCCCATCGTCATGTCGTCGACGACGTTGGCGAGCAGGAACACCGGGGAGCCGTCACCCCGGGCGATCACGAAATCCTCGATCAGTCGGTTCTCGAAGGTCGGCTTGCCCCGGATCAGGTCGACCACCACGGTCACGCCCTCGTCGGGCGTACGGAAGCGCAGCGCCCGCCCCTCGCCCGACGGCAGGCCGCGGTCCCGGCAGAAGCCGTCGTAGCCGGCGTACTGCGAGCCGGCGCGGGCCTGCGCCGCCTCCCGGGTGCAGTCGCAGTAGTACGCCCGGCCCGACTCGTGCAGCCGGCGGGCGGCGGCGCGGTGCTCCTCGGCGTTCTGCGACTGGAAGTACGGCCCCTCGTACGAGCCGCGCTCGATGCCGATCCAGTCCAGCGCGGACAGGATGCCCTCGGTCCACTCCGGCCGGTTGCGGGCGGCGTCGGTGTCCTCGACGCGCAGCACGAACACTCCGCCCTGCTGCTTGGCGTAGATCCAGTTCTGGAGCGCCGAGCGGGCGCCACCGACGTGGAACATACCGGTCGGAGAGGGGGCGAATCGCACGCGTACCGTCACGCCCCCAGCGTACGGCCGCCCGTCGCCGGGGCGCGGAGGGGGCCCGGCCCGGCCGGGCCGCCGACGTGGACCGGGAGGTAACGCGGTCGGGAGGCCGGGAGGCGTCCGGCGTGGGCCGGGAGGTTCCCCGGGCGCGTGGAGCTGGAGCCCTATAGGCGGGGGCCGGACATCTGGCAAGGGTTGTCGGCGTGTCTTTTCGGGAATCCGTCCCTTTAAGTCCGATTTAGCGCATAGAGTGCCGAATATCGTGGGATGTCCGCAGTGGGGGAAAGATAGACATGATCCTCGTGGAACGCAGTGCGCACGTGGCGGCGCCGGTGGAAGCGGTCTGGGACGTGGTGCAGCGGGCCGAGCAGTTGCCGGCCTGGCTGGCCGGCGTCCGCGCGGCCGAGGTGCTCTCCGGAGAGGGCTACGGCCGCCGGCAACGGGTCCAGGCCGGGCGGGGCGCGGCGCACGAGGCGGAGGTGATCGCCTACCAGGAGCCCCACCTGATCGGCTGGCGGGAACGGGCCAAGGGCGCCGGCGCGCGGGCGGAGGCCCGCACCGAGATCTACGTCCAGCTCACCCCGAACGAGGAGGACGAGGCCGGCGGCACCGTGGTGCGCCTGATCGTCGTCCGCTGGCCGGCCGGCCCGGTGAAGGCGGCCCTGCTCCGGCTCGGTCTGCGTCGGGTCGGCGCCGACCTGGAGGACTCGCTCGCCCGGCTGACCGACCTGGCCGCCGTCGGTTGAGCCGGGCTTCGGTCAGGCGTCACCCGCGACGGCGGTGGCCCGGAGTTCCCGCCAGGAACTCCGGGCCACCGTCGCTCGTCACCGACCCGGCCCGCCGGGCGGTCGCCGTCGGGGCGCTCAGACGGTCACCGTGAACGCGGCCACCCGTACCTGGTCGAGGTGGCGGAACTCGAAGAACAGCCGGTAGGTGCCGGCGGACGGCACGGTCACCCCGAACGCCACCACCGAGCTGGGCTGACTCGCCGCCGCCGGGTGCACGTGCAGGTACGCCAGGTCGCCCTGACGCAGCGCCACCAGGTGCCCGAACGCGCCCAGGTGCGGCTGCAGGTCGTTCACCGGCGCGCCGTCGCGCCCCAGCCACACCAGCACCTGGTTGGCCGCGCCGGCCCGCAGACCGCCGTCCAGGGTCACCGTGTAGCCGTCCACCAGCACGGTCTCCTCCGGCGGCGGCAGCGGCGTCGCCGCGTACCGGCCGGGGACCGGCACGTCCACGCCCAGGGTGACCTGGCCGGGCGCGCCCTCCGGCCAGAAGTCGGCGACGGCCCGCAGCGGGCCGGGCACGGCCGGGGTGACGGCCACCCGCCAGACGCCGGCCGGCGACATCTCCGGGTGGACGTGCTGGTAGCCGGAGAGGTCCCGGCCGACCAGCACCAGGTGCATCCGCCGCTCGTGGTTCTCCCGGAACGCGGTCAGCGTCACGCCGTCCGCGTCGACGATCCGGAACGTCAGCTCACCCGGCCGGCCGGCGGTCAGCCGCGCCTGGTCCACGGCGAGCGTCCACCCGTCCCGGGACACCTCCAGCCCGCCGGGTCCGTGGCCCACGTGGGCGCTCGGGCCCGGCGCGGCGCGGACCGGCCCGCCGGCCGGTCCGCCGGCCCGTCCGGCGAGGAAGCCCACCGCCAGGGTCAGGCCGAGCGCCAGCGCCGCCGCCACGTACCGCCAGGCGGGCGGGGTGGCCGGCGGCGGCCCGGACGGGTCGGCGGGGCGGGGGCGCCCCGGACGGGACGCCCCCTCGGCGAGCGTGGTCGACCCGGTCGTCGTCACGACAACCGGGGTTGCAGGACGAACAACCCCTGCTCGATCCCGCTGACCACCACGATCCCGCTCGGGAAGTACGGGTACGTGCTCCACGCCCCGTTCATCGAGGCGCTGTCGCTGGACGGGTACACGTCGAAGTACCCGGCCTCGGTGGCCCGCCCGGCCGCCACGTCGCGCAGGTCGAGGATCCGCAGGCCGGCCCGGTAGTTGGCCTGGTAGCTGTAGTTGCCCTTGACGTACTGGTTGTGGTCGGTGGCGCGTACCCCGGACGGCGCGGCGTAGGTGCCGATCAGCCGGGGCGCGTCCAGGTCGGCCAGGTCCCAGAGGTACGTCTGGGTGGTCACGCCGCGCCGCGACTCGTCCAGCTCGTCGTCGAGCAGGAAGTACCGCTGGTTCTCGGTGAACCACCCCTGGTGGGTGTAGGCCCGCCCGGAGTAGCCGATCCGGGAGAGCTGCCGGGGCGCGGACTTGCTTGTCACGTCGACCACCGTGACGGTGTCCTCGTTGGAGCTGACGCAGATCTCCCGACCCGTGTACGTGGTGTCCGGCCCCCGGTACGTGACGCACTGGGTGTCGTGGGTGTACCCGTCGGTGCTGACGCAGCCCGCGTACGTCGGGGACTTCGGGGCGCGGATGTCGACCATGTGCAGGCCGCCGCTGCACGTGTTCGAGCCGACCGCGTACGCGTACCCGGTGGACTCGTTGATCGCGATGTTGTGCGAGTTGCCGAACTGGGCGTAGTGCGTGTCGGCCGTCCAGGTCTGCGGCGTGGTCACCCCGCGCAGCCGGGTCAGGTCGAACACCTGCATGCCGTGGCCGGAGACGTCGGCCACCACGTACGCGTGGTCCCGGTAGACCTTGATGTCCCGCCAGACCGCGGTGCGGTTCTGGTGGGCGGGCAGGTTGCCCAGGTAGACCGGCGCGGTCGGGTTGGACACGTCGACGAACGAGGTGCCGTTGCGCCGCCCGACGAGCGCGTACTCCTTTCCGGTCTGCGGGTCCCGCCAGCCCCAGATGTCGTTGGCCTGGCTGCCGCCGATGCTGGTCAGCGGCAGGAAGGACAGCAGGTCCACGTTGCGGCACGGGTATCCGGCCGCCTGGCCGTTGACGCAGGTGGCCGCCGCGGCGGCGGTCAGCCGTTGGGTGGGCTCGCGTTGCGCCATGAACTGTTGCGCCGAGGCCCGCCCGGCGGGCGTGGCGGGGTCGTGCGCCACCGACGGCGTGCCCGGCCCCAGCGTCGACACCACCAGGGCGCCGACGGCCAGGGCGAGACCTGTCCGGACGACTCGCATGTGCGCCTCCCTACCCGTCGCGCCGACCCGGTGGGGTCGGGCCGACGGGTGGACGGGCGCGACGGGAGTTGGCCCACCGGGTCGGCCCGGGCGCCCGCGACTCGCGCGCGACCGGTGCCCCTGTGGGGAAATTGTGGCTGCCCCATGTTGCGTTCGAGTGACAACGATCTATGTCAGTCGGGTCATACCAGCTACCCGCGACAAGGGCCCGGCGCGGTGTGTCCACCACGCCGGGCCCTGGGGCGCGTCGGTCAGGAGTCGCCGCCGGTCTCGCCGACCGGGGCCGCGTTGACGTCCTGGATCGCGTACTTGCGGGCCGCCTCGGCCGGCACCTCGGGGGCCACCACGCCGCGCAGCGCGAGCTGCCGCAGCGTCGCGACGGCCACCGACTCGGCGTCGACGTGGAAGTGCCGACGCAGGGCGTGCCGGGTGTCGGACAGACCGAACCCGTCGGTGCCCAGCGAGGTGTAGTCGCCCGGGATCCAGCGCGAGATCAGGTCCGGCACCGCGCGCATCCAGTCGCTGACCGCGACCTTCGGCCCGTCGGCGTCGGCCAGCTTCTGCTGGACGTACGGCGTCCGCTGCTCCCCGCCCGGGTGCAGCAGGTTGTGCTCCTCGCACTCGACCGCGTCGCGGCGCAGCTCCGTCCAGGAGGTCACCGACCAGACGTCGGCGGCCACCCCCCAGTCCTGGGCGAGGAGCTGCTGGGCCTTGAGCGCCCACTGCATGCCGGTGCCGGAGGCCAGGATCTGCGCCCGGGGCGCCTCGCCGGAGGAGTTGACCGACGGCGCGGGGGAGTAGCGGTAGATCCCCTTCAGCAGACCCTCGACGTCCACGTCGGCCGGCTCGGCCGGTTGCAGGATCGGCTCGTTGTAGATCGTGAGGTAGTAGAAGACGTTCTCCTGCGCGTCCCCGTACATCCGGTGCAGGCCGTTCTCGACGATGTGCGCGATCTCGAACGCGAACGCCGGGTCGTACGCGACCACCGCCGGGTTGGTGGCGGCCAGCAGGTGCGAGTGGCCGTCCTCGTGCTGGAGCCCCTCGCCGTTGAGCGTCGTCCGGCCGGCGGTCGCGCCGAGCACGAAGCCCCGGGTCATCTGGTCGGCCGCCGCCCAGAACCCGTCGCCGGTGCGCTGGAACCCGAACATCGAGTAGAAGATGTACAGCGGGATCATCGGCTCGCCGTGCGTGGCGTACGCGCTGCCGGCGGCGGTGAACGAGGCCACCGAGCCGGCCTCGTTGATCCCCTCGTGCAGGATCTGCCCGGTCGTCGCCTCCTTGTACGACAGGAACAGCTCCCGGTCCACCGAGGTGTACTTCTGTCCGTGCGGGGAGTAGATCTTCTGTGTCGGGAAGAGGGAGTCCATGCCGAAGGTGCGGGCCTCGTCCGGGATGATCGGCACCCAGCGCTTGCCGAACTCCTTGTCCTTCATGATGTCCTTGAGCAGCCGGACGAAGGCCATCGTGGTGGCGACCTTCTGCTTGCCCGAGCCGCGCTTGACGTCGGAGAACCGCTCGCTGCCCGGGATGGCCAGCTTCGGCTGGGCGGTGCGCCGGGACGGCAGGTAGCCGCCGAGCTGCTGCCGCCGCTCCTTCAGGTACGCGATCTCGTCGGAGGATTCGCCAGGCGTGTAGTACGGCGGCAGGTACGGGTTCTCTTCGAGAGCCTTGTCCGGGATGTCCAGGTAGAGGCGGTCGCGGAAGGACTTCAGGTCCTCCAGGGTCAGCTTCTTCATCTGGTGCGTGGCGTTACGCCCCTCGAAGTGCGACCCGAGCGTCCAGCCCTTGATCGTCTTGGCCAGGATCACCGTCGGCTGCCCGGTGTGCTCCATCGCCGCCTTGTACGCCGCGTACAGCTTGCGGTAGTCGTGCCCGCCGCGCTTGAGGTTCCAGATCTCGTCGTCGGAGAGGTGCTCGACCATCTTGCGGGTCCGCGCGTCCCGGCCGAAGAAGTGCTCCCGCACGTACGCCCCGGACTCCGCCTTGTAGGTCTGGTAGTCGCCGTCGGGCGTGGAGTTCATCAGGTTGACCAGCGCGCCGTCGGTGTCGGCGGCGAGCAGCGGGTCCCACTCCCGGCCCCAGACCACCTTGATCACGTTCCACCCGGCGCCCCGGAAGAACGCCTCCAGCTCCTGCATGACCTTGCCGTTGCCGCGCACCGGGCCGTCGAGCCGCTGGAGGTTGCAGTTGATCACGAAGGTGAGGTTGTCCAGCTCCTCGCGGGCGGCCACGCCGATCGCGCCGAGCGACTCGACCTCGTCCATCTCGCCGTCGCCGAGGAACGCCCACACGTGCTGCTGGCTGGTGTCCTTGATGCCCCGGTGGTGCAGGTACCGGTTGAACCGGGCCTGGTAGATCGCGTTCAGCGGGCCGAGGCCCATGGAGACCGTCGGGAACTCCCAGAAGTCCGGCATCAGCCGCGGGTGCGGGTACGACGGCAGCCCGCCGGCCGGGTGCGACAGCTCCTGCCGGAACCCGTCGAGCTGGTCCTCGCTGAGCCGCCCCTCCAGGTACGCGCGCGCGTACATGCCGGGGGAGGCGTGCCCCTGGTAGAAGATGTGGTCACCGCCGCCGGGGTGGTCCTTGCCCCGGAAGAAGTGGTTGAAGCCCACCTCGTAGAGGGACGCCGAGCTGGCGAAGGTGGAGATGTGCCCACCGACGCCGATCTCCGGCCGCTGCGCCCGGTGCACCAACATCGCCGCGTTCCACCGGATGTACGCCCGGATCCGCCGCTCGACGTGCTCGTCCCCCGGGAACCACGGCTCGTGCTCCGGCGGGATCGTGTTGATGTAGTCGGTGGTGGTCAGCGACGGCACCCCGACCTGGCGCTCGCGGGCCCGCTCCAGCAGGCGCAGCATCACGTACCGGGCGCGTTTGGTTCCGCGCTCGTCGATGACACCGTCGAGCGACTCGACCCATTCGCCGGTCTCTTCGGGGTCGATGTCCGGAAGCTGGCTCGGCAGACCGGCGGTGATCACCGGGCGCTTGCGTTCCGTGGCCACAGGCGTTCCCTCGGTTGTGTGTGGGATAGGTCTCTAGCGCCATCCTGCCCCGTGGTGGCACCCCGCGTCACGTCTGCGTCCCCCAGACGCGACGCTCAACACACGTACCCGCTGGTAACTTTCCGCCCCCGGTTCCAGCGCGACGCCCGCCCCCCGACCCGTATCCCTCGACCTCCTTTGCTCTGCTCCCACGGACGCGCCACTCACTCTGTGTGGCCGACGCGCCAGTGGGTGCAGAGCAAAGCCTCCGTGGAGGTGTTCATGCTCAGGGCGCGTGGGCCACCTTCGCCAGGGACGGTTGTCGACCTCTCCTACCGTGTCCGCCATGACGATCCGGAAGGTGACGGGCACCCTGCTGGTGCTGGGCGGTGGCCTCGGGCTGCTACTGGCGGTGTTCGGCGTGTTCGCGGGAGTGCTCGCCCTGGCGCCGTTCGGGTTGATCGGCCTGCTCCTGCTCGCGGTCGGGATGACGCTCGTCGCCACCGCCGGCGCGTCCGGCCGGCCCGGCGCCCACCCGCGTGGCCGGTACGCCCACAGCGGCCACCCCGGCCCCCACCACGCCGGCGCGTACCACCACGGCGGCGGGCGCCACTCCACCGACGGGCACGGGGACTGGTCCTGGCAGGAGGACTCCGGTCACCGGGGCTCATCCGGGCACGACACCGGGCACGCCACCGACAGCGGCTGGTCCGGTGGCTGGTCCGGCGGCGACAGCGGTGGTTTCTCCGGCGGCGACAGCGGTGGCGGCTCCTCCGGCGGCGGCGGTGACTGACCGGCGCCCGGCTACGGCAGAATGCGGCGTATGCGCAGTGAGGTGATCACCGTCCAGACCGGGTCGCGGCCGACCGTCCGGGACATCACCACCGAGGCCGAACGGTTCGTCTCCGGGCAGGGCGACGGGCTGCTGCACGTCTTCGTGCCGCACGCCACGGCCGGAGTGGCCGTCATCGAGACCGGGGCGGGCTCCGACGACGACCTGCTCACCGCGATCGACGCGGTGCTGCCCACCGACGACCGCTGGCGGCACCGGCACGGCTCGCCCGGCCACGGGCGGGACCACGTCCTGCCGGCGTTCGTCCCGCCGTACGCGACGGTGCCGGTGCTCGACGGGCGACTGGCCCTCGGCACCTGGCAGTCGATCTGCCTGGTCGACACCAACGGCGACAACCCGACCCGCAAGGTCCGGTTCTCCTTCCTCCCCGGCTGACCGTCGGCCCGCCCAGAGAGGGTGCGCCGTGACGCTATCCTCGCGCCGGTGAACGCAGACAACCCGTCGGTCCACCCCTCCGACGCCCCGGCGGTCGCCGGCAGCGCGCCGGTCGGGCCGGCCCACGCCCCGGTGACCGCCCCGGCGGTCACTCCGGCAACCGCGACCGACCTCGACGCGCCGATCGTCGCGGTGACCGTCTACGCCGACCGGGCCCGGGTCACCCGCCGGGCCACCGTCTCCCTGGCCGCCGGTGAGCACCGGCTGCGGGTCGGGCCGCTCCCGCTCAACCTGCGTCGCGACTCGCTGCGGGTCGGCGGGCGGGGGCCGGGCACCGTCCTCGGCGTCGACCTGCTCACCCGGCGTCAACCCCGCAGCACCGACCAGCAGGCCCGGGAGCTGGAGCAGCGCCGCCGCGCCCTCGCCGACGACCTGGCCGCGTTGGACGGGGCGGACGCGGTCGAGGCCCAGCGGGCCGAGTTCCTCGCCCTGCTGAGCCAGCGGGCCGGTGGCACGTACGCCCGCGCGCTCGCCACCGGGGACGCGGCCCCGGCCGACGTGGCGGCCTTCGCCGACTCGGTCGCCGGGCAGCTCACCGCCGGCCACGACCGGCAGCGGGAGCTGACCCGACGCCGTACCGACGTCACCGAGTCGCTCGCCGCCGTCGACCGGCAGATCCGCGAGCTGGGCGGCAAGCGGGCCCCGGACCGCCTGGTCGCCGACGTGACCGTCCTGGTCACCCCCGACGCCGCAGCCGCCCCCGACGCCGCCGCCCCCGACGCCGCCGCAGCCGCCCACGCCGGCGCGTCCGACGGCGGCCCGGACGCCGGCGAGCTGGAGCTGGAGCTCACCTACGTGGTGGACGGGGCGCGCTGGCAGCCGTCGTACGACCTGCGGCTGGTCGACGAGGTCGTCACGCTCACCTGGTTCGGGCTGGTCAGCCAGCAGACCGGCGAGGACTGGCCGGAGTGCCGGCTGGAGCTGTCCACCGCCCGACCGGCGGTGACGGCGACGGTGCCCGAGCTGTCGCCGTGGTACCTCGACCGGGTCCGCCCGCTGCCCCCGCCGATGCCGGTCGGGGCGCCCGCCCCGGGCGGTGGCGGCCTGCCCCGGGCGTCCGCCCCGGCCGCCGCGTTCGGCGGGCCGGAACGCGCCCGGGTCGGGAAGGCCGCCCCGCCGGTGCGGGAGAGCGTCGCCGAGGTGGAGCAGGGGATCGCCGCCGCCACGTACCGGCCGACCCGACCGGTCGCGGTGCCCGCCGACGGCACCGCGCACCGGGCCACCGTCGCGGTGCTGGAGCTGCCGGCGAGCCTGGACCACGTGACCGCGCCGGTCCGTGAGCCGGTGGCCCACCTGCGCGCCACCGTCCGCAACACCTCGTCGCACACCCTCCTGCCCGGGCCGGCGGCGATCTTCCACGGTCCGGACTTCGTCGGCGGCACCCGGCTGACGGCGTGGGCGCCCGGCGAGGAGACCGAGCTGGCCCTCGGGCTGGACGACCGGCTGCGGGTGGAGCGGAAACTGACCCGGCGCAGCGACACCCGGGCCACGCTCGGCTCGACCCGCCGCCGTGAGGTGGAGTACGCGGTGACCGTCGCCAACCACACCCCCCGACCCGCGACCGTGACCGTGCTGGACCAGTTGCCGGTCTCCCGGGACGAGGGCGTGGTGGTGCGGGAGACGCGGCTCGACCCCACCCCGGACGAGCGTACCGAGCTGGGCGAGCTGACCTGGCGGCTGCGGCTCGCCCCCGGCGCCACCGGCCAGGTCACCCTCGGCTTCCGGGTCGACGTCGCCAAGGGCGTCGACCTGGCCGGTTGGCGCGACTGAACCGCCCGCCCGGGTCAGGGGCGGCGGGTCTCGGCGTCGACGGTGAGTCGGCCGGCGTCGGTACGTGGGGCGGCGTCGGTCGGCGGCGCGGCGGAGCGGGCCCCCGGCGCGGTCGGCAACGGCTGGTCGTACGTCAGGTGCAGGCCGGGCACCCGGTCCTCGACGACGAACCGGGCCCGGGTGTGCGCGGGCGCGTCCGGTCGGGTCACGTACGGCAGCACGTCGAAGTCGGCGCTGAGCTGGCCCGGGGTGATCGTGGTGCGGACGTACCCGCGCAGGTTGTTCTGGAAGCGCAGGTGCGGGTTGAACGCCAACCACGGGTGCGCGCCGCTGGGCGAGTCCGCGCCGTCCCCGGTGGAGGTGACCGACGAGCAGACCAGCTCGGAGCCGACCGTGCGTGAGGTGGGGTCGGCGTAGTCGGCCTTCAGGTCGCTGGCCCAGTGCGCGTGCACGTCGCCGGTGAGCACCACCGGGTTGCGCACCCCGGCGTCCAGCCAGCCCCGGGTGATCCGGTCCCGGGAGGCGACGTACCCGTCCCAGGCGTCCATGCTGGTGACCGTGAGCGGTCCGGAGTCGTTGTCCCGCTGGGCGAAGAAGACCTGCTGGCCGATCAGGTCCCAGCGGGCCTCGGAGCGGCGGAAGCCGTCCAGCAGCCAGGCCTCCTGCTCCGCGCCGGTGATCGACCGGGCCGGGTCGTACGCCGCCGCGCAGCTCCGGTAGCCGTCGCCGCAGGCCTGGTCGTCGCGGTACTGCCGGGTGTCGAGCAGGTGGAACGTGGCCAGCCGACCCCAGCGCACCCGCCGGTAGAGCTGCATGTCGATGCCACGTGGGATCGACGTCCGGCGCAGCGGCATGTTCTCGTAGTACGCCTGGAACGCGGCCGCCCGCCGGGCCAGGAAGTCCGGCTGCGGGATCTCCGGCTTCTCGTACGCCTCGTCGGCCCAGTTGTTGTCGACCTCGTGGTCGTCCCAGACCACCAGCCACGGGGCGACCGCGTGCGCCGCCTGGAGGTCCGCGTCGGTCTTGTACTGGGCGTGCCGCTGCCGGTAGTTGGCCAGCGTGACCGTCTCCGGGCCCTCGTGGTCGCGCGGGTTCCCGCCGGGGATCGTGTAGGTGCCCTTGGCGTACTCGTACTGGTAGTCGCCCAGGTGCAGGATCAGCTCCGGCTCGGTCTCGGCCAGCCGCCGGTACGCGGTGAAGTAGCCGTGCTCGTACTGCGAGCAGGAGGCGAAGGCCATCGCCAGCGCGCCCGGCATGGCCCACGGCGCCGGCGCGGTCCGGGTCCGTCCCACCGGGGACGTCCACCGCTGCGCCCGGAACCGGTAGAAGTACTCCCGACCGGGCAGCAGGCCGTCCAGCTCGACGTGCACGCTGTGCGCGGACTCCGGTCGGGCCAGCACGCCGCCCCGCCGGACGACGTGCCGGAACCGTTCGTCGGCGGCGAGCTCCCACCGCACCGGCACCGGACGGGCGGGCATGCCGCCCAGCCCGTCCTCGGCCAGCGGTCGGGGCGCCAGCCGGGTCCAGAGCACGAAGCCCTGGTGGTCGGGGTCACCGGAGGCGACGCCGAGGGTGAACGGGTCCGTGCGCAACGGCTGGGCCGCGCCGGCCCGGGCCGCCGGGGTCGTGGTGACGGCGCCGGCGGCGCCGACCGCCGCGCCGGTCAACAGGACGGTACGTCGGGTCAACTGCACGATCTCTCCCTCTGTCGTACGACGAGGGGCAGCCTGCCGAGCCGCGATGGCGGCCAGGTGACGATCCGGGACACGTCGGCCGAACAGTCGCATCGGTGGGCGTGGATTGGGCTCCCTGGTCGGGCGGGCCCTCGACGACCGGGGCGGCGGTGGCCTGACCTGCGACCGGTCGTCAGGTCACCCGTAGGATGCCAGACATGACGCAGGTCACCTTGACCTCTGGCCCCGGCAGACGCGACCGTGCGGGACTGGCCGGGGACACCGTACGGCGGATCATGCAGCTCGCCGCCGCGATCCGCCACTACCAGGACGTCGACATCGCCGAGCTGGGGCTGACCCCGGCGGTCGCCCGGGCGCTGCACCAGCTCGACCCGGACCGTCCGATGCCGGCCCGGCACCTCGCCGACCAGCTCCGCTGTGACCGGTCAAACGTGACCGCGCTGGTCGACAAGCTGGAACACGCCGGTCTGGTCGAACGCCGGGTCGACCCCGCCGACCGGCGACTCAAGACGCTGGTCGTGACCGACACCGGACGCGAGATGCGCGCCCGGGTCCACCAGGTGCTGTCGGACTCCCGGCTGCTCGCGTCCCTCGGGGTCGACGAGCTGGCCGCGCTGCGTCAGCTCGTCTGGAAGGTCTCCGACGGCGGCTGCCCCGAGGACTGCCGCCCGGCCTGACCGGCCTGTTCCGACGGCGGCCAGGCCGTCTTCCGCGCGCCCGGGACGTGTCTGAGTGGGCGGGGTTGGTCCGCGTCGGTAATGCTGTCGGACGTGACCACCCCGCAAGATCTCGACGACCGGTTCCGGGAGAGCCTGGCCGCGCTGGCCGGCCCGACGCAGCGCCGTGACCCTGACCAGCCGGTCCGCGACGGCGCCGCGCTGACCGGGACGCAGGCGCTGGCCCTCTTCGACGCGCAGGTCATCAGCCGGCAGCTCGACCTGGCCGCGCGCTGGCTGCGTAGCTTCGGCGAGGGGTACTACACCATCGGCTCCGCCGGGCACGAGGGCAACGCCGCGGTGGCCGCCGCGCTGCGACCCACCGACCCGGCCCTGCTGCACTACCGCTCCGGGGCGTTCTACTGCGCCCGGGCCGCCCAGACCACCCAGGCCGCTCAGTCCGCCCAGGCCGCCGCGCCGTCCGCCGGGGAGAACGGGGACGCCGAGAGCGCGTACGTCGGCGCGGCCCGGGACGTGCTGCGGGGCATCGTCGCCTCGGCCGAGGAGCCGATCGCCGGCGGACGGCACAAGGTCTTCGGCCGGGCCGACCTGGCCGTCATCCCCACCACCTCCACCGTCGCCTCCCACCTGCCCCGGGCGGTCGGCATGGGGCTGGCCCTGGAGCGGCTGCGCCGGTCCGCGGACGGGCCCGCCCGGCGTACCGGGGGACGGGTCGGCAGCGGGGGCGGCGCGGCCCGGCTGCCCTGGCCGGCCGACGCCGTGGTGGTCTGCTCCTTCGGCGACGCCTCGATCAACCACGCCAGCGCCACCGCCGCGTTCAACACCGCCGGCTGGTGCGACCACGCCGGACTGCGGGTGCCGGTCCTCTTCGTCTGCGAGGACAACGGGCTGGGCATCAGCGTCCGCTCCCCGCAGGGGTGGGTGGCGACGATGCTGCGGTCCCGGCCCGGGGTGCGGTACTTCGACGCCGACGGGTGCGACCCGGTCGAGGCGTACGAGCGGGCGGTCGAGGCGGCTGCCTGGGTACGCCGGCACCGGCGGCCCGCCGTGCTGCACCTGAGCACCGTACGGCTGATGGGGCACGCCGGGGCGGACGTGGAGACCGCGTACCGCGGGGCCGAGGAGATCGCCGCCGACGTGGCCCGGGATCCGGTGCTCGCCACCGCGCGCGTGCTGGTGGAGAACGGCGTGACCGAGCCGGCCGACCTGCTCGCCCGGTACGACGAGGCCGGCTGGGAGATCCGCAAGGTGGCCGAGGAGGTGATCGCCGAGCCGAAGCTGGCCTCGGCCGCCGACGTGGTGGCCCCGCTCGCGCCCCGACGGCCCGTGCGGGTGGCGCGGGCGGTGGCCGACGCCGCCGCGCGGGCCGCCGGGCCGGGCGCGGCGGCCCGCGCGGCGGCGTTCGACGGGAAACCGCCGGAGGCGGCCGGTCCGCTCACCCTCGCGCAGAGCGTCAACGCGGCGCTCGCCGACGGCATGCTCGACCATCCCGGGATGCTGGTGTTCGGCGAGGACGTCGCCGCCAAGGGCGGGGTGTACGGGGTCACCAAGGGGCTGCGGGACCGGTTCGGCGCGTCCCGGGTGTTCGACACGCTGCTCGACGAGACGTCGGTGCTCGGGTTGGGGCTGGGCGCGGGGACGGCGGGGATGCTGCCGGTGCCGGAGATCCAGTACCTGGCGTACCTGCACAACGCCGAGGACCAGATCCGTGGTGAGGCCGCCACCATGCAGTTCTTCTCCCGGGGGGCGTTCCGTAACCCGATGGTGGTCCGGGTGGCCGGGCTGGCGTACCAGGAGGGGTTCGGCGGGCACTTCCACAACGACAACTCGGTGGCCGTGCTGCGCGACGTGCCGGGTCTGGTGGTGGCGGTGCCGGCGCGGGCCGACGACGCCGCGCCGATGCTGCGCTCCTGCCTGGCCAGCGCGGCGGTGGACGGCAGCGTGTGCGTCTTCCTGGAGCCGATCGCGCTCTACCACACCCGTGACCTGTACGTGGACGGCGACGGCGAGTGGCTCGACACGTACCAGGGCCCGGGTGGCTGGGTGGGCTCGCACGTGCCGGTCGGTCGGGCCCGGGTGTACGGCGTCGGCTCCGCCGAGGACGTCACCATCATCACGTTCGGTAATGGCGTGCGGATGTCCCTGCGTGCGGCGGCGCAGTTGGCCGCCGAGGGGGTGGGTACCCGGGTGGTGGACCTGCGTTGGCTCGCGCCGCTGCCGGTGCCGGACATCATCCGGGAGGCGTCCGCAACCGGTCGCGTGCTGGTCGTGGACGAGACGAGACGGTCCGGCGGGGTCGGCGAGGGAGTGATCGCGGCCCTGGTGGATGCCGGATATGTCGGCTCTGCCCGTAGAGTAGCCGCAGTCGACGCTTTCGTGCCGTTAGGTCCGGCGGCGCGCCAGGTGTTGGTCACCGAAGATGCCATTACCCAGGGTGCCCGCACGCTGCTGGCGCGGTAAATTCCGTTGCACCCGGTGAGCCACTTGCGCCGGAGGGCTGGAATGTGTGGACTTTGCCTAACGGTGTCGGTCGAGACGCCGGGAGCAGATTGAGACGAGGAGGCACGCGACAGTGAGCGCGACCGCTGGTCAGGCCGCCGACGGGGTACGCAGCCTGGCGGACCGGTTCGGGATCGAGCCGGGGATGGTCGTCATGGAGATGGGGTACGACGAGGACGTCGACCACGATCTCCGGGACGCCCTGACCGACCGCTGTGGAGAACTGGTCGACGAGGACACCGACGAGGTGGTCGACGCGGTGCTGGTCTGGTACCGGGACGGGGACGGCGACCTCTTCGAGCTCCTCGTCGACGCCCTCGGCCCGCTGGCCGACAACGGCGTCGTCTGGCTGCTGACGCCCAAGGCCGGGCGGGAGGGTCACGTCGAGCCGAGCGAGGTCGCCGAGTCCGCGCCGACCGCCGGGCTCCAGCAGACGTCCACGGTCAACGCCGGCCGGGACTGGAGCGGCGCCCGACTCGTCCTGCGGCGAGGGGCCAAGGGCAAGAAGTAAGTGACGGCCGGCGCCCGACCCGGGTGTGGCAGGCTGGTCCCACCGTGACTAACCAAGGAGCTTGCATGCCGATCGAGGTTGGCGCCGACGCGCCGGACTTCGTGCTCAAGGACCAGAACAACCAGGAGGTCCGGCTCTCGGACTTCCGCGGCGAGCGCACCGTCCTGCTGGTGTTCTACCCGCTCGCCTTCACCGGCGTCTGCCAGGGCGAGCTGTGCGAGGTGCGGGACAACCTCAACGAGTACGTCAACGACGATGTCCAGGTCCTCACCGTGAGCGTCGACTCGGTCTACGCGCACAAGATCTGGGCCGACCGGGAGGGGTACCAGTTCCCGCTGCTGTCCGACTTCTGGCCGCACGGCGCGGTCGCCCAGACGTACGGGGTGTTCAACGAGGTCGCCGGGATCGCCAACCGGGGCACCTTCGTGATCGACAAGGCCGGCGTGGTCCGCTTCGCCGAGATGAACATGCCCGGCGAGGCCCGCGACCAGCAGGGCTGGCGCAAGGCGCTGGCGGAGGCCGTCGCCGCCTGATCCCCACCCCGGCATACCGTTCGACCCGCCGGTGGCCGGCAGGTAAGCTGCCAGCCACCGGCGTGGCCGTACGGCGTCCGGGCGCGTAGCTCAGTGGGAGAGCACTCGCCTTACAAGCGAGGGGTCGCAGGTTCGAAACCTGCCGCGCCCACCCATCACCACCAGCGCGGAAACGCTTCCGAGGGTGGTTCACTCCGGTGTTCGTCCCGGTCAGAGCGAGATTCTTAAGGGTCTCGGCGAGTCGGGCGGTCTCGGGCGCGGAGCGGCGGGCGCGGCGGAGCAGGGTGCGCAGGGCGTGGTGGGCCGGTGGCGGATCTCGTTGGGCGCGATGTGGTGGGCGAGCAGCGGCGCGCGTTCGGTTTCGGGCAGCTCGCCGAGGCGTAGGCAGTGGCGGGCGACGTCGACGAGATGGGCGGCACGGTGTTCCGTCGGTAGCCGGTGGAAGAAGAACGTGTCGATGATCGTGTGGTGTCGGGTGAGCCCGTCAACGTGGTCACCGAGGTCGAGGCTGGTGACGACGCCGGTCAGGTCGACGGTGACCGGCCCGAAGGTGAGGCCGCAGCGGGGCGGGGCGTCGTCGAGGCTCGCGGCGACCTGGTCGGCCTGGTCGAGCAGATCGTGGACGGTTTGTCGGTCATCGCAGGCGGCGCCGGGCGCGGCGTGCAGCAGCAGGGCGCCGTGCCCCGGGAAGGCGCGTCGGGTCGGGCGGCGCGGTGGGGGCGGCGCGGTGGGCGACGGCGGCGGCGACTTCCATGCTGTGCCGTCTCGACGTGGCGGGCCGGGCGGAGGCCCGCTCCTCAGAAGGGTGGGTCGACGGCAGACAGTGATGGCTAGAGGCGGGGCGGTGGCGTGGCAATGCTGCCTGACGCCCAGGCGCGGGAGCGGGTACTGTCCGGATCATGCAGTGCTTCGCCGCTGGGCGTACCCGCTTCTGAGGGGCGGCTCGATCTGAGCCGCGAGTTGCCCGACCTGTTGATCAGGTCGGGCTGTTCGACGCACCCTTCAGACGAAAGGCACTGAACATCATGAATCTACGTCCGTTTCGGTCATCCGACATGGAGCCACTGCTCGAGCTGACCATCGCCACCTTCGGCCCGTTCTACGAAGACTCGTTCCGGTCGATCGTGGGCGACGCCATCATGGTCAACCAGCATGGCACCTGGCGTGAGGACTACCGCGAAATGTGGCTCGGGCTGCACGACCCGCAGAGCAACAAGCACGTTGTCATCGCCGAGGATGGCGACACGCTCCTCGGATTTGCCGCATGGCAGACGAACCCCGACAAGCACAGCGGTGAGATCGACCTCATCGCCGTGGCGGCGGATCAGCGCCGGCACCACGTCGGTACGGCGCTGTGCGCACACGCCTTCGAAGCGATGAAGCGGGCTGGGGTCGAGGTCGTATCGATCGGCACCGGGGGCGACCAGTTCCATGACGCGGCCAGGGCGTTTTACGACAGTCTCGGCATGACCGCCATGCCCTTGGTTCATTACTACATGGCCCTCTGACGGCTTACCGGTTGGTCGTCGATTGCGGCCAACCGGTATCCCGGTCCTCTCTGTCGTGGCGGCCGGCTTCCTCTGCTGGGCCGCACTGCGTCGACAGCAGCGGTGACCATGCCGCGGCCACCACTTCCCGGGTACGGACACCACGTACCGCCGGGCTCCGTCGGGTCGGGCGCCTGACCTGCCCCGTACGTGCCGCGTGCCTGCGCGAGCGCCCGCACGGCGGAGATCACCCTGTCCGCGGACCCGATCGCGTCCTCCGTGTGGGCCACGAGGCCGAGCTCCGCCCGGTGCCGGAGGACCTTGAGCTCGGCCTCGCCGCCGGAGGCGTGCCGTCCCGGGGACACCGGTGGACGCGTTCACGATCCTGGCTTCCGGACTCATCGCGACGGCCCGCCACTGCCGGGCGGTGGCGATGACGCCCGCGAGAGCGCCGAGCGTCGACACGACCGTCAGGACGACCTGCGTCATCCCATCTCCACCGGCTTGCCGAACCACTTGACCAGCGCGACGTCGAGGGCCTGCTGGTCGGTGCCGACCCAGGCGACGTGCCCGTCCGGCCGCAGCAGCGCCGCCGGCAGGTCCAGCTCACCGACGTCGGCGACCCGGTCCACCCGGTCGGCCCAGCCGTCCACCGAGAGCCGTCCCGTCCCGTCGAGCAGCAGTCCGTTCCCCGTGCGCAGCAGCTCGAACAGGCGTCCGTGCTTCAGCGGGACGTCGCGCAGCCGCCGGCCGAGCAGGGCATGACCCGCGCCCAGGTCGTACCGGACGCTGATCGCGGTGATCTTCTCGACCAGGAACCGGTTGACCTCGTCGATCTCCATCAACTGCGTCACCAGCCGCCGGACCGCCTGCGGGCCGGGCTCGTCGGTCGTCAACTGCATCTGCGCCCGGGTGTTGTCCAGCACGTCGGCGGCCACCGGGCGTCGTTCGGCCTGGTAGCTGTCCAGCAGGTCGTCCGGCGCCCGGCCGGCGACGGCCGCCGCCAGCTTCCAACCCAGGTTGAACGCGTCCTGGATGCCGAGGTTGAGCCCTTGCCCACCCATCGGCGGGTGGACGTGCGCGGCGTCCCCGGCCAGGAACACCCGGCCGACCCGGTAGCGTTCGGCCAGCCGGGTCGCGTCGCCGAAGCGTGACAGCCAGCGGGGGGAGTGCGCCCCGAAGTCGGTGCCGGCGTACCTGCGGAGCTGCCGCTGGAACTCCTCGAACGTCGGCGGCGTCGAACGGTCCTCGGCCACGCCGGCCGCCGGCACGACCACCCGGAACACCCCCGGCGTGCCGGACGGCCCGACCCCGAACCGTTTCTCGGTCCGGCGCACCTCGGTCACGAGCGCGGTGACATCGTCCGGTGACGCGGTCACCTCCATCTCGCCAAGCAGCGTGTCGATCGTCGACGGCTCGCCGGGGAAGCCGACCCCGAGCAGCTTCCGGACCGTGCTGCGCCCACCGTCGCAGCCGACCACGAACCGCGCCCGCAACGGCGGCGCGGCGTGATCGTCGAGGTGGACGGTGACGCCGTCGTCGTCCTGTGCCAGCCCGACCACGGTACGGCCGCGCCGGATCTCCGCGCCGACGTCGGCGGCGTGCTCGGCGAGCAGCCGGTCGGTGAGCGTCTGCGGAATGCCGAGCACGTACGCGTGCGCGGTGTCCAACCCGGCCGGGGCGGGCTTCTCGATGCCGGCGAAGAATCCCCGTACGCCACCGGGATCGATCGGATACCGCCTGCCGTTTTCGAGAAAACGTTCCAGCAGTCCGCGTTGGTCGAGCAGCTCGATACTGCGTACGTGCAACCCGAGCGACCGCACGTACGGCGGCGGCTCGGCGTCCTTCTCCAGCACGAGCACGCCGACGCCCCGCAGCCGCAGCTCGGCGGCCAACATCATGCCGGTCGGCCCGCCGCCGACGACGATCACGTCGAACATTCTTGCCCCCATGGTGTGCCGATTCCCGTGTTCGGCCGCCGATTCTGCGCCATGACCGGGGTCTTGCCACAAGGCCCGGGGTGCGGTATACGTTGACAATGGCAGGGAGATCTCCCTGCCATTGTCGTTTTCCGGGCCCTTTCGGTAGGCGTCCGAGTCGGCGGTCGGCTCAGCCCAACCAGAGCGCGACGACGAGCAGCGGCACCGTGACGAAGAGGAAGACGCCGAAGCGGGTCAGGCCGGGCTGACCGTCGTCGCGGTCCCGGTACGGCGCGTCGGGCGCCCGCCCGGTGTAGCGGTAGACGTCCATCATCCGGGCCCGGGTGACCGGACCGCTCGGTGGCAGGGCGGCGGCGATGCCGGCGAGACCCACCAGCCAGCCGAACCGCTGGGTGAACGAGCCGTCCGCCAGGGCCGTCCAGCCGGCCGCCCCGAGCGCGGCCACCACCACCGACGCGCCGATCCGGGTCACGACGGTGGTCAGCGCCTCCCTGAAGCCGACGTTCATGTCCTCCTCCGATCGTCGGGTGTCGAAGCGTAGTACCGGCCCGCCACCCCGGCCGCTCTGCGCTGGGCCGATGGCCGGCCCTCCCCTCCGTACCGCCCGCTTGGTGTTGCGGGCCCTCACCCCGGCGGACCTCGACGACGTCTGGGTTTCCACGCCGGCAGCGGCGGGCGTCCTCCCGACGTGAGGAAAACCCACCACTGTTCGTGAGTAGTCGACTCGTTCGGTGGAACTCCCCATCCCGAGCGGTCAGGCAGACCACTCGCCCGGACCGACCCGGCGTTCCCGGCTGTCGCCGGCGTCAGCGCCGACCCGACGGCGGGAGGGCCGTGAGCACGGGGAGAGGACCGTGAGCTACGCCGAGGTCAACGGGCTGCGCCTGTACCACGCCAGCCACGGCTCCGGGCCGCCGCTGGTGCTGCTGCACGGTGGTATCGGCTCAGGTGAGATGTTCGCGCCGGTGCTGCCGGCGCTCACCCCGTACCGCCGGGTCGTGACGGTGGATCTCCAGGCGCACGGGCGGACGGCGGACGTGGACCGCCCGTTGCGCCACGAGTGGTTGGCCGACGACGTCGCCGCGCTCCTCGACCACCTCGACCTGCCCGGCGCGGATCTGCTGGGCTTCTCGCTCGGCGGGGCGGTGGCGCTGCGTACCGCGATCCAGCATCCCGCGCGGGTGCGCCGGCTGGTCTGCGTCTCCGTGCCGTGCCGCCGGGACGGCTGGTACCCGGAGGTGCGCGACGGCATGGCCCGGATGGGGCCGGCGACCGCCGAGCAGGCGCGGGCCTCCCCGACGTACGCGCACTACGCCCGGGTCGCGCCGCGCCCGCAGGACTGGCCGGTGCTCTGGACGAAGCTGGGCGCGCTGCTGCGCACCGACTACGACTGGTCCGCCGAGGTGGCCGCGCTGACCGTGCCGACCCTGCTCGCGTACGCCGACGCCGACGCGGTGCGGACCGCGCACCTGGTGGAGTTCTTCGGGCTGCTCGGCGGCGGGCGGCGCGACGCCGGCTGGGACGGTGCCGGTCGACCCGCCGCCCGACTGGCCGTGCTGCCCGGCCACACCCACTACGACGTGCTCGGCTCACCGGCCCTGGCGGCGGCCGTGGTCGGTTTCCTCACCCACCCGGCGCGCCCCCCGACCTGACGGCCACGGCCGGCGCGCGCCGGGCCGGCGACGCCGCGCGCGGCCTGTGGTGTCGCGCGCCGGGCCGGCGACATCAGGAAGACGGGGGTGTCGGACCGGCCGTAGACCGCCTCTTCCAGGAAACCGGGGCAGCGGGGCCTGGCGATCGACCTGAACCGGGGGCGGGGGCGGTGTCAGGAGGCGTCGAAGCTGCGCAGCCAGCGGGACACCGGCCCCAGGGTCAGCACGCCGCTGCCCGCGCCGGCGAGTTGTCCGGCGGCGGGGGTCAGCGCGGTCCGGGCCCGGGTGACGACCTTCCGGTCGCCGGCCAGCACGCCCGCCTGCCCGAGCAGGCACCATCCGGCTTCCAACAGGTGGTCGGGCGGCGGGTCGGGGACGTCCCGGAGCAGGCGTCGCGCCCCGGCCCGGTCACCCCGGGCGAGGAGCAGCAGCGGACGAACCCAGGTCTCGTACGGCCCGAAGTCGCCGTCCACCTCTGGTGGCGTCGGCCGCCCGGGCCGCAGGCGGGCGCTCAGCAGCGCCAGCGGGAGCAGCCCGTGGGTCAACCCGGGCATGCCGGCCTCCGGCAGCTCACCGGCCGCGGCCCGGTAGCCGTCGGCCACCACGCCGGGAGCGGCCCCGGACACCGCCGCGCGCATCGCCCGGTACCAGCCGGTGAAGACGGCCACCAGCGGTGACTCGTGCTGGTCGGCCAGGCGTTCCGCGGCGGCGGCATGGGCGTCGGCGGCGGTGAGGTCGCCGTACGCGGAGCGGGACTGCACCAGGATCAGCCGGCCCAGGATCTCGTACGTGGTGAGGCCGTGCCGGGCCGCCACCTCGGCGATCTCCGCGCCGAGGGCGTCCCGTCCGGCGGCCGACCCGCAGCGGACGAAGGTGTGCAGGAAGACGCCGTTGAGGGCGAACAGGAGCAGGCCCGGGTCCGCCAACCGGCGGGCGATACGTTCGGCCTCGTCGGCGGCCTGCCGTCCGCGCGGCCGTCCCGTCCCCCGGGTCTCGATCGCGATGGTGGCCAGCAGTCGGGCCCGGATCGCGTCGGGGGTCTCCGGGTCGAGCCTGACCAGGGCGCGCTCGGCCGCGTCGGTCACCTGGCGGGCCTGCCCGGGATCGTCGGACCGGCTCCAGATCGCGGGTACGTCGTAGCCGCCGATGATCCGGGCGGTCAGCTCGGCGTCGCCGGTGCGTTCCGCGGCCAGGATCGTGGCCAGTCGCTGCTGCCGGGCCGCGACCAGGCCCGGGCCGCCGGTGACCGCGAGCGTGCGGAGCAGGTCGACCGTCGAGCGCAGCCCGGCGCGGGAGCCGGGGGCGACGGCGCGCTCGTACCACGCGGTGGTCACGTCCCGGAGCGGCCCGTTGCCGTGCGCCGGCACGGTGCGCAACCCCGGGGCGTGCCGCAACACGTCGACCTCGAGGGCGCGCAGGTCCGCGCCCGGGTCCACGCCGAGTCGACCGGTCAGCGCCGCCCGGGCCTCGCGCAGCACGCGCAGCGCCTCGCCCTGGCGTCCGTCGCGGTACAGCGCGAGGGCCAGCAGCCACCAGGCGCGCTCCCGCCACGGCCGTTCGGTCACCTGGGCCCGGAGGTCACCGACGACCTCGCCGCCGCGGCCCAGGTCGAGGTACGCCGCGGCGCGCAGCTCGACCGCCGCCAGGCGCGCCTCGTCCAGGCGGGCCCGTTCGGCCTCGGCCCAGCGGGCCTCGGGGAACTCCGCGTACGGGGGGCCGCTCCACCAGCCCAGGGCCCGGGTCAGCGTGTCGGCGACCTGCCGGGGCGGCGCGTCGCGGGCGGCGGTGACCGCGTCGGTGAACCGCCTGGCGTCCACCGTCGCGCGGTCGGTCACCAGCGCGTAGCCGGCGCCGTTGCCGGACGAGACCAGCAGCCGGGACGGGCTGCGGGCGGGCCGCTCGGGCTCCAGGCCACGGCGCAGCGCCGCCACGAACGTCCGGACCGCGCCGCGCGCGTTCGCGGGGGGCCGCTCCCACAGGTCGTCGATCAGTTGGTCGACGGTGACGACGCTGCCGTCCGCCGCGAGGAGCCGGCCCAGCACCTCCCGGTGGCGGGGGCCCTTGAGACCCAGCGGACGCCCGGCGTGGTCGTGGGCCCGAACCGCGCCCAGCACCGCGAAGACGACCATCGGGACATTATGTCCCGGCCCGGTCGGGCGGCTGCTGACCGGTTGCTGATCGGCGGCGGCCACGCTGGCCCCCATGACCACCATCATCGACAACTTCCGGTACGAGCGGGTACGGGTGGCCGACGGCGTGGACCTCAACGTCGCGGTCGGCGGGACCGGCAGCCCCGTCGTGCTGCTGCACGGCTTCCCGCAGACGCACCTCATGTGGCGGCACGTGGCCGCCGACCTCGCCACCGACCACACGGTGATCTGCCCCGACCTGCGCGGCTACGGCGACAGCGCCAAGCCACCCGCGGCCGACCCGACGGTGTACGCGAAGCGGACCATGGCCGCCGACGTCGTCACGCTCGCCGCGCAGCTCGGACACGACCGGTTCGCGCTCGCCGGCCACGACCGGGGCGCGCTGGTCGCGTTCCGGGCCGGCCTGGACCATCCGGCCGCGGTCACCCACCTGGCCTGTCTCGACATCGTGCCCACCCTGGACACCTGGCAGGTGCTCAACGGCGTGACGGCGGCCGTCGCGTTCCACATCTTCCTGATGGCGCAGCCGCCGGGGCTGCCCGAGATCATGATCAGCAACAGCGCGGACGCGTTCTTCGGGCACTTCCTCGACGCCTGGGGCGCCGACCCGGTCGCCGTCCCCGCCGACGTCCGGGCGGAGTACCTACGGGCCTGCGCCACGGCCGTGCCGTCGATCGTGGCGGACTTCCGGGCGACCGCCGGCATCGACATCGAGCACGACCGGGCGGACCTGGCCGCCGGCAACAGGCTGCGGATGCCGGTCACCGTCGTCCAGCAGGACTGGGGCGCCCAACTCGGCTACGACGCGTCGGCGGTCTGGCGGGCCTGGGCGCCGGACCTGCGCCACCACCTCGTCACCACGGGCCACTACATGGCCGAGTCCGCGCCCGCCGACATCGCCCGGATCCTGCGCGAGCTGCTCGCCCGCTGACCCGTCCACCGTGAGGCCGCCCTGCTCAGCCCGGTCGCCGCCGTCGGGTCGACGGCCGCGGTGACCGGGCCGGCCCGCCCGCCCGGCGCCGGGCGGGAGGCATGTCGCGGAGGTGAGCGGGTAGGCCCGGGTACCAGGGAGGGGAGGGTGGTATGGACGGGCTGACCATCGGTGTGCTCGGGTCGTACGGCGGACGCAACCTCGGTGACGAGGCCATCCTCACCGGGCTCCTGGCCGACCTGCGAAGTCAGCAGCCCGACGCGCACGTCGTCGTGTTCTCCCGCAACCCGGACCACACCCGTGCCCACCATCCGGGCGTGGAGGCGGTGCCCTGGGAGGGGGTCAGCCGGGTCGACTCGGCCGCTGTCTTCGACCGGTTGGACCTACTCATCCTCGGTGGCGGCGGCATCCTCTACGACCGGGAGGCCCGCCGTTACCTGCGTGTCGTCCGGGTCGCCCAGGAGCGCGGCCTGCCGCTGCTCACGTACGCGGTGGGCGTCGGGCCGCTCACCGAGGCGGTCGACTGCGAGATGGTACGCGAGACGCTGACCAACGCGACCGAGGTGACGGTACGCGACGAGGAGTCCCGGGTGGTCCTGGAAGAGGCGGGACTGCTCGCCCCGATCACGGTCACCGCGGATCCGGCGTTCCTGCTGGAACCGGAGGACTTTCCGACCCAACTCCTCCGCGAGGAGGGCGTGCCGGCCGGTCAACGCCTGGTCGGGATGAGCGTGCGGGAGCCCGGACGGGCCGCCGAACGGCTGGACGTCGACGCGTACCACCGGCTCCTCGCCCAGGTGGGCGACTTCCTGGTGCACCGGATCGACGCCGACGTGGTCTTCGTCCCGATGGAACGTGACGACATCCGGCACTCGCACGGGGTGATGTCGCACATGACCGCCGCCGATCGCGGTCGGATCCTGCACGGCGACTACTCGCCCCGGCAGGTGCTGGGGCTGATGCGCCACTTCGACCTGGCGGTGGGCATGCGGCTGCACTTCCTGATCTTCGCGGCGATGGCGAACCGCCCCTTCCTGCCGCTGCCGTACGCCGGGAAGGTCTTCGACCTGGCCCAGCGGCTCGGGGTGCCGGCCCTCAAGGGGGTGGCGCGCGAGGTGGAGGGGCCGCTGCTGGCCGAGGTGGACCGCCTGTGGGACGAGCGCGACAGCCGCGCCGAGGCGGTCGGACGGCGGGTGGTCGAGCTCTGCGAGCAGGCCCGGGGCACCTCCCGGGTCACCCGTGCGGTCCTGGAGAGCCTGCACTCCCGCAGCCTGGCCCGGGTCGCCGCCTGACCTGCCCGCGTCGAGCCGACGCCTGCCCGCGTCGAGCCTACGACGGCCGCGGTGCCCGGCCGTGGGACGCGGGCGGGTCAGGTCGTGGGACGCGGGCGGGTCAGGTCGTGGGGCGCGGGTCGGTCAGGTGGCCGGGCCACGCCAGCAGTACCGCCACCCCGGTTCGCCCTCAGCAGACTCAAGCTCGTAGATCTCGGCCTCGGCCAGTCCACCCGCTCCGACATGGTGGTGGGTGAGCGGCGGGCGACCGTTCGGGTCCAGCTCGACGGTGATCGTCTCACCGTCGAAAGTGCCGTCCACCAGGGGAATCTCTGCCGAGGATGCCATGACCCCATCCTGCACCGGCCACGGCCCACCCGCACGGCGATGGGCCCACGCCGACCGGTGACCAGCACCGCAGGCGGGCCGCACGGGCCGGTGTCCCGGCGGGAAGGCGGCGGAAACCGGCAGGCGCGGCCGGGCCGTCCGCACGTACGGTCCACCACATGGCTGACCTCACCGTCGACCCCACGCTCGACCCGACCACCGACCCGACGCTCGACCCGACCACCGACCCGACGCTCGACCCGACCATCGACCCGACGCTCGACCCGACCATCGACCCGACGCTCGACCCGACCATCGACCCGACGCTCGACCCGACCATCGACCCGACGCTCGCTCCGGTGATCGCCCGCACCGGCGACGAGCGGGCCGTGCTGGAGGCCTTTCTCGACCTGCACCGTCAGGTGGTGCTCACGAAACTGCGCGGCCTGGCCGACGCCGACGCGGCCCGTCGCCTGGTGCCGTCCGACACCACCGTCGCCGGGGTGGTCAAACACCTGACCATGGTCGAGGCGAACTGGTTCCCCCGGCTGCTCGCGCCCGAGCCCGGCGAGGAGCACCTCACCTCTCCGCAGAGCGGGCAGGAGAGCTGGACGATCCGGGCGGACGACACGGTCGACCGGCTCGCCGCCGGCTACGAGGCCGCCTGCGCCCGCTCCCGGGCGGTCGCGGCCCGGTTCCCGCTGGACCACGTCGTGTCCCAACCGCAGCTCGACGAGGTGAACCTCCGCTGGATCTACGTTCACATGATCGAGGAGACCGCCCGGCACGCCGGTCACGCCGACATCCTGCGCGAGCTGACCGACGGCCAGACCGGCGCAGTCTGACCCAGCCCAGCCCAGCCCAGCCCAGCCCAGCCCCGCCCAGCCCAGCCCAGCCCCGCCCCGCCCCGCCCCGCCCTCCCGGCCCGGTCGCTGGCCCCGTTTCGTCGATAAGGCGGTGTCCAGGCGTCGTGACACACCGTTTTCGGCGAAGCGGAGTGGATCATGGATGCGTCCCTGGACACCGAGCGCCGGCAGGTCGGCCACGGCGGCGGCGACAGCCCGGGCCACCTCACTATCCTGTGCCCGGGGCGTTGACGAGGGGGAGCGTGTGCTGGTCGTCCACGGGGTGTGGCTGGTTGACGTCGGGCTCGCCGTCTGGGCGGAGTCCAGCGCCGCGCCGGCCCGGCCACCGCGTCGGCCCGGCCGGCCACCCCGGGAACGGCCCCACCCGTTCGCCGCCGACCACGCCACGCTGACCGCCACCCTCGGCCCGGCCGCCGAACCGGCCACCGCCGGCGCCGTGACGCTCGTCCTGCCCACCCGGGGCGGCGCGCCGCTGGACTCGCCGGAACTCGTGCGGACCGCCGCCGTGGAACCGCTCCGGGGTCCGGTCACCCTGGCCCGCTGGCGGACGCCCACCCTGACGTACGCCCCGGAGGCGGCCCTCGCCCTGCTCCGCCGGGGCGTCGACGCCGTCGGTGTGCCCGGGGCCGGTCTGCGGCACCTCGCGGCGATCGCCGAGTTCGCGGGCGAGCTGGTCGCCCGGGGCCGGGTCCTGCCCGTCGTGCTCGACGACGAGCGGGCGACCCGTCGCGCTGACCGGCCATCCACCAATCACGGCGTCGCCGCCTGGCACCCCCTGCTCACCGGCGTGGACGCCGGCTGGGCACGGGCGCTCACCCTGGCGCTGCCCCCGTCGGCGCGGGCCACCGGAGGCGGCGACCCGGCGGCGCCGGCGGACCGCGGGTACGGTCCGGGCGAGGTGGTCGCCGACGCCCTCGACGCGCTCACCGACGCCGCCGCCCGGGTGGCCCTGGCCGACCTGCGTCTGCCGGGCACCGGTCGCCGTGATCCGGTCGCCGCCTGGCTCGCGGCGTTGACCGGCTCGCGGGGCGATTTCACCGCCGCTCCGGCCGCGCTGGCCACCCTCCGGGCCGACCTGGACGCCTGGCAGCGCGACGCCGCCGGCAGCCCGGTCCGGGCGACCTTCCGCCTGGTCGAGCCACCCGCCGACGCCCTCGACCGCTCCGGTGACGCCCTCAACCGTCCCACCGACGGCCTGGACCCGTCCGGCGACGGTCCGTCCGGCGACGGTCCGCCGGCTGACGGTCCGGATGAGGGGGACGGGGGCGTCTGGCGGGTGGAGTTCGGGCTCCAGGCCGCCGACGAGCCGGGGCTGCTGGTGGCCGCCGGGGCGGTCTGGCGGGACCCGACGAGCACGGCCGTGTTCGGTGACCGGTTGGACGCCCCGCAGGAGACGCTCCTCGCCGAGCTGGGCCGGGCCAGCCGGCTCTGGCCGGAGGTGGACGACGCGCTGCGGGCCGCGACGCCGGAGGCGCTGGAGCTGGACACCGACGGCGCTCACCGGTTCCTCCGCGAGGGCGCTCCGGTGCTGCACGCCGCCGGCTTCGGCGTGCTGCTGCCGGGCTGGTGGCAGCGGCCGGCCGCCCGGCTCGGGGCGCGACTGACCGCCCGCAGCCGGACCGCCCCGGGGACGGTGGCCACCCCGGGCGGGGTCGGCCTGGACGCGCTCGTCGACTACCGGTGGGAGGTGGCGCTCGGCGACCAGCCGTTGACCGCCGACGAGCTGACCGCCCTGGCGCGGCGGAAGACCCCGCTGGTCCGGCTGCGCGGGCAGTGGGTGGAGCTGGATCCGAAGCGGCTCGCCGCCGGTCTGCGACTGCTCCGGTCCGGCGGGGAGTTGACCGTCGCGGACCTGCTGCGCCTCGGTCTCGCCGACGACGACGGGCTGCCGGTGCTGGAGGTGACCGCCGACGGCGCGCTCGGTGACCTGCTCTCCGGGCAGGCCGAGCGGCGGCTCACCCCGTTGGACCCGCCGCCGGGCTTCCGTGGGGCCCTGCGGCCGTACCAGCGGCGCGGGTTGGCCTGGCTGGTGTTCCTCCAGTCGCTCGGGCTGGGCGGGATCCTCGCCGACGACATGGGGCTGGGCAAGACCGTGCAACTGCTCGCCCTGCTCGCCGCCGATCCGCCGGAGGCCGGGCCGACGCTGCTGGTCTGCCCGATGTCGCTGGTCGGCAACTGGCAGCGGGAGGCCGCCCGGTTCACCCCCGGGTTGCGGGCGCACGTGCACCACGGCGCGGACCGGGCGCGCGGCGAGCGGTTCGCCGAGGCCGTCCACGCCGCCGACCTGGTGATCACCACCTATTCGGTGGCGGCCCGGGACGCGGTCGCGCTGGCCGGTGTGGACTGGCACCGGGTGGTGGTCGACGAGGCCCAGGCGATCAAGAACGCGGCCACCCGACAGGCCGAGGCGGTACGCGTGCTGCCCGCCCGGCACCGGATCGCCGTCACCGGCACGCCTGTGGAGAACCGGCTCGCCGACCTGTGGTCGATCATGCAGTTCGCCAATCCGGGGCTGCTCGGCCCGGCGGCGGCCTTCCGCAAGGCGTACGCGGAGCCGATCGAGCGGCACGGCGACGAGGGGGCCGCCGCCCGACTGCGCCGGATGACCGGCCCGTTCGTGCTGCGCCGGCTCAAGACCGACTCCTCGATCATCTCCGACCTGCCGGAGAAGCTGGAGATGGAGGTGCTCTGCAATCTCACCGCCGAGCAGGCCGCGCTCTACCAGGCGGTGGTGGACGACATGCTGACGAGGATCGAGTCCAGTGCCGGAATCGAGCGGCGTGGCCTGGTGCTGGCCACGATGACCAGGCTGAAGCAGGTCTGCAACCATCCGGCCCAGCTCCTGCGGGACGGCTCGGCGCTGCCCGACCGCTCCGGCAAGCTGGCCCGGCTGGAGGAGATCCTGGACGAGGTGCTGGCGGCGGGGGAGAAGGCCCTGCTGTTCACCCAGTACGCCGAGTTCGGCGCGATGCTGCGCGGCCACCTCTCCGCCCGCCTGGGCCGGGAGGTGCTGTTCCTGCACGGCGGGGTGGGCAAGGCGGGACGGGACGAGATGGTTACCGGCTTCCAGGCGCCGGGCGGCCCGTCGGTGTTCGTCCTCTCCCTCAAGGCCGGCGGCACCGGGCTGACCCTGACCGCCGCCAACCACGTGGTGCACGTGGACCGGTGGTGGAACCCGGCGGTCGAGGACCAGGCCACCGACCGGGCGTTCCGGATCGGGCAGCGTCGGCGGGTGCAGGTCCGCAAGTTCGTCTGCGCGGGCACGGTCGAGGAGAAGGTGGCCGCGATGATCAGCGAGAAACGGGGGCTGGCCGCGAAGGTCGTCGGCAGCGGCGAACAGTGGATCACCGAGCTCTCCACCGGTCAGCTCCGTGAGCTGTTCGCCCTCGACCCCGGCTCGGTGGTCGGGTGAGCGCCACCGACGGCGGCCGGTTCGCCGACTACGGGCGGCCCCGCCGGGTCGAGGGCGGTCTGCGGGCCCGCAGCGCCCGGGGCGCGATCGGCCGTTCCTGGTGGTCCCGCCGGTTCCTGGAGGTGCTGGAGTCCTTCGCGCTGGGCACCCGGCTGACCCGGGGCCGCGCGTACGCGCGTGCGGGGCAGGTGCTCGACCTGGCCGTCGCGCCGGGCGTGGTGAGCGCCACCGTGCAGGGCTCCCGTCCGCAGCCGTACCGGGTGCGGGTCGGGTTGACCGCCTTTCCCGATCCGCTCTGGCGGCGGCTGGAGGAGGACCTGGCAGCGCAGGCGTTCTTCAGCGCCCGGCTGCTCGCCGGTGACCTGCCCGCCGAGCTGGAGGACCTGTTCGCCGCCGGCGGCGCGCCGCTGTTCCCGTCCGGCGTGGGCGATCTGACGCAGCGCTGTTCGTGCCCGGACTTCGCGGTGCCGTGTAAACATCTGGCGGCGACCTTCTACCTGCTCGCCGAGGCGTTCGACGCCGACCCGTTCCGGCTGCTGCACTGGCGGGGCCGCAGCCGCGCCGACCTGCTCGACCGGCTCCGCCTGCTCCGCGCCGGCAACGGCCCGGCGTCGGGCGCCGGGTCCGGACCGGACGCCGCCGGACCGTGGGCGGACACCGACGGACCGCCGACGGAGGCCGCGCGGTCGTCGACGCGCGTCGCCGGACCGCCGGTGGACGCAGGAAAGCCGTCGGACGCAGGAAAGCCGTCGGACGCCGGAAAGCCGTCGGACGCCGGAAAGCCGTCGGACGCCGGAACGCTGTCGGACGTCGCCGGGCCACCGGCGGTGGGCGCGGCCCGGGTGCTGGCCGACCTGCCGTCCGCGCCACTGGCCGACCTGCTGGACCGGTTCTGGCTGCCACCGGTGCCGTTGCCGGACCGGCCACCGACCCTGCCCACCGGTCCGGAGCTGCTGCTACGGCAACTCGGGCCGCCCGGCAGCGATCTCGGCGGGCCGGGCCTGACCGAACGGCTGCGCCGGGCCTACCAGCGTTTCGCCGCCGCCGACCAGCCCACTGACGACCAGCTCGCCGCCGACTGACCCGTCGACCAGTCCGCCGCCGACCAGTCTGCCGACGCCGTCGACCGGGCCGCCGCCGACCACCGACCCGTCCTCCGGCGGGCGGTCGGCGGCGTCAGAGCCATCGGCGTCGGTAACGCCACATGAGCCCTGAGTTGACCAGGAGCACCACGGCGCAGACCGCGCCGGCCAACCGTCCGGCGAGCACGGTCGCGGCCGGCAGCGAGGCCCACAGCACAACCGTCAGCAGCATCAGGTAACGGCCGCGACGGGCCTGTGCCCGCTGGTCGAGCCGGGCGAAGAACTCCGGATCGCTCTCCCGGAGACGCCTGGTGATCTGTTCGAACCTGCGCTGATCCTCTTTGCTGAGCATGGCGGTGCCTTCCCCTCACGCGTTCAGCGGTTCGGCGGCATACCCGCTGGGGTGGCGGCTCACGCCCCTGGTGCTGCTTCTTTGCCGGCTTAGTGAAACCTTAAGTTTCACTGTGCCCGGGAAGCTGCCGTTCCGGGTCGGGGAATGACCGGACGTCACCTTTCCGACGTCGACGGACGTGTCTGCCCTGCTCCGGGCGTCCACCCGCGATCCGACGGGCGCGGCTGGCCGTCGGGGCGGCCTGAGCGGTGTCTTAAGTGCCCCGACGCCCGCCGTTCGACCTGCTTGAAGGCGGTCTACCGCTTGGTTACCTTGCCGTAGCACCCAACCAGGAAACAGCGCCCGCACCTGTACGGACTCCACACCGGCGGGTCGTGACGGCGCTTGACGCAGAAGACGGATTGGTACATGGCCGACCAGAACGTGCCTCCACGCCGGCCCCGGGACGACGGCCGCTGGGACGGGCGACAGCACCCCACTCCGGACGGGTACCGCGATCCGCGACCGGCGCAGCCGTACGACACCGCGGGGTACCCGTCGGCCGATCCGTACCACCGGCCGTACGACGGCCAGTCGGGTGACCCCCGGACGTCGTACCACCCGTGGCCCGGTCAGCCGCAGCCCGACCCGGCCCCCTGGTCCGACGGACCGGCGCAGGCCCCGTGGTCCGGCGCTCCCGCGCAGGCCGGCTGGTCCGGTGGGCCGGCGCAGGCGGGGCAGGGGCCCTGGTCGGGGTCGACCGAGCCGGGGCGGCGCGGGCCGCAGTGGGTCGGCCCGGCCGGGCTCGGCCCGCAGGGGCGCCCGGACGGCGACCGGGGACTGCCCAACCTGGACGATGACGACGACACCGGTCGGCGCAGCAGCCGCCGCAAGGCTCTCGCCGCGCTCGGCGGCACCGCCGCGGTCGTCGCCGGTGGCGCGGCGCTCGCGATGACCCCGCAGGTCCGGGGCCTGTTCGGTGGCGACGCGGCGATCGCCGGGGACGCCACCGGCACGAAGGTCACCGACGGCACCACGGCCCGCCCGAGCGGCCAGCAGCCGAGCACGGTACGGACGTACACCACCCAGAACGAGAGCTACATGGGCTCCCGGGCCGGCGCGGAGCTGAAGAAGAACAGCCCGAAGACCGGCAGCACCTTCTCCGGCCCGGCCGCCGCCGCGGCGGCGACCACGGTGACCGTCAAGACGGTGCTCGCCAAGGACCCGATCCGGCACCTCGCCACCCGCACCACGTTCGGGGCGACGCCGAAGGTGCTCGCCGACATCAAACGGATGGGCATCGACGCCTGGCTGCGCTGGCAGCTCGATCCGGAGAAGATCGCCCCCACCAGGGCGGAGCTGAAGCTCAGCGAGCTGCCCACCCTGCGGATGACCCCGAAGCAGCTCCGCGAGCAGCGCGACATGCTCAACGACAAGGGCGCGCAGCCGGAGAAGGAGATGGTGGACGCCACCATCGCCCGGCAGATCTGGTCGGACCGGCAGCTCTTCGAGGTGATGGTCGACTTCTGGAACGACTTCCTGCACGTCGCCGCGGACTTCGACGGCGGTGAGGTGTACCGGCACTCGTTCGACGTCGAGGTGGTCCGCAAGCACGCCATGACCAGCTACCCGGACATGCTGGTCGCCGCGAACCGGCACCCGGCGCTGCTGATCTACCTGAACCAGAACGACTCCCGCGCGGACGCGATCAACGAGAACCTGGCCCGGGAGAACCTGGAGCTGTACTCGGTGGGCGTGGACGGCGGCTACACCGAGAAGGACGTCCGACAGGCGGCCATGCTGCAGACCGGCCGGGGCGTCGCCGACGGCGAGTACGTCTTCCGCCCCGACCGGCACTACGTCGGCAAGGTGAAGATCCTCGGGTTCAGCCACGCCAACGCCTCGAAGGACGAGAAGCAGGCCGACGCGGTCATCGACGCGTACATCAGGTACATCGCGCTGCACCCGTCCACCGCGAAGCACATCGCGTACAGCCTGGCCACCCGGTTCGTCTCGGACACCCCGCCGAAGACCCTGGTGGACCGGCTCGCCAAGACGTACACGGCGAACAAGGGCCTGGTCAAGCCGGTCCTGATGACGCTGTTCAGCTCCTCGGAGTTCTGGGCGTCGGTGGGGCAGAAGGTGCGCCGGCCGATGGAGTACCTGCTCGCCTCGTACCGGGTGCTGGGCGTCTCGCCGGAGGCGTCGCCGGACTACAAGGCCGACGACAACAAGCGCACCCCGTACGCGCGGGGGCTGCGGCAGATCCACGACAAGCTGCGGGAGCTCGGGCACTACCCGATGGGTCAGCCCACCCCGGACGGCTACCCGGACGTCTACGTCGCGTGGACGTCGGCCGGGACGATGGTCAACGGCTGGAACGAGGTCGGCGACATCGTCAACGGCTACCGCAAGGCGTTCTCGTACGTGAAGCCGGAGCGGCTGGTCGCGAAGCCGCCGGCCACCGCCGGGGCGTACGTGGACGCGCTCGCCCAGCGGCTGGTGCACCAGAAGCTGACCGCGAAGGAGAAGACGCTGATCCTCGGCGTCGCCGGGGTGTCGGCGAGCACGAAGGTCGACGCCACGTTCAACGGGGCCGTCACCGCCGTCGCGCGGGCGATCCTCGCGTCCCCCCAGCACCACCTCCGGTGAGGCACCCGATGGAGAAGACTGTGTACTCGTACCCTCTGCACCCCGAATGCCCCGACGTACGGCGACTGGCGGACGACCCGGCGGAGGCGCTGCTGCGGGCGGAGGCTGACGTGGTGGCCGCCGAGAACGCCGCCGAACGGGACCGCTACCTGCGCCTGGAGGCGGAGGAGGAGGCCCAGCAGGACGGCCGTGGGGTGACCCGGCGGACGTTCGTCGCCGGGGCCGCCGCCACCGCCACCGCCCTGGCCACCGCGCAGTTCGTCACCACCTCGGCGTCGTTCGCGGCGACGAAGACCGGCACCCTGATCCACGTCTTCCTCTACGGCGGTCTGGACGGGCTGAGCCTGGTCGCCCCGGCCGACGACGCGGTCCTGCGCAAGGCCCGCCCGGACCTGACGTTGGGCGAGGACTCCCTGGCCCTGGCCCGCAACTTCAAGCTGACCAGCGCGTTCTCTCCGCTGGAGAAGTGGTTGAAGGCCGGGCAGCTCGGGTTCGTCCCGGCGGTCTCCGACGAGCGGCTGTCCCGCAGCCACTTCCAGGCCGCCGACGCCTGCAACCTGGGCGGCCTGCCCGGCGAGACCGGCGGCCGGGGCTGGCTGGACAGCCTCGTCGACCACCTCGGCAAGGGCACCGCGTTCCGTAGCGTCGGCGTCGGCAGCACGCTGCCCCGTTCGCTGGTCGGCACGAACGGCGCGCTCTCCCTGAACAGCGTCGGCTCGCTGCGCCTCAACGGCGACGAGAAGTTCCGGGCCGCCACCGAGAAGGCCATCAAGGGGCTGTTCACCGGGATCAACCACCCGGTGCAGGAGGCCGTCCAGGACGGGCTCGGCGC
Organism: Micromonospora sp. WMMD882; assembly: GCF_027497255.1. Classification (NCBI taxonomy): domain Bacteria; kingdom Bacillati; phylum Actinomycetota; class Actinomycetes; order Micromonosporales; family Micromonosporaceae; genus Micromonospora; species Micromonospora sp. WMMD882. The sequence goes on from NZ_CP114903.1 coordinate 6,352,979, forward strand.
GCTGGCCACCGCCCAGCAGTTGGCCGCCAAGCCGTACCAGGCGGCGGAGGGCGTCGAGTACCAGGGCGTCGGCAACGCGTTCAAGCAGCTCGCCCAGCTCATCAAGGGCGGGGCGAACGTGCGGGTCGCCACCATCGGCATGGGCGGCTACGACACCCACGAGAACCAGGGCACCCGGGAGAACGGTCAGCTCTGGCGGCGGCTCAACGAGCTGGCCAGGGCGATGGCCGCGTTCTTCACCGACCTCGGCGAGCAGTCCGCCGACGTGACGGTCATGGTGTCCAGCGAGTTCGGCCGTCGGGTCGCCTCCAACGGCGGCGGCACCGACCACGGCCACGGCGGCGTGGTCACCGTCCTGTCCGGACGGAAGCTGACCAGCTCGCTGCTGGGCGCCTGGCAGGGGCTGGACGACCTGGACAGCGGCGACGTGCCCGAGTACAACAACATGTTCGACGTGTACGGCTCGGTGGCGCAGGGCCGGTTCGGCCTGACCAACGCGGAGGTGGACAAGATCTTCCCCCGGATGACGTACTCCCCGATGAAGCTGTACGCGTGACGTACCCGCGCACCCACGCCGCCGGCCGTCGCGACGGGACCTCGTCCCGTTCCGGCGGCCGGTCGGCTGCGTCGGCCCGCCCGCAGTCGCCGCCCCGGCGCGGGCCCGCCGGTCGCCGTGCGGTGCTGGGGCTGCTCTGGGTCGGGCTGCTGCTGGCCGTGACGCCCTGGTGGCTCCAGACGCCTGACGACTCGCTGCGCACCACCACCGCGACGCTGACCGCCGCCGGCCGGATCACCGGCCTGGTCGCCGGCTACCTGCTGCTGGTCCAGGTGCTGCTGATGAGCCGGCTGCCGGCGCTGGAACGCCGGCTCGGCGCGGAGCAGCTCGGCCGCTGGCACCGGGACGTCGGGGTGACCCTGCTGGTGGCGGTGCTCGCCCACGCCGCCCTGACCCTGGTCGGCTACGCCCGGCTGCAACGGCAGTCCGTGCTGGCCGAGGTCGGGGTGCTGCTGCGGGACTACGAGGACATGGTGGGCGCGTTCGCCGCCGCCGGGATCCTGGCGCTGCTCGGCTTCACCGGCGTCCGGGCGGTCCGCGCCGCCCTGCCCTACGAGCTGTGGCACCACCTGCACCTGAGCAGCTACCTGGTGCTGCTGCTCGGTTTCGGGCACCAGTTCGCCCACGGTCAGCAACTGTTCCGGCCCGGTCCGGTCCGCACCGGCTGGATCGTGGCGTACCTGCTGGTGGCCGCCGCGCTGCTGTGGGGGCGGGTGGTCGTGCCGCTGCGGCTCAACCTGCGGCACGGGCTGCGGGTCGCCGACGTGGTGGCGGAGAGCCCGGACACCGTCTCGATCTACCTGACCGGCCGCCACCTGAACCGACTCGACGTGCGCGGCGGGCAGTTCCTGCGTTGGCGGTTCCTCACCCGGGGCTGCTGGTGGCAGTCGCACCCGTTCTCGCTCTCCGCCGCCGGCAACGACCGCTGGCTGCGGCTGACCGTCAAGGTGGTCGGCCGGCACACCGCCGACCTGCGGGAGCTGACGCCGGGCACCCGGGTCTGGGTGGCGGGGCCGTTCGGCTCGTTCACCGCCGAGAGCCGGACCCGCGACCGGGCGCTGCTGATCGCCGGCGGCAGCGGCATCGGCCCGATCCGCGCCCTGCTGGAGGAGCTGCCGCCGGGCGCGGCCCTGGTCTACCGGGCCAGCACCCCGGCCGACGTGCTGCTGCACCGGGAGCTGGACTGGCTCGCCGAGGCCCGGCAGACCGACGTCTGGTACGTCGTGGGCTCCCGCCGCGACCCGGGCCCCCGTCAGGTGATGAGCCCGGAGGGGCTGCGTCGGCTGGTGCCCGACCTGACCGAACGGGACGTCTGGTTATGCGGGCCGAAAGGCATGGTCGAGGCCACCGTGCGGGCGCTGCGCCGGGCCGGCGTGCCGCGCCGACAGATCCACCTCGCCACGTTCGAGCTGTGAGAGAGGTCCACGCCATGCGTCGCGCGCTCCTCGCCGTCACCGGTCTGGCCGCCGGCACGACCCTGCTGGTCGTGCTCAAGGGCGCGCCGGAGACCACCCCGGTCGCCGGGCTGGCCGCCCCGGAGCGACCGCCGGTGGTCCCCGCCCCGTCCGGGCCCGCGCCGGGCCCGACGCCGACCGGCGGCACCGGCTCGTCCCGGCCGTCGCCCACCGCCACCCCGGCCGCCGACGAGCGGTCCACGCCCGCGCCGACCCGCTCCGCCCGTACCCCGACCGCGCGGGCCACCACCGCGGTCCCGGCGCCGAAGCGGACCACCGCGACCCCGAAGGCCGCGACCCGGCGGACGGTGACCGGCCCGGTGGTCGGTAACGAGTACGGCAACGTCCAGGTGCAGGTCGTCGTGAGCGGCACCCGGATCGTGGACGTGAAGGCGCTGGAGCTGCCGGAGGAGACCGCCGAGTCGGACCGGCGCAGCGCCTCGGTGAACAGCCGGTACAGCGGCCCGGACGGTCAGGCCGTCCAGCGGCAGAGCGCCAGCCTGGACACGGTCTCCGGGGCCACCGCGACCAGCGACGCGTACCGGCAGTCGTTGCAGGCGGCCATCGACGCCGCCCGTGGCTGACGTGTCCGCCGGCAGCGCGCCCCCCGTGGGCGGCGTGGCTCTCGACTGCGGCGTTGCTCTCGAAGGCGGCGTGGCGTCCGGCGGTCCCGGCGTGGCCGCCGGGCGCCGGCCCGGGTTGCGGCGGGTCGAGCAGGTGATGGGTACGCCGATCAGCCTGGACCTGGCCGACGACCTGCCCCGGGCCGTCCTCGACGAGCTCGCCGACGGGGTGTTCGCCTGGCTGCGCGAGGTCGACGCCCGGTTCAGCACGTACCGGGCGGACAGCGAGGTGCGCCGGTTCGGCCGGGGCGAGGCGCCGCTGGCCGGGGCGTCGGCGGACCTGCGCCTGGTGCTGGAACGCTGCGCCGACCTGTGGGCCGACACCGACGGCTTCTTCGACGCGTACGTCACCGGGGCGTGGGACCCGTCCGGGTTCGTCAAGGGCTGGGCGACGCAGGTCGCCTCGGACCGGCTGCTCGCCGCCGGGGCGGCCAACCACTGCCTGAACGCCGGTGGCGACGTGCGGGTCCGGGGCCGTTCGGCGGCGGGCCGGCCGTGGCGGATCGGCGTCCAGGACCCGTTCGACCGGGCCGCGACCTGCCTGGTGGTGACCGGCACCGACCTGGCGGTCGCCACGTCCGGCGACTACGAGCGCGGGCCGCACGTGCTCGATCCCCGGCGCGGGGCGCCGGCCCGGGGGCTGCGTTCGGTGACCGTGGTCGGCCCGGACCTGGGGGTGGCGGACGCGTACGCGACGGCGGCCATGGCGATGGGTCGGGCCGGCGTGGGCTGGCTGGACCGGCTGGCCGGCCACGAGTACGCGGTGGTCACCGACGACGGCAGTTGCCGGTGCTCCCCGCGTCTGCCGTCCGCCGACTGAGGGCCCGGGTGTCCAGGACGTACGGCGGCTCAGTGGCCGCGTCGGGGCAGGGGGAGCCGGCCGGGCAGCGCCCCTACGGCCGGGGCGGGCGTGGTGAGCCCGCTCGCCCGCAGCAGCTCGACGAGCACCGTCTGCGCCAGGTACGCGTCGGGCAGCCGCCAGCGGGCCTGCTCCGGGGCGAGCGCCCAGCGCACCGGCCCCTCGGGCAGCCGGGTGGGCGGGGCGGGGATCCACGAGCCCAGCCCGTGCCGGATGACGTGGAAGCAGCGTTCCAGCTCCGGCCGCAGCGGCTCACCGGGGCTGACCAGGAACATCCACTGGCCGGTCGGGGTGACCGCGACCGGGCCCCGGGCCACCGGGACCGCGTCGACCGCGGCGCGGGCCGCCCGTCCCAGGTAGGCCGGCACCTCCAGCACGTCGAAGGCGCGGCCGGTGGGCAGCAGCAGCGCGTACGGGCGGCTGCGCCACCAGGTCGCCACCCGGGCCGGGTCGGTGCTGGCGGCGAGCTCCCACTCCGGCAGCGCGGGGTGGCAGCCGACGGTGGGGCAACCGGCCCGCCCGCAGACGAACCTGCTGCGGGCCAGGCAGGCGCCGGGGGTGACCGCCCAGCCGCGCAGCGCGTACCGGACCGCGATCCGGCGTAGCCGGACCCGTTCCAGTGGTGACAGATGGACGACGCGCGGTCCGACGGTCCGCCACATACTCCCTGACTCCTCTCGACACACCCGCCGTGTTCCACCGGCTGTGACGTGCGCTCCGGTCGGCTGGTCGAGACACGTCCGGGTCGTGGACGAAACCTCAGGTCCGCCGACGCCGTCACCGTGGGCCATCGATCGTCGTTGCTCCAGCCGACAACGATTCCATGCAAGTTGCACGAAAGCTACGTCCCGCTCTCGGCTGACCGACGTACTGGCTGTGCGATTAGGACGAACCGGGCGCTGACGGGCAACGCGGACCTGTGGTCCGCTGCCCCGGGAGACGCCCGGTCGGGGAGGAGTTACCAGATGGACGAGTTACCGATCGGACGGCGGGTCGCCTACTGGCGGGGGCGTCGCAAGATGTCACAGCAGGTGTTCGCCGACCGGCTGGGCAAGTCCAAGAGCTGGGTCGACAAGATCGAACGCGGGGTGCGTCGCCTCGACAAGTTCTCCGTCCTCTACGAGATCGCCGACATCCTCCAGTTGGACGTGCAGCTCCTGCTCGGCAAGGACCCGGAGCGCCGCAACGACGCGTTGAACTGCATCGACCAGGTCGAGGTCGACCAGATCCGGGCCGCCCTGGAGCGGTACGACGCGGTCAGCGCGTACTTCGACCAGGTGCCGTACCCGCCGCTGCTCAGCGACATGCGCAAGGCGGTCAACCACGCCTGGCTCACCTACCAGTACGGCCGGTACGGGATGCTCACCCGGGGCCTGCCCAAGCTGCTGCGCGACGCCCAGGCGGCCGACGCCGCGTACGACGGCGACGACCAGCGCCGGGAGGCCGCCCACCTGCTCGGGCAGGTCTACCAGATCGCCTCGTCGGTGCTGCGCAAACTCGGCGAGTGCGAGCTGGCCTGGCTGGCCGGCGACCGGGCGATGGCGGTCAGCCAGCGCGCCGACGACCAACTCCTCGCCGGCATCGCCACCACCCGGGTCGCCAGCGCGCTGCTCGCCATGGGTCGGGCCCGCTCCGCGCTGGAGCTGAACCTCCGCTTCGCCAACCGGCTCGCCCCCGACGGCGTCGACGACGTGCCCCCGCAGCGCCTGTCGGTCTACGGGATGCTGCTGTTGCAGGGCGCGATGGCCGCCGCCCGCACCGGCGACGCCGCCACCGTGGAGGAGCTGTTCCGGGGCGCGCAGGAGGCCGCCCACCGCCTCGGCGGCGACCACAACCACTACTGGACGTGTTTCGGCCCGACCAACGTCCTGCTGCACCGGGCCGCCGCCGCCGTCGAGCTGGGCGACGGCGGGCGGGCCGTGGAGACCCACCTCGCCATCGACCCGGTCGCGTTCGACGCGCTGCTGCCCGAGCGGCGCGCCCACCACATGCTCGACCTGGCCCGGGGCTTCGCCCAGATCGGCGACGTGACCAGCGCCGGCGAGATGCTGCTCAAGGGCGACCGCCTCGCCGCCCCGGAGATCCGCTGCCGACCGATCGCCCACGAGGTGATGTCGGACATCCTGCGGCGCACCCGGGGCGCGCCGTCCTCGTCGGTGGCGGAGCTGGCCGAGCAGATGGGAGTCGGCATATGACCGCGGTCGCGCCCCCGCCGGGCGACCGCCCGGTGCTGTACGTGATCGTCTGCGGCTCGCCGCTGGCCGGGCGGGTGGACCGCCTGGTCGACCTCGCCCACCGGGACGGCTGGCAGGTCTGCGTCGTCGCCACGCCCGACGGGGCGAAGTTCGTGGACCGGGCCGCGCTGGCCCGGCTGACCGGTCATCCGGTACGGACCACCTACAAGCACCCGGGCGACCCGGACGTGCTGCCCCCGGCGGACGCCATGGTGGTCTGCCCGGCCACCGTCAACTCGGTCAACAAGTGGACGGCCGGGATCACCGACACGCTCGCCCTCGGGCTGCTGGTCGAGGCGCAGGGCCGGGGCACGCCGATCGTGGCGGTGCCGTTCACCAACACCGCGATGGCGGCGCACCCGGCGTTCCGCGCCGGGCTGGACCGGCTGCGTGAGTGGGGCGTCACGGTGCTCTTCGGCGACGACGTGTACCCGCTGCACGCGCCCGGCACCGGTGACCGCCACCTGGACGCCTTCCCCTGGCAGCTCGCCCTGCGCGCGCTGCCCGCCCGTCCGCTGCCCACCCGCTGACCCCCGCCGCGGGGGCGTCCGGACGCTCCCGCCCGCCGTCCGGACGCCCCCGCCCGCCGTCCGGCGGGACCGATGGGGCAGCCACCGATCCCGCCCACCCATCTGCTCAGACGCTTTGCTCTGCTCCCATCGACGCGCCACCCACCGGTTGTGGCCTGGCGCGTCGACAGGCGCAGAGCAAAGCGTCGGGTCTGGTGTGCCGGGACGTGTGGCCTACGGGCCCGGTCGACCCGGCCGAGCTACGGGTGGCGTGTCTGGTGTGCCGGGGTTGTGGAGGGAGCTGGCCGCGACGGCGGCCTGCGTTTCCGCAGGGGCGCCTCACGTTCGGCGGGTGAGCCCGGCTCCACGGCGATCGCGGCGCGCCACCGTGAGGACGGCGTTCCGGCGACCGGTGTTTCGTTTCGGTGATAACGGTGGAACGTTCGTGGAGGAAAGGCCGTTTTCCGGGAGACGAAGACGATCTTGGCCCGCAGCCCGCAGCCCGCAGCCCGCAGCCCGCAGCCCGCAGCCGGCAGCCGGCAGCCGGCAGCCGGCAGCCGGCAGCCGGGAGTCGGGAGTCGGGGCCGGGGGCTGGCGGGGCGCAGGCGGGGTGCCCGTCGACCGTGGGCGGGACGTCCGCCGGGCGTCGTCCGGACGCTCCGGCGGGCCGGGTGTCACCGGCGGATCGGGCCGACGCCGGTAAGCTGGCCCGCCGTGAGCACAACCGGAAACCCGCCGCTGACGGTGGCCGACGTGGTGACCGCCCTGGAGCGGCGCTACCCGCCGTCCTGGGCCGAACAGTGGGACCGGGTGGGGCTGGTGCTCGGCGAGCCGACCGCCGAGGTCCGCCGGGTGGCCTGCGTGGTGGACGTGGTCCCGGAGACCGTCGCCGAGGCGCTCGCCGTCGGGGCCGACCTGATCGTCGCGCACCATCCGCTGCTGCTGCGGGGGGTCTCCTCGGTCGCGCCCACCACGTTCAAGGGGCGGATCGTGCACCAGCTCATCAAACGCGACGTCGCTCTGTACGTGGCGCACACCAACGCCGACGTGGCCCACCCGGGCGTCTCCGACGCGCTCGCCGCCCGGCTGGGCCTGACCGACCTGCGCCCGTTGCAGCCGGCCGCCCCGGGCAGCCCCGCGCACGGTGGCGGGCGGGGCATCGGCCGGATCGGCGAGCTGCCCGAGCCGACGACCCTGGCCGGGCTGACCCGGCACGTCGCCGCCGTGCTCCCGCCGACCGTCTGGGGGGTACGCGCGGCCGGCGACCCGGCCCGCGTCGTGCGCACCGTCGCGGTCACCGGCGGCTCCGGTGACGGTTTCCTCGCCGCCGCGACCGCCGCCGGAGTGGACGCCTACCTCACCGCCGACCTGCGTCACCATTCGGCCGGCGAGCACCTCGCCGAGGGCGGGCCGGCGCTGCTGGACGCCGCGCACTGGGCCACCGAACGCCCCTGGCTGGACGACCTGGCCGAGCACCTGCGGGCCACCCTGGGCGTCGAGACGCACGTCTCCGACCTGGACACCGACCCGTGGACCGGGCACGCCGCCAGCCCCACCCCGCCACGGCCCGGCGACGGGTCCGCCCGGCGCCCCGCCCCGCACTCCGCCCCCGCCCCGCACTCCGCCCCGGACGACGACAAGCCGTGGACGACGACCAAGCCGTGGACGACGACTAAGGAGCCCCGACGTGAAGGCTGAACCGGCAGTGCAGCGCCGCCTGCTCGACCTCCAGGCCATCGACACCGCCCTGGCCCAGCTCGCCCACCGTCGTCGTACCCTGCCGGAACACGCCGAGCTGGACGCGCTGGCCCGGGAGTTGTCCGCGTTGGAGGACCAGCGGGTCCGGGCCCAGGTGGCGGTGGACGACCTGGACCGGGACATCGCCCGCCTGGAGAAGGACGTCGACCAGGTCCGCGCCCGTAAGACCCGTAACGAGGACCGGCTGGCCGCCGGCAGCGGCCCGGCCCGCGAGCTGGAGGCGCTCCAGCACGAGCTGGCCTCGTTGCAGCGGCGGCAGAGCGACCTGGAGGACGCCGAGCTGGAGCTGATGGAGCAGCGGGAGGGCGCGCAGTCCGTACTCGACGGGATCGAGCAGCGGCTGACCGAGGCGCGCGACCGGCGCGCGGAGACCGAGCAGCGGCGCGACGGCACCCTCGCCGAGATCGCCAAGGAGGAGGAGTTCAAGCGCTCCGCCCGGCAGCCGCTCGCCGCCGACCTCCCCACCGACCTGGTCGTCCTCTACGACAAGATCCGTGAGTCCACCGGGCTGGGCGCGGCGCTGCTGCGCGGCGGACGCTGCGGCGGCTGCCGGCTCGACCTGTCCGGGGCCGACCGGGCCCGGATCGCCAAGGCCGCGCCGGACGAGGTGGTGCGCTGCGAGGACTGCCGCCGGATCATGGTCCGCACGAACGAATCCGGCCTGTGAGCCTGGCCAGCGTCGTCGTCGAGGCCGACGGGGGCTCCCGGGGCAACCCGGGCCCGGCCGGCTACGGCGCGGTGGTCCGGGAAGCCGACACCGGTGAGGTGCTGCTCGAACGCGCCGAGGCGATCGGCACCGCCACCAACAACGTCGCCGAGTACCGGGGGCTGATCGCCGGGCTCGCCGCCGCCGCCGAGCTGGGCGCGTCCCGGGTCGAGGCGAAGATGGACTCCAAGCTGGTCGTCGAGCAGATGTGCGGCCGGTGGCAGATCAAGAACCCGGGGCTGCGTCCGCTGGCCGCCGAGGCCGCCGCGCTGGTCCGCCGGTTCGACGCGGTGACCTTCACCTGGATTCCCCGGGAACGCAACCGGCACGCCGACGCGCTGGCCAACGCGGCGATGGACGCCGCCGCCGGCCGTACCCCGAAACGGTCGGTCGTCGAGCCGCCGCGGATCGTGGAGCCGCCGCGCGAGCTGGCCGCCCCCGACTCGCCGGCCCGCGCCGCCGCCCGGGAGGCCGCCGCCCGCGCCACCGCCGGCCGGACCGCCACCAGCGCCGACCCGGCCGCCGCGCCCACCGGCCCGGCCCCGGTCGCCGCGCCGACCGCGCCCGGTCCGACCGACGCCGCGCCGACCGCGCCGGGTCCGGCGGCGACCGGCGCCGACCCGACGACCGGGTCGGCCTCCTGGGAGCCGCGCGCCGCCGCCGAGGCGACCCGGCTGATCCTGGTCCGGCACGGCCAGACCGAGTGGACCGCGCAGCGCCGCTACTCCGGCCGGGGCGACGTGCCGCTGTCGCCGCGCGGCCGGGAGCAGGCGCGGGCCACCGCCGCGCGGGTGGCCGCCCTCGCCCCGGCCGTCGCGGCCGTGGTCAGCTCACCGCTGTCCCGGTGTACGGCCACCGCCCGGCCGATCGCCGCCGCGCTCGGCGGCGTCCCGCTGCGTACCTCCGACGACCTGGTCGAATGTGACTTCGGGGCCTGGGAGGGGCGCACCTTCGCCGAGGTACGCCAGGAGTGGCCGGGCGAGCTGGACGCCTGGCTGGCCTCCCCGGCGGTGGCCCCGCCGGACGGGGAGTCGTTCGTCGACGTGGCCGCCCGGGTCGGCCGGGCCCGGGACGCGCTGCTGGCCGGGCACCCCGGGCAGACCGTGGTGGTGGTCTCGCACGTCTCCCCGATCAAGCTGCTGCTGCGGGACGCGCTGGCCGCCGGGGACGCCTTCCTGCACCGCCTCTACCTGGACCCGGCCGGCATCTGCGTGCTGGACGTCTGGCCGGACGGCGGGGTGGCCGTCCGCTCCGTCAACGACACCGCCCACCTGACGTAGCCGTGCCCCCGCCCGCGCCGGGTGACGCCGCTCGGCGCAGGCGGGACGCCGCTGAGCGCAGAGATCCACAATGGTGGGTGACGCCGGTCACCGCGTCGATAACCTCCGGGCTGTTGCTGTCCGTCACGACCTTCCGGAGGTGGGCGCATGGCCGGGACCGGACCGGAGCCGCCGACCACGACGCGTTCCCGGGGCAGGGACCACAGCCCCTGGAACTGGCTGCTCCTCGTGCCGATCGTGGTGCCGTTGATCCCGGCGCTGTTCAACAGTGACGCGCCCCGGATCCTCGGCTTCCCGCGCTTCTACTGGCTTCAGCTGGCGTACATCCTGCTGGGCGTCGGCACCACGACGCTCGTCTACCAAATGACCAAGCGGCGGGGTGGTCGCTGATGTGGCGGGACAACCTCACCGAGATCGTCATCTTCACCGTGCTGTTCCTGCTGGTCAGCGCGATGGGTTTCGTCGCCGCCCGGTGGCGGGCCCCGAAGGACATGGCCCACCTGGACGAGTGGGGGCTGGGCGGGCGCAGCTTCGGCGGCTGGATCACCTGGTTCCTGATCGGCGGGGACCTCTACACCGCGTACACGTTCGTGGCGGTGCCGGCCCTGGTGTTCGGGGCCGGCGCGGCCGGGTTCTTCGCCGTGCCGTACACGATCGTGGTCTATCCGCTGGTGTTCCTGGTGCTGGTCCGGCTCTGGTCGGTGTCGCACCGGCACGGCTTCGTCACCCCGGCCGACTTCGTCCGTAAGCGCTTCGACTCGCCGGTGCTCGCCCTGATCATCGCGATCACCGGGATCGTCGCCACTATGCCGTACATCGCGTTGCAGCTCGTCGGCATCGAGGCGGTGCTCAAGACGATGGGGGTCACCGGGGAGAGCACCCTGGCCCGGCACCTGCCGATCATCGTTGCGTTCGCCATCCTCGCCGCCTACACGTACCAGTCGGGGCTGCGCGCGCCCGCGCTGATCGCGTTCGTCAAGGACACCCTGATCTACGTCGTCATCCTGGTCGTGGTGCTCTGGCTGCCGCAGAAGCTGGGCGGCTGGGGTGAGATCTTCGACGCCGCCGACGCCAAGTTCGCCGCCTCGGCCAACCCCAACGACGGGATCCTGCTGACCGCCAACAACCAGCTCCAGTACGTCACCCTGGCGTTCGGCTCGGCGCTGGCGCTGTTCCTCTACCCGCACAGCCTCACCGGCGTGCTGGCCAGCCGGAACCGGGACGTGATCAAGCGGAACATGTCGGCGCTGCCTGCGTACAGCCTGCTGCTCGGGCTGATCGCGCTGCTCGGGTTCATGGCCATCGCGGCCGACGTGACGCCGCTGCCCGGCGCGAGGGAGGGCACGGTCGACAGCAACACCGTCGTGCCCGTGCTGTTCGACCAGCAGTTCCCGGCCTGGTTCACCGGCGTGGCGTACGCGGCCATCGGCATCGGCGCGCTCGTCCCGGCGGCGATCATGTCGATCGCGGCGGCGAACCTGTTCACCCGCAACATCTACAAGGAGTACCTGCGCCGGGACGCCAGCCCCGCCCAGGAGGCCACCGTATCGAAGGTCACCTCGCTGGTGGTGAAGGTCGGCGCGGTCGCCTGCATCGTCTTCCTCGACCCGCAGTTCTCCATCGACCTGCAACTCATCGGCGGCGTGATCATCCTCCAGACGTTGCCGGCGGTGGCGCTGGGCCTCTACACCCGCTGGTTCCACCGGGGCGCGCTGATCGCCGGCTGGGCCGCCGGCATGGGGTTGGGCATGTGGATGCTCTACCAGATCCCCAACCCGGCGAACGGGCGGAAGCACTTCGGCGGCTCGGCGTTCCCGCTCTCCGAGTTCGGCGTCGACACCAAGAAGACCATCTACGTCGGGATCGTGGCGGTGCTGGTCAACCTGGTCGTCGCCGCGCTCGTCACCCTCGCGCTGCGGGCCGCGAAGGTCGACGAGGGCGTCGACGGCACCGAGCCGGACGACTACTTCGCCGACGAGGGCGACCCCCGGGTCGACCCCCTCCCCGAGCTGACGCCCGACCCGGTCGACCCTCAGCGCAGCGCGCGGTAGAGCAGGTAGCCGCCGATCACCGTGCCGAAGACCACGATCAGGGTCCTCAGCGCCACCGCCGGCAGCCGGCGCACCAGCCGCGCGCCCGCGTACCCGCCGACCAGGGTGGCCGGGGCGACCACCGCCACGGCCACCCAGTCGACCGGCCCGAACACCGCGAAGACCACCAGCGTGGTCACCCCGACCACCGCCGAGAGCAGGTTCTTCAACGCCGTCACCCGCACCAGCGGGTCGTCACGTACCAGCGCCAGTCCGGCGACCAGCATCACCCCGAGCGCCGCGCCGAAGTACCCCCCGTACACCGAGCCGACCAGCACCATCGCCTGGAGGGTGACCACCCGGCGGCGCAGCCCCACGTCGCGCGGATGCCCGACCAGCCGGCGCAGCGGCCCCTGGAACGCCAGCACCGCCGTCGCGCCCAGCACCAGGAACGGCACCACCAGCTCGAACGCCCGCGCCGGGGTGTTCAACAGCAGCAGCGTCCCGCCCACCGTGCCCAGCGCGGCGGTCGGGACCAGCGCCACCACCGTCCGCCGGGGCGGCAGGTCCCGCCAGCTCCCCGCCACGCTGGCCAGGTAGCCGGGGGCGACGGCCACCGAGTTGGAGACGTTCGCCGGCACCGGCGGCAGCCCGGCCGCGAGCAACGCCGGGAACGTGATCAGGGACCCGCCGCCGGCCGCCGCGTTGACCATGCCCGCGGCCAGACCGGCCGCGAGCAGCAGCAGAACAGCGGAAACGTCCATGATCTGCCGAGCCTACCCAGGCTGCCGCCCGGCGCCCCGGCGCCCGCCGCCCACCCGACGACCCCGCACGGCGGGCCGCAGCCGCGAACGATCCGCCCGGTGCGCGCTTCGGCGGCGTGGAAACGGGAAGAGCCCGGCATGCCCGCCCCAGCCCGCCGGGCCGCCCACGCCCGGGCCGCCCACGCCCGGGCCGCCCACGCCCGGGCCGCCCACGCCCGGGGCGTCTCCGCGAGCCCGGCCGGCGTCGGTATCCTGGCCGCCGCCGGGCTCGCCGCCGTGCTCCGGCTGCCGTTCGTCGGCGCCGGCCTCGGCATGGACGAGGGCGGGTACGCGCACGTCGCCCGGGAATGGTCCCGGGGCGTGCCGCTGTACCGCGAGGCGTGGCTGGACCGCCCCCAGGGGCTGCTCCTGACGTACCGGCTGCTGCTCGACCTGGACCCCGACGGCGGCGCGATCCGCCTCGGCGCGGTGGTCGCCGGCACGCTGATCACCCTGGCGGTCGGCGCGGCCGGCTGGCAGCTCGCCGGCCGCCGGGCCGGCGTGGTCGCGGCGGCCCTCTACGCGACCGTCGGGGTGGCCCCCCGACTGGAGGGGTTCACCCTCAACGGCGAGCTGCTGGCCGGCGTCCCGGCGACCGTCGCGGTGGTCGCCGCGCTGCGCTGGCGGCGGCACGGCGGGCCGGGCTGGCTGGTCGCCGCCGGCATCGCCGCCGGGGCCGCGCTCACCATGAAACCCTCGGGCGTCGACGGCCTCACCGCCACCCTGGCCGTCGCGGCCGTGACCACCGGCCGCCGCCTCTCCGGGTACGGCCCGGCGCTGGCCGGCGCGGCCGGGCCGCTCGCCCTGTGCGCCCTGCACGGGGTGACGGTCGGCTGGTCGGAGTACTGGCACGCGCTGGCCGGCTACCAGCTCGCCGCCCTGGGCGGCCCGCAGTCCGGTGACCGGGCCGCCGCCCTGCTGCGCAGCCTCGGCGCCGCCGCCCCGGAACTGGCCGCCCTCGCCCTGCCGGTAACGGTCGCCCTGTCCCTGCCGCGCGCCGGGCTGTCCCCGTCGCGTGCCGCCCCGCCGTCACCGCGCGCCGTCCCGGCCGCCCTGAGCCGGGTACGCCGGCCGGGGCCGACCGGGGTGATCATGGCCGGCTGGCTGGGCGGGGGAGTGGTCGGGGTGAACCTGGGCGGCGCGTACTGGCCGCACTACTGGGTGCAGCTCC